>NZ_JBSFRB010000009.1:0-207302 GCF_053589015.1 Streptomyces sp. NPDC003393 | reverse complement strand
ACGCCCGGTTACATTTCGAACCCGGAAGCTAAGCCTTACAGCGCCGATGGTACTGCAGGGGGGACCCTGTGGGAGAGTAGGACACCGCCGAACAATTCTTGAGAAAGCCCCCGTGCCATTCGGCACGGGGGCTTTCTGCGTTCAGGGGAACAAGGGGCTTACCCCCCTGCGTCACCGACGCACCGCTCACAAGCGGCCGGCCGCCTTCAGAGCCAGATACGCGTCCGCCAGCGCCGGCGGCAGTGCCTCCGGTGTCGCGTCGACGACCGTGACGCCCTGGCGGCGAAGCTGTTCCGCGATCCGATGCCGCTCGGTCTGTGACTGGGCGGCCGCCGCGGCCTCGTAGACCGCCTCCGTGTTCCCCCTGGCCGCGGCCATGCGAGCGACATGGGGATCCGCCACCGAGGCCACCAGGACCGTGTGGCGCTGGGTGAGCTGCGGGAGCACCGGCAGCAGGCCCTCCTCGACAGGAGCAGCGTCCAGGCTGGTGAGCAGTACGAGCAAGGAGCGGCGCGGAGCCGTACGGAGGGCCGTGGCGGCGAGGCCCCGGGCGTCCGTCTCGACCAACTCCGGTTCCAGGGTGGCCATGGCGTTGACCAGGGACGGGAGGAGATGGCCGGCGGTACGGCCCTGGACCAGGGCGCGGACCCGGCGGTCGTAGGCGAGCAGGTCGACGCGGTCACCGGCGCGGGAGGCCAACGCCGCCAGGAGGAGGGCCGCGTCCATGGCGGCGTCCAGGCGCGGTGCGTCACCCACACGACCCGCGGAGGTACGGCCCGTGTCGAGGGCGATCAGGATGTGCCGGTCGCGTTCGGGGCGCCAGGTGCGTACGGCGACCGTGGACTGGCGTGCTGTCGCGCGCCAGTCGATGGAGCGGGTGTCGTCGCCGGGGACGTATTCGCGCAGGCTGTCGAATTCCGTGCCTTCGCCACGGGTGAGCACGCTGGTGCGGCCGTCGAGTTCGCGCAGCCGGGCGAGTTTCGACGGCAGGTGCTTGCGGCTGGCGAACGGGGGTAGGACGCGCACGGTCCAGGGGACCTTGTGGGTTCCCTGGCGGGAGAAGAGGCCCAGCGGGCCGTACGAGCGGATGGTGATGCGGTCGGCCTGGCGGTCACCCCGGCGGGTGGGACGCAGGCGGGTCGTGACGCGGCGGCGTTCGCCGGGCGGCACCGTCAGCCGGTGGCGGGAGGCCGTCATCTCCGTGCCGGGCTGCCAGCTGCTGGGCGGCCAGGCGTCGCGCAGCCGGGCGCGCAGCACGCGTCGGGAGGGGTTGGTGACGGTGAGGGTGACGTCGGCGGTCTCGCCCAGGCGTACGGAGGTGTCGCCGGAGCGGGTCAGGCCGAGGCGGCGTACCGGTGCGGCGAGTGCGTAGTCGCAGGCGCAGGCGACGGCCAGCGGCGCGTTGACGGCGAGGACGCCCGTCCAGCCGGCGTCCCAGATGCCGACCGGGAGGGAGCCGAGCGCCGCGAGGAGGGCGGCACGTCCGGTGAGCGCCATCAGCGGGGGACCGGGACGTGGGCGAGGATCGCGTTGATCACGGAGTCGGCCGTCACGCCTTCCATCTCGGCCTCCGGGCGCAACTGCACGCGGTGGCGCAGTGTGGGCAGGGCGAGGGCCTTGACGTCGTCGGGGATGACGTAGTCGCGGCCGGTGAGCCACGCCCAGGCGCGGGAGGTCGACAGCAGGGCGGTCGCCCCGCGCGGGGACACGCCGAGGGTGAGGGACGGCGACTCGCGGGTGGCGCGGCAGAGGTCGACGACGTAGGCGGCGATCTCGGGGGACACGGTGGTCTTGGCGATCGCGGCGCGTGCCGCGTTCAGGTCGGCGGGGCCGGCGACGGGGCGTACTCCGGCGGCGCGCAGGTCGCGCGGGTCGAAGCCGGCGGCGTGGCGGGTGAGGACGTCGATCTCGTCCTGGCGGGACGGCAGCGGGATGGTCAGTTTGAGCAGGAAGCGGTCCAGCTGGGCCTCGGGGAGGGGGTAGGTGCCCTCGTACTCGACGGGGTTCTGGGTGGCGATGACCAGGAAGGGCTCGGGCAGCGGGCGCGGGGTGCCGTCGACGGTGACCTGGCGCTCCTCCATGGCCTCCAACAGTGACGACTGGGTCTTCGGCGGGGTGCGGTTGATCTCGTCGGCGAGGAGGAGGTTCGTGAAGACCGGGCCGGGCTGGAAGGAGAACTGGGCGGTGCGGGTGTCGTAGACCAGGGAGCCGGTGACGTCGCTCGGCATCAGGTCGGGGGTGAACTGCACGCGCTTGGTGCCCAGGTCGAGGGCGGCGGCGAGGGTGCGGACCAGGAGGGTCTTGGCGACGCCGGGGACGCCTTCGAGCAGGACGTGGCCGCGGCAGAGCAGGGCGACGACCAGGCCGGTCACGGCGGGGTCCTGGCCGACCACGGCCTTGGCGATCTCGGCGCGCAGGGCCTCCAGGGAGGCGCGTGCGCCGGCCGCGTCCCCGGTGTGCCCGGCGTTGTCAGTGGTCGGGTCCATCATGGACGGCGTACCTCTCTTTCGAGGGCGTCGAGTCGGTCGGCGAGGGAGACGAGGGCCGCGTCGTCGCCGGGCGGCGGGCCGAAGAGAAGGTCGTGCAGGGCCTGTCCGTCGGTGTCGAGCCGGCCGGACAGCGCGGGGAGCAGGGTCTCGGGCGTGTGTGCCTGGGTGACGGGGATGCCGACCAGGGGGGCGAGGCGGGTGCGCGTGGTGGAGCGAAGAGCGGCGGCGGCGCGGTCACGGGCGTTGACCTTGCGGTAGAGGCGGGCGCGGCCTTCGGTGGTTTCGGAGGCGCGGATCGCGACGGGGAGCTTCTCGGGCACCAGGGGGCCGAACCGACGTGCCCGCCACAGGGCGGCCAGGGCGGCGGCGATGAAGAGTTGGAGGGTGCCCCACAGCCAGCCGGAGGGCAGCAGGTCGAAGAAGCCGCGCTCGCCGGTGTCCTGGGCGGAGTCGTCGGTCAGTGAGGGGAGGTACCAGACCAGATGGGGGCGGGAGCCGAGAAGTTGGAGGGCGAGCGAGGCGTTGCCCTGCTTGTCGAGGCGGTCGTTGTAGAGGATGTCGGGCGCGCCGAGGAGGACGGTGTCGCCTCCGTGTGCGGTGTGCGGGATCCGCAGCACGGTGGGCAGGCCGTCGCTGGGGTAGCAGGAGTCGGCGTTCCGGACGGTGGTCGAGTAGCGGACGCCGTCGCCGGTCTCCGCGGTGCCCGCGCGGCGGGCCGCGGGCAGGGAGCAGTCCGGGGCGAGGGTGGTGTCGAACCCGGGTGCGGGATCGGCGGTCACGCCGGGAGCGAGGCCGCCGACGGAGGGGGTGCCGGGGGCGACGAGCACGGTGCGTCCGCCGGAGGCGGTGGTCGCCGTGTGCAGCCGGGACTGCTGGTTCCGGGTCAGCAGGTCGGGCACGGCGACGAGCAAGGTGGTGTCGGGACCGGTCGCGGCACGCGCCTGGTCGAGGGTGGTGACCACGCGGGTGGACACGCCGTGGTCGGCGAGGAGAGCGGCGACGGCGTGGCTGCCGTAGGGGTCGGCGGAGCGCGGGTCGAGACGTCCGTGCCGGTCGCCGGAGCGGAGTGCGGCCATGGCGATGCCCGCGACGAGAAGGATCACGAGTGCGAGCAGGATGCCGCGCCCGCGGGTCCACACCTGGCGGGCGGTGGGCGAGACCGAGGTGGACGGGGACGAGGGCGGCGCCGTGGTGGTGGCCTCGGGGATCATCCGGCGGCTCCCTGCCGGCTGGTGGGGGCCGTGCTCTGGTCGCTGCCGGTCTGCTGCGGCCTGGTGCGTGCCAAGTCGCGGTCGAGTTCGGCGATGCGGTGGTACGACCGCTCGGTGGCTCGGCGGCCGCCGTACGTGACGTCGTCGAAGTCCCGTGCGGCGGCGCGCAGCCGGTCGGTGTGCGCCGGCAGGGCGCGGCCGGCCTCGGCGGCGGCCTCGTCGGCGGTGCGGCCGGGGCGTACGTCGAGGAGGGCGCGTTCCTCAAGGGAGCGGACGACGGCGCGCATGCGTTCCTGCAGGGCCTGGTTCCAGTGGCCCTGGGCGGCGTGTGCCTCGGCGGCCGCCCGGTGTTCGGCGGCGCTGCGGGGGCGGTCGTCGAACAGTGCGGCAGCGGAGGCGGGGGCGCGGTGCGGGGTGCCCAGCCGCCACCACAGGGCGCCCAGCACCGCGAGGACGGCCACGATGACGACGACGAGGCCGACGGTCCCGCCGGGGCTGGCGGCCGAGGCGGAGTCGAACAGGTCGCCGACCCAGTTCCAGAAGTGGTCGAGGACGCGTTGCAGTACGCCGGGGTCGTTCTCGTGGTACAGGCGTTTGGACAGCTCGCGGCGGGCCGCCTCGCGGGCGGGGTCGCGCGGGATGGTCACGGGCGGTTCACCCGGGCTCGGCTGCGCCCCGAGGGCGGATCTGCCGTCCGTGCCCAGCAGCGTGCGCACGGCGGTGTGTGCCGCGCGCGGCAGCGCGGGCAGTGCTGTGAGAACTCCCCCCGGCAGACTCACGGCATCAGCTCCCCGAGGCCGGCGTGCCGGGGCCGTTGTCCTGGATCCCGGCGGCGCGGGCCAGTTCGAGGTCGAGTGCTTCGCGGCGGATGCGCTGGTCGATGTAGAGGAGCACGGTGACACCGGCCGAGATCGGGAACTTGATCAGGGAGCCGATCACCGATCCGATCCCGCTGATGATCAGGTACGTCCAGCCGAGGTCGGTGCTGCCGTCGAACAGGCCCGAGACGCCGCCGTCGCTGAAGGCCGCGGCGAGGAGGCCGAAGGGGATCACGATGATCGCCGAGATGACGCCCACGATGAGCGCGGCCAGCAACTGGATGCCGAAGACCCGCCACCACGAGCCGCGGACCAGCTTGGCCGAGCGGGTCATGGCCTTCTTGATGCCCTGCTTCTCGAGCATGAGCGCGGGCGAGGCCAGAGAGAAGCGGACCGTCAGCCACGCGGCGACCACACCGCCGGCCAGGGCGCCGAGGACGGCGAGCGCGGTGCCGCCGGCGGGCGATCCGGACACGGCGAGGAGAATGCCGGGCAGTATGCCCACGGCGAGGGCGCCTATGCCGATGAGCAGCAGCAGGAGGATCAGCCCGGCCAGTCTCAGCACCTGGGGACGGGCGTCGCGCCAGGCCTCGCGGACGGTGACCGGCCGGCCCAGCACCGCCCGGCTGGTGACCGTCGTGAGCAGGGCCGTGGCCAGAACGGTGCCGACGAGGGAGACGACGAAGAGGACGCCGGAGCCCAGCAGGGCGTCGCCCATGGCCCGGAACAGTTCGCGGGGAGAGGCGTTCGGGTCGTCGAGCGCGTCGCTGTCGACGGTGTTCTGGAGCGCCAGGCGCTGCACCAGGATCGTCACGATCTCGGTGATGACCGCGACGACGAGGGAGATGCCCAGCACGGTGCGCCAGTGGGTGCGCATCGTGGAGACCGCGCCGTCGAGGATCTCGCCGACACCGAGCGGGCGCAGCGGGATCACGCCGGGCTTGGCCGCGGGCGGCGGGCCGCCCCATCCGCCGCCCCAGGCGCCGTAGCCACCGGGGCCGCCGTATCCCGGGCCGCCCCATCCGCCGTTGCCTGGGCCGCCGTATCCGGGGCCGCCCCATCCGCCGCTGCCTGGTCCGCCGTGGCCACCGGGCGGCGGGGTGCCCCAGCCGGGGCCCGGAGGCGGCGGTGGTGGGGTCTGGTCGGGGGCCGGTGCGCCGGTGGGCGCGGGCCACTGGCCCGGCGGCGGCTGCTCCTTGGACCACTTCACGCCGGGACTCTGCGGCTGGGTTCCCGGCCGGTCCGTGGGCTGCCCGGGCTGTGCCGGCTGCGCGGGGTCGGGGCGGCCGGCGGCGTCGGCAGGGAGGGGTGCGCCGGTCTCCTGCCCGTCGGACGGGGCGGATCCGGGCGAGGCCCAGCCCGGAGTGTCTTTCATCGTCGCTCCTTCACGGTGCCCGTCCGCGGTCGCGGCTGCAGGTCGGCAGCCATCGTGCCATGGGGCGGTGTTCGGGTGACCTGCCACGGTAGGGGCTGCGTACCTTCCATTGTCCGCGCGATACGGGGAACACTGTCGGCATGGCTGATCAGTACGCGCAGACCCGTGTCGACAACCGGCAGGCGGGAATTCCGGTCATCCGCTGGGAGGAGCCGCCGGAGGGGCCGGTCGTGGTCCTCCTCGACCAGACGCGGCTGCCCGCCGAGGAGATGGAGCTGGTGTGCACGGACGCGCCCGCGCTGGTCGAGGCCATTCGGTCGCTGGCCGTACGGGGGGCGCCGCTGCTCGGCATCGCCGGCGCGTACGGCGTCGCGCTCGCCGCCGCACGCGGCTTCGACGTGGACGATGCGTCGACCGCGCTGGCGGCGGCCCGGCCCACCGCGGTGAACCTGTCGGTCGGGGTGCAGCGGGCGCAGTCCGCCTACCGGGCCGCTCTCGGCAGGACCGGTGATCCCCGGCAGGCCGCGTCGGCGGCGCTGGCCGCGGCGCGGCAGTTGCACCAGGAGGACGCGCGGGCCAGCGAGCGGATGGCCGGGCACGGGCTGGCGCTGCTGGACGAACTGATGCCCGGCGGCGGGCACCGGGTCCTGACGCACTGCAACAGCGGGTCGCTGGTGTCGGGCGGGGAAGGGACGGCGTTCGCGGTGGCGCTCGCGGCGCACCGGGCGGGACGGCTGAGGCGGCTGTGGGTGGACGAGACGAGGCCGCTGTTCCAGGGGGCCCGGCTGACGGCGTACGAGGCGGCCCGCAACGACCTGGCGTACACCCTGCTCACCGACAACGCGGCGGGTTCGCTGTTCGCGGCGGGCGAGGTGGACGCGGTGGTGGTCGGCGCCGACCGGATCGCGGCGGACGGCTCGGTGGCGAACAAGGTGGGCAGCTACCCGCTGGCGGTCCTGGCCCGCTACCACCATGTGCCGTTCATCGTGGTGGCCCCGGTGACGACGGTGGACCTGGAGACCCCGGACGGAGCCTCCATCGAGGTCGAGCAGCGGCCGAGCTACGAGGTGACCGAGCTCGTCGCCCCGCAGGTTCCGGTGATGGGAGCGGGCGGCGGCATCCCGCTCGCGCCTCTCGGCACCCCGGCCTACAACCCGGCGTTCGACGTGACCCCGCCCGAGCTGGTGACCGCGATCGTCACCGAGGAGGGCACGGTGTCCCCGGTGACCGCCAAGGGGCTGGCCGAGCTGTGCGCACGCTCGCCGCAGGCGGCCGCCGGCTAGCGCCCTGCCTCGTTCCCGCACCGCCTGAACGGTGGGGGAGGCACCCCCGTCAACCGGCCACCGCTCCCTGTTCGGCATGATCGACGAGACGCTCCCGGGGCCTCGTCACCCTTGCCGTTCGCTGTTCGAGGCGGCAGAGGCAGACAGTGACGGCTCGATACGACTATCGTCACAGGCCAGTGAGGTGCCTCACCTGGATCTTCGCCACCGTTACGAGAATGGGATGATGTCGTTTATGAAGGGACGAGTCCTTGTCGTCGACGACGACACCGCACTGGCCGAGATGCTCGGGATCGTGCTGCGTGGCGAGGGTTTCGAGCCGTCTTTCGTTGCCGACGGTGACAAGGCGCTGGCGGCTTTCCGGGAGACCAAGCCCGATCTGGTGCTGCTGGACCTGATGCTGCCCGGGCGGGACGGCATCGAGGTGTGCCGGCTGATCCGGGCCGAGTCCGGAGTGCCGATCGTGATGCTGACGGCCAAGAGCGACACCGTCGACGTCGTCGTGGGCCTGGAGTCCGGTGCCGACGACTACATCGTGAAGCCGTTCAAGCCGAAGGAGCTCGTCGCCCGTATCCGGGCACGGCTGCGCCGGTCCGAGGAGCCCGCCCCGGAGCAGCTGGCCATCGGTGACCTCGTCATCGACGTGGCCGGGCACTCCGTGAAGCGCGACGGGCAGTCGATCGCGCTGACGCCCCTGGAGTTCGACCTGCTGGTCGCCCTCGCCCGCAAGCCCTGGCAGGTGTTCACCCGCGAGGTGCTGCTGGAGCAGGTGTGGGGCTACCGGCACGCGGCCGACACGCGACTGGTGAACGTGCATGTGCAGCGGCTGCGCTCCAAGGTGGAGAAGGACCCGGAGAAGCCGGAGATCGTGGTGACCGTCCGTGGTGTCGGCTACAAGGCCGGGCCGAGCTGACATGTCCGGGGACAGCGCCGCTTCGGTCCCCGGTCGCACCGGAGCCCGCGCTGAGCGGCCTGTCGGCCGGAAGAGCGCGGGCTCTCGTTGGGGACGTTTCTTCGAGGGTGGACTGCTGAGTGGCGGGGTGCAGGGCAGCCCGGTGCTGCGCCTGCTGCTGCGCTGGGTGCGCCGGCCGCTGCTGCCCGTGATGCGGCTGTGGCGGCGCAACATCCAGCTGAAGGTCGTCGCCACCACGCTGCTGATGTCGCTGGGCGTGGTGCTGCTGTTGGGCTTCGTCGTCATCGGACAGGTGCGCAACGGTCTGCTCGAGGCGAAGGTGAAGGCGTCGCAGAGCCAGGCCACCGGCGGTTTCGCCGTGGCCAAGCAGAAGGCCGACGAAGCGGCGGCCGGCACCGGCGAAGACGGTGGCGCCCCCGGAGACGGCCACTCCTCCCAGAACGTCATCTCGTGGATGAGCGAGCTGGTGCTGTCGCTCTCCAGTGGCGGCCAGGGCGCCTTCGACGTCGTCACGCTGCCCGCGGACGACAACGGCGGCGGCGGGCGGGGCCCGCGCGCCTCCGGCGGCGTGGACCCGGCGGGGAGCATCCCCGAGGACCTGCGGATGCGGATCAACAGCAGCATGACCGCCGCGCAGAGCTACACCCGGATCATCTACAAGGGCACCGACAAGAAGCCCCAGCCCGCCCTCGTCATCGGCAAGCAGGTCAACGACCCGAACGGCGACCCGTACGAGCTGTACTACCTCTTCCCGCTGACCCAGGAGGAGAAGTCGCTGAGCCTGGTCAAGGGCACCCTGGCGACGGCCGGTCTGTTCGTCGTCGTGCTGCTCGGGGCGATCGCCTGGCTGGTGGTGCGGCAGGTGGTCACGCCGGTGCGGATGGCCGCCGGGATCGCGGAACGGCTGTCGGCCGGGCGGCTCCAGGAGCGGATGAAGGTCACCGGCGAGGACGACATCGCCCGCCTGGGCGAGGCCTTCAACAAGATGGCGCAGAATCTCCAGCTGAAGATCAACCAGTTGGAGGACCTGTCGCGGATGCAGCGCCGGTTCGTCTCCGACGTCTCGCACGAGCTGCGCACCCCGCTGACGACCGTGCGGATGGCCGCCGACGTCATCCACGAGGCCCGCGAGGACTTCGACCCGGTCACCGCGCGTTCGGCGGAGCTGCTGCTCGACCAGGTGGACCGTTTCGAGTCGCTGCTGTCGGACCTGCTGGAGATCAGCCGCTTCGACGCGGGCGCCGCGGCGCTGGAGGCGGAGCCGATCGACCTGCGCGAGGTCGTGCGGCGGGTGGTGAGCGGGGCCGAACCGCTCGCGGACCGCAAGGGCACGCGCGTCCGCATCGTCGGCGACGAGCAGCCCGTCGTCGCCGAGGCCGACGCCCGGCGCGTGGAGCGGGTCCTGCGCAACCTCGTCGTCAATGCCGTCGAGCACGGCGAGGGCCGGGACGTCGTCGTCAAGCTCGCCGCGGCGGGCGGCGCGGTCGCCGTCGCCGTGCGTGACTACGGTGTCGGGCTCAAGCCGGGCGAGGCGACCCGCGTCTTCAGCCGTTTCTGGCGGGCCGACCCGGCACGCGCGCGTACCACCGGCGGTACGGGGCTGGGGCTGTCGATCGCCCTGGAGGACGCCCGGCTGCACGGCGGCTGGCTGCAGGCGTGGGGCGAGCCGGGCGGCGGGTCGCAGTTCCGGCTGACCCTGCCGAGGACCGCGGACGAGCCGCTGCGGGGCTCGCCGATACCCCTGGAACCCAAGGACTCGCGCCGCAACCGGGGCCTGGACGAGGCCGGTTCGCCGCGCGGCGGCGACAAACTGGCCACCGTGCCTGCGCAGCCGGGGGAGCGGACGGCGCTGCCGGGCCGGGACGGCCGGGACCCGATAGCCGCCCGGCAGACCACCGTGACGCCCACGGCCGACCCGACGGCGCTGCCCGGCAGCGGCGCGCGCGTGGTGCCCAGGCCCGCCTCGGGCACGCGCCGGCCGGACACCACGTCCACGCCCGCACCGACGCGGGTGAGCGCGCCCGCCGTGGAGCCGGCGGGTGACGGGACCGCGAGCTCCGCGGCCCCCGAGGGAGCAGGGGCAGGGGAGCCGAAGCAGCAAGGGGAGGCATTTCGTGGGCGCTGACCGCGAGGGGGGCGCGCGGCGTCGGCCGTGGCGCGCGGTGGCGTACGCCGCCTGTGGGGTCGTCCTGCTGGCGGGCTGTGCCTCGATGCCCGACAGCGGGGATCTGCGGGACGTGGAGTCCACCCCTCGGCAGGACACCGAGGTACGGGTGTTCGCCATGCCACCCGGGGACAACGCTCCGCCGTCAGAGATCCTTCAGGGCTTCCTGGAGGCGCTGACCAGCGACGACCCGCAGTACGCGACGGCGCGCCAGTACCTGACCGGTGACGCCGCGCGGAACTGGAGGCCGGAGAGCTCCATCACGGTGCTGTCCGACGGACCGGGCATCGAGGCCGACCGTACGCCGGGACGCGAGGCCACCGACACGTTCGGGTTCACGCTGACCGGGAGCAAGGTGGCCCGGGTGGACGACCAGCAGTCGTACGCGCCCCTCGGCGGCCAGTACAGCCAGCCGGTGCATCTGACGCGGAACAAGAAGAACGGTCAGTGGCGCATCGACGTGGTGCCGCAGGGCGTCGTCATGGGGCGGTCCGACTTCCAGCGCAACTACGTGTCCGTCGACAAGTACTACTTCGCCTCCAACACCGAGGCACAGACGGCGAGTACGCCGGCGACGGCCGTCGCCGACCCCGTCTACGTACGCCGGCGGGTGGACGCGATGACGCAGATGGTGCGCTCCGTCCTCGAGGGGCCCACGCACTGGCTCGGGCAGGTGGTCAGGTCGAGCTTCCCGACCGGTACCGCGCTGCGTGACGGCGTCGCCGCGCTGACCCCCGACGACCAGAACAGGCTGACGGTGCCGCTCAACCAGAAGGCGTCCCGGGCCGGACGGCGCCAGTGCGGGGAGATGGCGACCCAACTGCTGTTCACAGTGCGGAATCTGACGCCCACCGTGGACACGGTGACGTTGCAGCGTCCCGACGGCAGCACGCTGTGCACGCTCGACGAGGAGGCGGCCGAGGACATCGCCACGCGCGGCTCGATGAAGCGCCCCGAGTACCTGTACTTCCTTGACGACAGGCAGCGCCTGGTGCGGATCGCCGGAGGCAGTACCGGCACACAGGCGGACCCGGTGCCGGGCGCGCTGGGCGAGGGCGCCCAGAAGTTCAGGTCGGCCGCGGTGTCATGGGACGAGCGCACCGCCGCGGGTGTCAGCTACGACCGGAAGTCGCTGTTCGTCGGCTCGCTGGTGCCCGGCGGCACGCTCGGCGACCCCGTGGTGCAGAGCCGGGGGAAGACCGAGAACGACCGGCTGACGCCGCCCAGCTGGGACGCGCGCGGTGACCTGTGGATCGCCGACCGCGACCCGGCCCGGCCGCGGCTGGAGGTGCTGGAGCAGGGCATGGGCGAGCCGCTCGAGGTGCGGGTCCCGGGGCTGGACGGCCGCATCGACGCGGTGCGGGTGGCCGCCGACGGGGTGCGGATCGCGCTGGTCGTCGAGCACAAGAACGGCAGCAAGTCGCTGCTCGTCGGGCGGATCGAGCGGGACGACACGAGCGGGGACCGGCCGGTTGTGTCGGTGCTCGAACTGCGGTCCGCGGCGCCCGAGCTGGAGGACGTCACGACGATGTCGTGGGCGGGCGACAGCCGGCTCGTGGTGGCCGGGCGCGAAGAGGGCGGCGTGCAGACGATGCGGTACGTCCAGGTCGACGGGTCCACGCCGGAGGGCCCCGCGCCCGCCGCGCTGACCGGCGTGAAGTCCATCGCCGCGTCCGAGGACGACCAGCTGCCGCTGGTGGCGTACTCGGAGGACGGGATCGTCCGGATGCCGGCCGGAGCGCAGTGGCAGAAGGTGGTCAAGGACGGGTCGGCGCCGATCTATCCCGGGTGACGGGGCACCGGGTGACCTGATGCCCGGGTGATCGGCCGTCCGGCTGTCAGGGCGATCGGCCGCCCGGTTGTCAGGGCGATCGGCCGCCCGGCTGGTCGGATGCCCGGGTGGCGGTCCGGGGGACGGCGGGCGCCGGGCTCCGGCGCCGTGTCTCACGCGTGTGAGTGAAGCGCCGGATGCCCTGGGCCGAGTTGTCCACAGGCGCTCGCCCTCCGTTGTCCACAGGGGTGGCCGGGGCCGGGCGCCGCGGGCACAGTGGAGTCATGCGCGGGTGGTGGCAGGACCTTGCCGACCTGGTGCTTCCGGCCGAGTGCGCGGGCTGTGGCAGGCCGCGCGCGGTGCTCTGTCCCGAGTGCCGTGCCGCCCTCGACGGATCGGCGCCACGCCGGGTGCGACCGGTGCCGGAGCCGCCCGGCCTGCCGGTCGTGTATGCGGCGGCCGCGTACGCGGACGCGGTGAGGGCGGCCCTCCTCGCCCACAAGGAACGGGGCGCCCTGACTCTCGCGGCCCCGCTGGGAGCGGCACTGGCGGGTGCGGTGCGGGCGGGGCTGAACAGCTGCGCCTCCGGGTACCCGGCAGGACCCGGGGACGGTCGTGTCGCTCCGTGGGGCAGTCGGCCCGTGCGGCAAGGCGGCTCCGTGCGGGGCGGTCGGCCGGTGCTGCTCGTGCCGGTGCCGTCCGCGCCGGGTGCGGTACGGGCCCGTGGGCATGATCCGGCCCGTCGGATCGCGTTCGCGGCGGCGGGCGAGCTGCGCCGGTCCGGGACGCCGGCCCGGGTGGCCGCGGTGCTGCGGCAGCGGCGCGCCGTGGCCGACCAGTCGGGGCTGGGCTTCCGGCAGCGGCTGGCGAACCTCGCCGGCGCGCTGGAGGTGGCCGTCGGTGGCGCCCGGCTGCTGCGGGACGGCCCGGTGGTGCTGGTCGACGACCTGATGACCACGGGCGCCTCGCTGAGCGAGGCGGCGCGGGCGGTGACATCGGCTGTGTACGGGGCGCGGGCCCGGGAAGAGATGGGAGAACGGAACGCGGCATCATCAGGGAAGGAGGGGAACCCGGTGTATGAGGCACCGGAATTGACGGGTGTGTACGGCGCCGGTCATGTGTTCTGCGCGGCCGTCGTCGCGGCCTCGCCGGAATCCTTCGAATTGCGCCGGAACTGACCTCAAACTTCCGTCGTTACAGGTAATGAAAGAGCCAATTCACCTGAACGGAGGTACGCCGCGATAGAGGGTGACGCCGTCCGGCCGGGCGAGATATGTTCGGGTGTGAGGGAAAGGCGCAGGCCGTTCCCGTCATATCCGAGTGCCGTGCCGCGGGTTCGCGGTTTTCGGGTGCGCGGGTTTCCCGAGAAATCACCCGACCGGCAGGGTGGAGATCTCGCCCATGGGGGAGGAGGAGGTGGACGTCACCGAGTCCGAGGTTCCGGGCGTCACCGGAACCGGGTGCGAAAGGGAGATGCTCCGCCGACACAGCGGAGCGATCCGGGAACGGAGTTCTGCGTGGACATCGTCGTCAAGGGCCGCAAGACCGAGGTGCCCGAGCGGTTCCGCAAGCACGTGGCCGAGAAGCTGAACCTGGAGAAGATCCAGAAGCTCGATGCCAAGGTGATCAGCCTCGACGTCGAGGTGTCCAAGGAGCCCAACCCCCGACAGGCCGACCGCAGCGACCGGGTGGAGATCACGCTCCGCTCCCGCGGTCCGGTGATCCGGGCGGAGGCAGCGGCCAGCGATCCGTACGCGGCGCTCGACCTGGCGGCGGAGAAGCTGGGGACCCGGCTGCGCAAGCAGCACGACAAGCGCTTCTCACGCCGTGGCGCGCGCCGGATCCCGGCAGCCGAGGTCGCCGAGCACGTCCCGGGCGCGGCGGTGCTGAACGGCGGCGGACTGACCGCCGCGGAGGCCGAAGCGGGCCAGGTGCCCACCAAGAAGGTCGGCTCGCTCGAGGTGCAGGGGGAGGGCCCCCTCATCGTCCGCGAGAAGACCCACGTCGCCGCTCCTATGACCCTCGACCAGGCGCTCTACGAGATGGAGCTGGTCGGACACGACTTCTATCTGTTCGTCGACTCCGAGACCAAGGAACCCAGCGTCGTCTACCGGCGGCACGCCTACGACTACGGCGTGATCCACCTCAGGACGGACACGATGATCACTCAGGAGAACTCTCCCGAGGCGGGCGGCACGCTCGGCGGCTGACCCACCCGGCCGACAGCTGAGCCGGTGCCCCTGGTGCGCACGTGCGCCCCCAGGGGCACCGGCGTGCGACCCCTTCGCGCACCGCTCGGTCGCCGCAGTGTCGGACGGACATGGAATCATGGCCGCAACGGCCCAACCGCTGGGCCGTTGCCTTGGGTTGGCCATGGCACCGCACACCAGGCCACAGCCTCAGGGGGAGGAACAACGATGACGGACAGCTTCGGACCGATCCGGGACGAGGATGCCGACGGCGGTGTCGTCGGCATGGGCCCGGAGGTGGGCGCGACCCGCAAGGAGCCGATCAGAGTCCTTGTCGTGGACGACCACGCCCTCTTCCGCCGCGGCCTGGAGATCGTGCTCGCCGCCGAGGAGGACATCCAGGTCGTCGGTGAGGCGGGCGACGGCGCCGAGGCCGTGGACAAGGCGGCCGACCTGCTGCCCGACATCGTGCTGATGGACGTGCGGATGCCCAAGCGGGGCGGGATCGAAGCCTGCACCTCCATCAAGGAGGTCGCCCCCAGCGCCAAGATCATCATGCTGACGATCAGTGACGAGGAGGCCGACCTCTACGACGCCATCAAGGCGGGCGCGACCGGCTACCTCCTCAAGGAGATCTCCACGGACGAGGTGGCCACCGCCATTCGCGCGGTGGCCGACGGCCAGTCGCAGATCAGCCCGTCCATGGCCTCCAAGCTGCTCACCGAGTTCAAGTCGATGATCCAGCGCACCGACGAGCGCCGGCTGGTCCCCGCTCCCCGGCTGACCGACCGGGAGCTGGAGGTCCTCAAGCTGGTGGCCACGGGGATGAACAACCGGGACATCGCCAAGGAGCTGTTCATCTCCGAGAACACGGTGAAGAACCATGTCCGCAACATCCTGGAGAAGCTTCAGCTGCACTCCCGGATGGAAGCGGTGGTGTACGCGATGCGGGAGAAGATCCTGGAGATCCGCTGACGCCTCGGAGCGGTAGACCCTCAGGCCGGGCCTGTCCTCAGGCCACGGCGCGGGCCAGCTCCCGGACGAGGGGCTCGCGCAGTTCGGGAGCCTCCACCCGCTCGACCCGTACGTCGGTGCAGTCCACCCAGCTCGCCGCCTCGACGAGCGCCTGGGCGACGGCGGACACGGACCGGGCGTCCTCCAGGGTGACCTGCTTGGCCACGAGGGTGCGGCCCGCACGCGCGGGGTCCACCCGGCCGACGAGCCGGCCACCGGCCAGCACCGGCATCGCGAAGTAGCCGTAGACCCGCTTGGGCCGGGGGACGTAGGCCTCCAGGCGGTGGCTGAAGCCGAAGATGCGCTCCGTGCGCGCCCGCTCCCAGATCAGGGAGTCGAAGGGGGACAGCAGAGTGGTGCGATGGCGGCCGCGCGGTGGCGCCGCGAGCGCCGCCGGGTCCGCCCAGGCCGGCTTTCCCCAGCCCTCCACCGTGACCGGGACCAGGCCCGACTCCGCTATCACCGCGTCGACCTGCTCGCCCTTGAGACGGTGATAGTCGGCGATGTCCGCGCGGGTGCCCACGCCCAGGGACTTCCCCGCCAGGCCGACCAAGCGCCGCAGGCACTCGGTGTCGTCCAGTTCGTCGTGCAGCAGGTCCGCGGGGACGGCGCGCTCGGCGAGGTCGTACACCCGCTTCCAGCCGCGGCGCTCGACGCAGACCACCTCGCCGTACATCAGGGCCCGCTCGACGGCGACCTTGGCGCCGGACCAGTCCCACCACTCGCTGGTCCGCTTGGCCCCGCCCAGCTCGGTGGCCGTCAGCGGCCCCTCGGTGGTCAGCTGCTTGACGACCTGGTCGTAGGCGCCGGCGGGCAGCTCGTGGTTCCAGTGCGGGCGGTTGCGGTAGGCGCGGCGGCGGAAGGCGAAGTGGGGCCACTCCTCGATGGGCAGGATGCACGCGGCGTGTGACCAGTACTCGAAGGCGTGGGGTCGGGCCGGAGGGGCGCCGACGGTGCCGTGTGCCGGAGGCGTGGCGGTGGACCGCGTCTTCCAGTAGGCGTTCTCGACCGTCGTGCGGCCTGTCGCGCCGAGGCGGGCGTAGGGGATGAGCTCGTGGGAGCGGGCGAGCACGGAGATGGTGTCCAACTGGACTGCGCCGAGCCGGCGCAGCACGCCGCGAACCCCGGACCTGCGGTCGGGGGCGCCGAGGAGGCCTTGGGCGCGCAGGGCGATGCGGCGGGCTTCGTCCGCGGAGAGGTCGAGGGCGGGACGCGGGGCGGTCGTCATGCTCGGCACGATAGAACGCGGCACTGACAGTGGGCGATGACCTGCTCATTCGCCGGGCGGCCGACGGGCGGGAAGGTAGGGCGCGGTCGACGGCAGGCCCAGGTCCGACGGCAGCAGGGAACCCACCCAGCAGTCCCGCCGCACTCCCTTGTTGTTGATCGCCGAGCGCAGGACCCCCTCCACGGTGAAACCCGCCCGTTCGGCCACCGCCCGGGAGGCGTGGTTGCCGACCTCGGCACGCCACTCCAGCCGGTCCACGGCGACCTCCGTGAAGGCCCAGCGGGCGGCGGCGCGGACGGCCTCGGTGACATAGCCGTTGCCGCGGTGCTCCTTGGTCCCCCAGTAGCCGACCTCGGCCTCGCCCAGCGAGCGCCTGGTGATGCCGAGCATGCCCGCCAGGTCTCCGGCCGGTTCGGGGAGGAAGAGGCCGAAGGTGAACATCGAGCCGTCGGTCCAGCCGTCGGGGACCAGCTGCTCGGTGAAGCCCCGGGCGTGCTCGGGCAGGTAGGGGGAGGGGATCGTGGTCCAGCGCTGGATGTCGGGATCCTGCGCGGCGGCGTACACGGCGTCGGTGTCCCGGCGGCCGACGGTGCGCAGGAGGAGGCGGTCCGTGGTGAGCGTGACGGGTTCCATCGGCCGATTCTGCTCGGGGGTGCGGGGGGACGCCATTGTTTTCCGGGCGCGTGAGCGCCCGGTCACGATCCGCGCAATTCGTGACGGCGGTGCGGCACCATCCGCGCCTCCTGGCCGTTGTCCCCTGTGAAGGCGATTCTGAACACGAGCGTGAAGGCGAAGCGGAGCAGCGGACGCGTGCCCCAGCGGCAGGCCCTCCCGGGTTGGCGGGGTCCTCGCATACGATGGCCGTTGCTCAGCCAAGTCACATGGCAACCGACCGTCCCAGGCCCGACCGGCAAGGAGACCAACCCAAGTGTCCGTCCTCACGAAGATCATGCGTGCAGGCGAAGGCAAGATCCTGCGCAAGCTGCACCGCATCGCGGACCAGGTCAACTCCATCGAAGAGGACTTCGTCGACCTCTCCGACGCCGAGCTGCGGGCCCTCACCGATGAGTACAAGCAGCGTTACGCCGACGGCGAGTCCCTGGACGACCTGCTGCCCGAGGCCTTCGCCACGGTGCGCGAGGCCGCCAAGCGCGTCCTCGGCCAGCGCCACTACGACGTGCAGATGATGGGTGGCGCCGCCCTGCACATGGGCTACGTCGCCGAGATGAAGACCGGTGAGGGCAAGACGCTCGTCGGCACCCTGCCCGCCTATCTGAACGCCCTCTCCGGAGACGGCGTCCACATCGTCACGGTCAACGACTACCTGGCCGAGCGCGACTCGGAGATGATGGGCCGCGTCCACAAGTTCCTGGGCCTCTCGGTCGGCTGCATCCTCGCCAACATGACGCCGGCCCAGCGCCGCGAGCAGTACGGGTTCGACATCACCTACGGCACGAACAACGAGTTCGGCTTCGACTACCTGCGCGACAACATGGCGTGGTCGAAGGACGAGCTCGTCCAGCGCGGCCACAACTTCGCCATCGTCGACGAGGTCGACTCCATCCTGGTCGACGAGGCCCGTACGCCGCTGATCATCTCCGGCCCCGCCGACCAGGCCACCAAGTGGTACGGCGACTTCGCCAAGCTGGTCCTGCGCCTGAAGAAGGGCGAGGCGGGCAACCCCCTCAAGGGCGTCGAGGAGACCGGCGACTACGACGTCGACGAGAAGAAGCGCACGGTCGCCATCCACGAGTCCGGTGTCACCAAGGTCGAGGACTGGCTGGGCATCGACAACCTCTACGAGTCGGTCAACACTCCGCTGGTGGGCTACCTGAACAACGCCATCAAGGCCAAGGAGCTCTTCAAGCGCGACAAGGACTACGTCGTCATCGACGGCGAGGTCATGATCGTCGACGAGCACACCGGCCGTATCCTCGCCGGCCGCCGCTACAACGAGGGCATGCACCAGGCGATCGAGGCGAAGGAAGGGGTGGACATCAAGGACGAGAACCAGACGCTCGCCACGATCACCCTGCAGAACTTCTTCCGCCTCTACAACAAGCTCTCCGGCATGACCGGTACGGCGATGACCGAGGCCGCCGAGTTCCACCAGATCTACAAGCTCGGCGTGGTCCCGATCCCGACCAACCGGCCGATGATCCGCAAGGACCAGTCGGACCTGATCTACCGCACCGAGGTCGCCAAGTTCGAGGCGGTCGTCGACGACATCGCCGAGAAGCACGAGAAGGGCCAGCCGATCCTCGTCGGCACCACGTCCGTCGAGAAGTCGGAGTACCTCTCGCAGCAGCTGAGCAAGCGCGGCATCCAGCACGAGGTGCTCAACGCCAAGCACCACGAGCGCGAGGCACAGATCGTCGCCCAGGCGGGCCGCAAGGGCGCCGTGACGGTCGCGACCAACATGGCCGGCCGTGGTACGGACATCAAGCTCGGCGGCAACCCCGAGGACCTCGCCGAGGCGGAGCTGCGCCAGCGCGGCCTCGACCCCGAGGAGCACATCGAGGAGTGGGCCGCTGCCCTGCCCGCCGCCCTGGAGAAGGCCGAGCAGGCCGTCAAGGCCGAGAAGGAGGAGGTCGAGAAGCTCGGCGGCCTCTACGTGCTCGGCACCGAGCGGCACGAGTCGCGCCGGATCGACAACCAGCTGCGCGGGCGCTCCGGCCGTCAGGGCGACCCGGGCGAGTCCCGCTTCTACCTCTCCCTCGGCGACGACCTGATGCGCCTGTTCAAGGCCCAGATGGTCGAGCGTGTGATGTCGATGGCGAACGTCCCGGACGACGTGCCGATCGAGAACAAGATGGTCACCCGCGCGATCGCCTCCGCCCAGTCGCAGGTCGAGCAGCAGAACTTCGAGACCCGTAAGAACGTCCTGAAGTACGACGAGGTCCTCAACCGCCAGCGCGAGGTCATCTACGGCGAGCGGCGCCGCGTCCTGGAGGGCGAGGACCTGCACGAGCAGGTGCAGCACTTCATGGACGACACCATCGACGCCTACGTCCAGGCGGAGACCGCCGAGGGCTTCCCGGAGGACTGGGACCTGGACCGGCTGTGGGGCGCCTTCAAGCAGCTGTACCCGGTGAAGGTCACCGTGGAGGAGCTGGAGGACGCGGCCGGCGACCGGGCCGGTCTGACGGCCGAGTTCATCTCCGAGTCCATCAAGGACGACATCCACGAGCAGTACGAGACGCGCGAGGCCCAGCTGGGCTCCGAGATCATGCGTGAGCTGGAGCGCCGGGTCGTGCTGTCGGTCCTGGACCGCAAGTGGCGCGAGCATCTCTACGAGATGGACTACCTCCAGGAGGGCATCGGCCTGCGCGCCATGGCGCAGAAGGACCCGCTGGTCGAGTACCAGCGCGAGGGCTTCGACATGTTCTCCGCGATGATGGACGGCATCAAGGAGGAGTCCGTCGGCTACCTGTTCAACCTGGAGGTCCAGGTCGAGCAGCAGGTCGAGGAGGTCCCGGTCGAGGACGCCGTGCCGTCGCTGGAGAAGGAGCCGCAGGACGTGGTGCCGGCCCAGGCGGGCGCGCGTCCGGAGATCCGGGCCAAGGGCCTGGACGCGCCGCAGCGCCGTGACCTGCACTTCTCCGCGCCGACGGTGGACGGCGAGGGCGGCATCGTGGAGGGCGAGTTCGCCAGCGACGACGAGCCGGTCCGCTCCGAGGCCGACGGCCTCACGCGCGCGGAGCGCCGCAAGCAGGCCAAGGGCGGTCGCCGCCGCAAGAAGTGACGGCCGGGCCGCGGAGAGCGGGCCGTAGGACCGGGCAGTGACAGGGGAAGGGCCGGGCATCCCGAGGGTGCCCGGCCCTTCCGTGTCATCGGGTGACCGCGCGCGGGACGCCGTGGGCGCCCAGCTCCACTGCCGTGCAGCGCCAGCGGCGGTCGCGGCCCCGCTCCAGGCGGAACGCCATCGCCCGCAGCTCCTGCCCGGCCCCGATCCGGGCGAAGGCCTCGACGGCGCCCGGGCGGGGCTCGTAGTAGCCGATGTCGCGCACCACGGGGCGGGTGCCGCGGGCACGCAGAGGGCCGCGCTCGGCGAGCCGGGCCAGTTCGTCGTAGGCACGGCCGGCGGTGTGCCGGAGCATCCAGTGGACGGGACGCTGCCCGCTCAGAACCGCGAGGAGCCGGTCGGCGAAGAGGTCGGCGGCCAGAGGGACGGCGGCGGCAGCGGCGGGGTGGACCGGCGTCGCCGGGAGGCTCGAGGCGCTTGACGCGTTCGAGGTGCTTCGGGTGCGTGAGGTGGCGGTGGAGCCGGTCGGCGGGCGGTTGTCGGCCGGGGCGGTGCGGACCGGGCTCGTGCCGCGCGGCGAGCCGGGCGGGCGTCCTCCGTTCATGGTGCGGGCCGGGCTGCCGCCCGGGGTGCGGGGCGGGGCGCCACCGGGGCGGCGTGTGTCGAGACGGCCCGGCGGGCGGGTACCGGGGCGGCGCTGCGCCCTGGTCATGACCTTGTTCATGAATCCCCGTTTCTGTGCTGCGACGCACCGCTCTACCAAGCGGTAACTTTCGGTAGGGGATCTTGTACGGGACCCGCTGCGGCAGGGCAAGGAACGCGGAGCCGGTGTCGGCCGGCCGGGAGGTTCACTCATCCGGGTGGCGGCGGGCGCCGTAACGCCCGGGAGAACAGGGCCGTACCGGGTGAGAGGGGAGGCACGGGGTGGACGCGTCGGAGGGTGCGGCCGTGGGCACGAAAGAGGGGTCCCGCACGTATCCTGAAGGGCGTCTCCCGGAGCCCTGCGGAGCCCTCCGACACGAGAAAGCGGCCAGCCATGCGCGTCTACGTCCCCCTGACCCTCCCCGGCCTCGCCGAGGCGTACAAGACGGGGGAGCTGGGGGCCGGGCCGCTCGTCGCCCACGCCGTCACACCCGCCCTGCGCGAGTGGTACCTCTCCGACGACATGGAGGAGCTGGAGTACGCCGCGCTGAACAGGGCCGCGCTGGCCTCGCTGCGGCTGCTGGCCGCGGATCCGGACGCACCGCGCCGCCGGGTCGTGATCGCCGTGGACGTACCCGACGCCGCCGCGGTCGCCGACCCGGACCGGGGGCTCGACCCCGCGGCCGTCGGCGAGGTGCGGGTGACGGGGACGGTGCGGCTGGCCCAGGCGGCCGCCGTGCACGCCGACCTGGACGACGCCGAGGCGGACGTGAGGGCGGCGGCCGAGGCGCTGCCCGCGGCGGACGCCGGGGACGACGACGCGCAGTTCGTCGTGGACGGGGCCGAGGACCACGAGCTGCTGTGGTACGCCACGCAGGAGATCCCGAACCTGGTCGGGTCCGGCGAGGGGTCCTGATTGTCAGCGGTGGCGGGTACGTTTTCCGGCATGGGGATGCAGTCAGGGGCGCACATCGTCTGGGACTGGAACGGCACGTTGTTCCACGACAACGACGCGATCATCGGCGCGACGAACGCGGCGTTCGCCGAGCTCGGCCTGGAGCCGATCACGCTGGAGCAGTACCGAGCGCTGTACTGCGTGCCGGTGCCGAGGTTCTACGAGCGGCTGATGGGCCGGCTGCCCACCGACACCGAGTGGCAGCTCATGGACGCGGTCTTCCACCGGCACTACACCGAGCACCGGAGCCGCTGCCGGCTGACCGAGGGGGCGGTGGAGCTGCTGACGGGGTGGACGTCGGCCGGGCACAGCCAGTCGATCCTCAGCATGTACGGGCATGAGGACCTGGTCCCCCTGGTGCGGGGTTTCGGGATCGAGCCGCACTTCATACGCGTCGACGGGCGGACCGGGCCGTCCGGCGGCAGCAAGGCGGAGCACATGGTGCGGCACCTGGGCGCGCTGGGCGCGAGGGTGAACCCCACGCGCACGGTGGTCATCGGGGACGCCGCCGACGACGCGGTGGCCGCACGGCACGCGGGGGCACGGGCGGTGCTGTACACCGGCGGCTCGCACGGCCGTGCCAGCCTCGAGGAGGTCGGTGTGCCGGTGGTGGACACCCTCCAGGAAGCGGTCGCCGAGGCCCAGCGCCTCGCGGCGTGATCCGCCGCCTCGCGCCGTACGGCTGCACCGTGCGGGCCTCCGCACCGTGCTGCGCGCCGGTTCCGGCCCCGCGCCATTCCGGCCCCGCATCGTGCCGACCCTGCGCAGTGCTGCCCCGAGCCGTGCGGCTCGCCAAGCCCGTGGGGGCCCGGACAGGCGCGTACGTCCTCTTCGCCGCCCGTGCCCCTGTGCAGAACGTCAAAGTTCCACCCCAGGTTTTGTACACATACGGCTCATGACGGGTTACCCGTGAAGAGCGATAGCCTTGTGGCGTGATCAGCGCGATAGGTCGCGGGGGCATCCCAGCCTCCGCTCTGCGCCCGGTGTTCACGGACGACATCCGTGACCGGGCGGCGGTCGCTGGTCCTCGCGGGCGGGACGGGGCCTGGACGGCCCCCAGGACGCCGCGTCAACCCCGACCGGCGACGCCGCCGAGAGCAGTGTCACATCCGTCGGGCGCGTCGAAGATGGCCGATAACCCCCCGCTCATCTCACCCCACGGCATAGCGTCGGAAGGGACCGGACACCCCGGACCGGGACGTCACGACCAAGGGGAAGAGACCGTACTTCCTTCAACGTCACGCAACGGCGCGCGACAGGAGCCAGAGGACAATGCAGACCAAGCTGGACGAAGCCAAGGCCGAGTTGCTCGAGAGGGCCGCTCGGGTAGCTGAGAACAGTCCGGCCGGGGGGCACCTCCCGACCGGGACGACGGACGAGGGTGCCCCGGACCGGGACTCCGTACTCTCGTTCCTCCAGCGCTACTACCTGCACACCGCCCCGGAAGACCTTGCCGACCGCGACCCGGTCGACGTCTTCGGAGCCGCCTTCTCCCACTACCGCCTGGCCGAGGTGCGCCCGCAGGGCACGGCCAACGTGCGGGTGCACACCCCGACCGTCGAGGAGAACGGCTGGACGTGCAGCCACTCCGTCGTGGAGGTCGTCACCGACGACATGCCCTTCCTCGTCGACTCGGTCACCAACGAACTGACCCGGCAGGGACGCGGCATCCACGTCGTCGTCCACCCGCAGTTCGTCGTCCGCCGGGACCTGACCGGCAAGCTGCTCGAAATCCTGCCCAGCGCTCCGGCCGGCGAGCCGATGCCGCACGACGCGCACTTCGAGTCCTGGATCCACGTCGAGATCGACCGCGAGACCGACCGCGCCGACCTCAAGCAGATCACCGCCGACCTGCTGCGGGTGCTCTCCGACGTCCGCGAGGCCGTCGAGGACTGGGAGAAGATGCGCGACGCGGCGATCCGCATCGCCGAGAGGCTGCCCGAGGAGACTCTGCCGACCGACCTGCCCGAGCAGCAGGTCGAGGAGGCCCGCGAGCTGCTGCGCTGGCTGGCCGACGACCACTTCACCTTCCTCGGCTACCGCGAGTACCAGCTGCGCGACGACGACACCCTGGCCGCGGTGCCCGGCACCGGGCTGGGAATACTGCGCTCGGACCCGCACCACGCCGGGGAGGACAAGCACCCGGTCAGCCCGTCCTTCGAGCGGCTGCCCGCCGACGCCCGCGCCAAGGCCCGTGAGCACAAGCTGCTCGTGCTCACCAAGGCCAACAGCCGGGCCACCGTGCACCGGCCGTCGTACCTGGACTACATCGGCGTCAAGAAGTTCGACGACAAGGGCGAGGTGATCGGCGAGCGCCGCTTCCTCGGCCTGTTCTCCTCCGCCGCGTACACCGAGTCGGTGCGCCGTGTCCCGGTCATCCGCCGCAAGGTCGAGGAGGTCCTGAACCTCGCCGGGTTCTCGCCCAACAGCCACGACGGCCGCGACCTGCTCCAGATCATGGAGACGTACCCGCGCGACGAGCTGTTCCAGACCCCGGCCGCCGAGCTGGAGCCGATCGTCACCTCCGTCCTCTACCTCCAGGAGCGCCGCCGACTGCGGCTGTACCTGCGCCAGGACGAGTACGGGCGCTACTACTCCGCCCTCGTCTACCTCCCGCGTGACCGCTACACCACGGGCGTGCGCCTGCGGATCATCGACATCCTCAAGGAGGAACTCGGCGGGACCAGCGTCGACTTCACGGCCTGGAACACCGAGTCGATCCTGTCCCGGCTGCACTTCGTCGTCCGCGTCCCGCAGGGCACCGAGCTGCCGCAGCTGTCCGACAGCGACAAGGAGCGCATCGAGGCCCGCCTGGTGGAGGCCGCCCGCTCCTGGGCCGACGCGTTCTCCGAGGCGCTGACCGCCGAGCTGGGCGAGGAGCGCGCCGCCGAGCTGCTGCGCCGCTACAGCAACGCCTTCCCCGAGGGCTACAAGGCCGACCACACCCCGCGCGCCGCGGTGGCCGACCTGGTCAACCTGGAGCAGCTCGACGAGGACAAGACGTTCGCGCTGAGCCTGTACGAGCCGGTGGGCGCCGCCCCGGAGGAGCGCCGGTTCAAGATCTACCAGAAGGGCGGCTCGGTCTCCCTCTCGCGGGTGCTGCCGGTGCTCAGCCAGCTCGGCGTGGAGGTCACCGACGAGCGGCCGTACGAGCTGCGCTGCGCGGACCGTACGACGGCGTGGATCTACGACTTCGGTCTGCGGGTGCCGCTCCAGGCCGCCGGCGGGGACTACCTCGCCGACGACGCCCGTGAGCGCTTCCAGGACGCCTTCGCCGCGGCCTGGACCGGCAAGGCGGAGAACGACGGGTTCAACGCGCTGGTGCTGAGCGCCGGGCTGAGCTGGCGCCAGGCGATGGTGCTCCGCGCCTACGCGAAGTACCTGCGCCAGGCGGGCTCCACCTTCAGCCAGGACTACATGGAGGACACCCTCCGCAACAACGTCCACACCACCCGTGTGCTCGTCTCCCTGTTCGAGGCACGGATGGCGCCCGAGCGGCAGCGCGCCGGCCACGAGCTGGTGGACGCCCTGCTCGAAGAGGTCGACGCGGCCCTGGACCAGGTGGCCTCCCTGGACGAGGACCGGATCCTCAGGTCCTTCCTGACGGTCATCAAGGCGACCCTGCGGACGAACTTCTTCCAGAAGAACGGCGCGGGCGCGCCGCACGACTACGTGTCGATGAAGTTCGACCCGCAGGCCATCCCGGACCTGCCGGCGCCGCGCCCGGCGTTCGAGATCTGGGTGTACTCGCCGCGGGTGGAGGGCGTGCACCTGCGCTTCGGCAAGGTCGCGCGCGGCGGCCTGCGCTGGTCCGACCGGCGCGAGGACTTCCGCACCGAGATCCTGGGCCTGGTCAAGGCGCAGATGGTGAAGAACACCGTCATCGTGCCGGTGGGCGCCAAGGGCGGTTTCGTCGCCAAGCAGCTGCCCGACCCGAGCGTGGACCGGGACGCCTGGCTGGCCGAGGGCATCGCCAGCTACAAGACGTTCATCTCGGCGCTGCTCGACATCACCGACAACATGATCGCGGGCGAGGTCGTGCCCCCCAAGGACGTGGTCCGGCACGACGGCGACGACACCTACCTGGTGGTCGCGGCCGACAAGGGCACGGCGACGTTCTCGGACATCGCCAACGAGGTGGCCGAGTCCTACGACTTCTGGCTCGGTGACGCCTTCGCCTCCGGCGGCTCCGCGGGCTACGACCACAAGGGCATGGGCATCACCGCCCGCGGCGCCTGGGAGTCGGTCAAGCGCCACTTCCGGGAGCTGGGCGTGGACACCCAGTCCCAGGACTTCACGGTCGTCGGCATCGGTGACATGTCCGGTGACGTGTTCGGCAACGGCATGCTGCTCAGCGAGCACATCCGCCTGGTCGCCGCCTTCGACCACCGGCACATCTTCGTCGACCCGGACCCCGACGCGGCCACCGGCTACGCCGAGCGACGCCGCCTGTTCGACCTGCCGCGCTCCAGCTGGGCCGACTACAACACCGACCTGCTGTCGGCCGGCGGCGGGATCTTCCCGCGCAGCGCCAAGTCGATCCCGGTCAACGCGCACATCCGCGAGGCCCTCGGCATCGAGGACAAGGTCACCAAGATGACCCCGGCCGACCTGATGCGGGCGATCCTCAGGGCCCCGGTGGACCTGCTGTGGAACGGCGGCATCGGTACGTACGTCAAGGCATCGTCCGAGTCCCACGCCGACGTCGGCGACAAGGCCAACGACGCCATCCGCGTCGACGGCGGGGACCTCAGGGTCCGCGTCGTCGGCGAGGGCGGCAACCTCGGCTGCACCCAGCTGGGCCGGATCGAGTTCGCGCAGACCGGCGGCAAGATCAACACCGATGCCATCGACAACAGCGCGGGCGTGGACACCTCCGACCACGAGGTGAACATCAAGATCCTGCTCAACGGCCTGGTCGCGGACGGCGACATGACCGTCAAGCAGCGCAACAAGCTGCTCGCCGAGATGACCGACGAGGTCGGCGCCCTGGTGCTGCGCAACAACTACGCGCAGAACACCGCGATCGCCAACGCGCTCGCCCAGTCCAAGGACATGCTCAACGCACAGCAGCGCTTCATCAAACACCTGGTGCGCGAGGGCCACCTGGACCGGGCGCTGGAGTTCCTGCCCACCGACCGCCAGATCCGCGAGCGCCTCGCGCAGGGCCAGGGCCTGACCGGCCCGGAGACGGCCGTGCTCCTGGCGTACACAAAGATCACGGTGTCCGAGGAGCTGCTGGCGACCTCGCTGCCGGACGACCCGTATCTGCGCGAGCTGCTGCACTGCTACTTCCCGTCGGCGCTGCGCGAACAGTTCGCCGACCGGATCGACAGCCACCCGCTGCACCGCGAGATCACCACGACCGTGCTGGTCAACGACACGGTGAACACCGGTGGCACGACGTATCTGCACCGGCTGCGGGAGGAGACCGGCGCATCGCTGGAGGAGATCGTCCGGGCGCAGACCGCGGCCCGTGCGATCTTCCGCTCGGCGCCGGTGTGGGACGCGGTGGAGGCGCTGGACAACAAGGTCGAGGCCGACGTCCAGACCCGGATCCGGCTCCACTCGCGCCGGCTGGTCGAGCGCGGCACGCGCTGGCTGCTGAACAACCGGCCGCAGCCGCTCCAGCTGACCGAGACGGTGGAGTTCTTCGCCGCCCGGGTGGAGCAGGTGTGGGCCCAGCTGCCCAAGCTGCTGCGCGGCGCGGACCTGGACTGGTACCAGCAGGTCTACGACGAGCTGTCCGCCGCCGGTGTCCCGGACGAGCCGGCCACCCGGGTGGCCGGGTTCTCCGCCGCCTTCCCGGCGCTGGACATCGTCTCCGTGGCCGACCGCATGGGCAAGGACCCGATGGACGTCGCCGAGGTGTACTACGACCTCGCCGACCGGCTCGCCGTCACCCAGCTGATGGACCGCATCATCGAGCTGCCGCGTGCCGACCGCTGGCAGTCCATGGCCCGCGCGGCGATCCGCGAGGACCTGTACGCGGCGCACGCGGCCCTGACGGCGGACGTGCTGGCCG
Source organism: Streptomyces sp. NPDC003393 (assembly GCF_053589015.1). Lineage (NCBI taxonomy): Bacteria > Bacillati > Actinomycetota > Actinomycetes > Kitasatosporales > Streptomycetaceae > Streptomyces > Streptomyces sp. NPDC003393. The sequence goes on along the minus strand of NZ_JBSFRB010000009.1, from coordinate 179,480 downwards.
TCGGCAACGGCACCTCCACGCCGGAGCAGCGGTTCAAGGTGTGGGAGCAGAAGAACGCGCCGATCCTGTCGCGGGCCCGCACCACGCTGGAGGAGATCCGCAGCTCGGACGCGTTCGACCTGGCCAACCTGTCGGTGGCGATGAGGACGATGCGCACGCTGCTGCGGACGCACTCGTAACGCGCACGGCCGGGGCCTGTCCGCAGAAAGGCCCCGGGCACCGGCGAAGAGCGCCCCGGGCCGCGACGGCAGGCCCGGGGCGCCCTCATGCCGTCCTCCTGCCGCTCGTTCTCCGCTCTCCGCTCTCCGCTGTCCGGCGCCCGGCGCCCGGCGCACGGTGAATATGCACTTTCCCGTCAAACGGGACTATTCGGATAAAGTGGCGCGCGTGATGCGCATGGCAGTGAACTGCAGGGAGAGCCGTCCGGCCGCGCAGGCCCCCGATGCGCGCCGCGCCGTCTGAGGCCCGTCCCGCGGGCAGAGCCGCGCGGCGGCCGTCGATCTCCGCGAGACGGTCCCTCGTCCCCCAGGCCGCCGCCGCGCTTGTGGTCGCCCTGCTGATCCCGGTCGTCGTCCGGCTGCCGTGGGCCGGAGACCTGGGCATGCACGCGGCCACCGTCGAACGCCTGCGCCACAGCCTGCTGCACCCCGGCAATCCGCTCGTCGCCGCCGACTCCCCGAGCCCGTACTACTCCCCCTGGATGGTGCTGCTCGGCTGCCTCGCGCGGGCGAGCGACTGGTCGGTCTTCGCGGTGCTGCGGCTGGCCGCCCTGACCGGGCTGGCACTGCTGGTGACGGGCGTGTGGCGGTATGCGCGGACCCTGTGCACGCACCCGGCCGCGCCCGCCCTGGCCGCACTGAGCCTGGTCCTGCTGTGGGGCACCGTCCTGATCAACTGGAGCGGCTTCATCGCCCTGAACTCCCTCGCGCTGACGGTGTCGTACCCCAGCGTGTTCGCCCTCGGTCTCGCCTTCCACCTGTGGGCCTGGCTCGCCCGTGCGCTGCGCGGGCCGAGCGGGTGGGGGGTGTGGCTGGGGCTCGGGGCGCTGTGGGCGGTGATCCTGCTCTGCCACCAGTTCACCGGGTTCGTCACCACGCTGGGCGCTCTGGCCGCGGTGATCGCCGCCCGGCCGCCACGCCGGACGGGGCGGCGGCTCGCCGCCGGCGCCGCGCTGGGCCTGCTGTTGCTGTGGCTGTGGCCGTACTACGACTTCTTCGCGCTGTTCTCCGTCGGCGGCGACCTGGAGGAGGTGCACCGCGCGCTCTACGAGCACTTCACGGGCCGCTACTGGCTGGCGCTGCTCGGGGTGGCCGCGCTGGCCGCGCGGTGGCGGCACGACCGCCGGGACCCGCTGGTGGTCTTCTTCCTGCTGGGCACGCTGGTGTGCGCGGCGGGCTTCGTCAGCGGCCACTACGCCTGGGGGCGGGCGCTGCCCGCCGCACTGGTCCCCGCCCAACTGGCCGCCGCGCTGGCCGTGGTGCAGGGCGGCCGGCGCGCGGTGCGGATCCGCTGGGCCTGGGCGCTGGCCGCCGCGCTCGCCGTGGGCGCCTGGACCCAGGCCGGCATGCTGGGTTACGTCGTCGGGCGGGGTGCTCTGCCCGGCGCGCTGGCCGCCCGCTACACACAGCCGTGGGCGGGGTACCCGTGGATCACCCGGCACGTGAGGTACGGGGATGTGGTCATGGCCCGCGACTTCGCCGCCCAGCTGATCCCCGCCTACGGCGCCTACACCGTCGCCCCCGGCTACCCGGAGTTCTTCCTGCCGGACACCGCCCGGCGCGAGAAGGCCGTCCAGCGTTACTACACCCGTGCCACACCGCCCTCCGTCCGCGCGGACATCCTGCGCACGTACGACGTGCGTTGGGTGCTGGACGACGCCGAGCCGATGCGGTCCCCGGGGCTGCGCCCGGTGACCCACGGGCCGGACGGCGAGGTGCTGTACGCGGTCGCGCCCTGACAGACGACGGTCCGACGACAGGCCCGGGGGGGGGGGGGGACCCGTCCGGCGCCGCCCGCGCTCGTGATCAATACACCTAGGACCTGCCGGCGGTGAACGCCTCGTAGGCCGCCAGGACCTGCTCGGTCGGGCCGTCCATGCGCAGCACACCGCGCTCCAGCCACAGCACGCGCTCGCAGGTGTCGCGGATGGAGTTGTTGTTGTGGCTGACCAGGAACACCGTGCCGGCGTGCTTGCGCAGCTCGCGGATGCGTTGCTCCGAGCGCTTCTGGAAGGCGCGGTCGCCGGTGGCCAGGGCCTCGTCGATGAGCAGGACGTCGTGGTCCTTGGCGGCGGCGATGGAGAACCGCAGCCGGGCCGCCATGCCGGAGGAGTACGTGCGCATCGGCAGGGTGATGAAGTCGCCCTTGTCGTTGATGCCCGAGAAGTCGACGATCTCCTGGTAGCGCTCCCTGATCTGCTCCCGGGGCATGCCCATGGCGAGTCCGCCCAGGTGGACGTTGCGCTCGCCGGTCAGGTCGTTCATCAGCGCCGCGTTGACGCCGAGGAGCGAGGGCTGGCCGTCGGTGTAGATCCTGCCGCTCTCCACCGGCAGCAGGCCCGCCACCGCCTTGAGCAGCGTGGACTTACCGGAGCCGTTGGTGCCGATCAGACCGATGGCCTCGCCCTTGTAGGCGACGAACGACACCTTCCGAACGGCGTGCACCCGACGCACGCCCGCCGTCTTCTCGGCCTTCCCCGGGCGCAGGATGCGGTTGAGGGCGGCGGTCGCGGAGCCGCGTCCACCGCCGGTGCCGTGCACCCGGTAGACGATGTCGACCTTGTCGGCGACGACGGTGGGGATCCTCTCGGTGCCGCGCTCAGCCACGCCCGTACCTCTCCTCGGCCTTCCAGAAGTAGACGAAGCCGCCGACGCCGGCGAGCAGTGCCCAGCCCACGGCGAAGGCCCACACGTGGTGCGGGAGCTGGTCGGCGTGGAAGCTGTCGATCAGCGCGAAGCGCATCAGGTCGATGTAGACGGCGGCCGGGTTGGCCGGCAGCAGCACCTCCACCGCATGCGGCAGGTCGCTGTCGCGCAGCGTCGCGTCGATGCTGAACATCACGCCCGAGACGTACATCCAGGTGCGCAGGACGAACGGCATCAGCTGGGCCATGTCCGGCGTCTTGGCGCCCACCCGGGCCATGATCATCGAGATGCCGGCGTTGAAGACGAACTGGAGGAACAGCACCGGGATCGTCAGGACCCAGGACGGACCGGCCGGGACGCCGGCGCAGAACAGGATGATCACGAGCGCGGCCATCGAGAACAGCAGCTGCTGGAGCTGCTGGAGCGCGAAGGAGATGGGCAGCGCGGCGCGCGGGAAGTGCAGGGCCCGCACCAGACCGAGGTTTCCGGAGATGGCCCGGGTGCCCGCCATGACCGAGCTCTGCGTGAACGTCCACACGAACACGCCCGTGACCAGGAACGGGATGTAGTCCCGCACGCCGTGCTTGGTGCCCATGAGCACGCCGAAGATGAAGTAGTAGACCGCCGCGTTCAGCAGCGGGGTGGCCACCTGCCACACCTGGCCGAGCTTGGCCTGGCTGTACTGGGCGGTCAGCTTGGCGGTGGCGAAGGCGGTGATGAAGTGGCGGCGCGCCCACAGTTGACGGAGGTAGGCCGGCAGGGAGGGGCGGGCGCCGCTGACGGACAGGCCGTGGCGGGCGGCGAGCGCCGCGAGGTCGTCCTCGGTCTCGGCCGGGATCGTGGGCGGTGTGTGGAGGACCTGGCTCACATCCGCTGCTTTCGTCGGGAGGAGGGGGTGCGGACGTCCGGTTCCCGCGTCGGCCGTCCGTTTCCTTACCGTTCTCTTCGCGTTCTCTTACGTCGGGACGGGACCGTATCGTCGCAACGTGAGCGTACGGCCGGCGACGTCGGGACGCAACCGTCTCGTCCTGACGCCGTATGCTGGTCGGCATGACGACGAACTCCGGCGAACCCCAGACGCGTCCGCGCCGCGCCCCCGCCGGGGCGGCCGTACTCCGTGCGGACGTCACGGAGGCGATCCGGGCCGCGGTCTTCGCGGAACTGGCGTCCGTCGGCTACGCGCGGATGTCCATCGAGGGCATCGCGCGGCGCGCGGGGGTCGGCAAGACGGCCGTGTACCGCCGTTGGCGCTCCAAGCTGCACCTGGTACTCGACGTCGTCTCCGCGCTCGCGGTCCAGGGCCTGCCCGCACCCGACACCGGCGCCCTGGAGTCCGATCTGCGCCTGCTCTACGAGGTGACCTCGCGCGCCCTGCGCCACCCCGTGGCCTCGCAGGTCATCCCCGACCTCCAGGCCGAGGCGGCCCGCAACCCCGACATCGCCGAGGCCATGCGGAAGGCCCTGCGGGACGGCCAGGAGGGCGTCGCCAGCAGCATCCTCGCCGCGGCCGGACAGCGCGGCGAGATCCGCCCCGGGCTCGACCGCGACCTCGCCCTCGACCTGATCTCGGGTCCGCTGTACTGGCGCGCGGTCGTCATCCGCTCGCCGAAGCTCCCCAAGGGCTACCTGGACGCCCTGGCCCGGGGCACCGCGGAGGCGCTCAAGGCGCTGTGACGCCGCCCGACGGGCACCCGGAGCCTTCCGGAAAGCCGGATGGACCGCACGGGTGGTTCCCGGAACGCGCCCGGGCCCGCCGAAGCGCGCCGCCGGAAACGGGCCCGGGGAGCGCAGGAGCGTGCGACCGGAAGGCCCGGGGCGCGTGACCGGGAAGGACACGCGGCGGTCGAGCCGGCCGGACCGGTTCGCGTCCGTCAGTCGCGGGCCGCCTGCGGGTGGTGGCGCAGCCAGCCCTGCCAGGCCGAGGTGATCATGTCATGGACGTCGTGGCGGGCCTTCCAGCCCAGCTCGGTGGCGATGCGGTCGGCGGAGGCGACGACGCGGGCCGGGTCGCCGGGGCGGCGGGGGGTGACCGTCGGGGCGCGGTGGTGGCCCGTGACGGCGTGGACGGTGTCGATCATCTCGCGCACCGACACGCCCTCGCCGCGGCCGATGTTCAGGGTCAGGTCGAGGCCGGGCGAGGACTGGAGCGCGCGGGCCGTGGCCACATGGGCCTCCGCGAGGTCCACCACGTGGATGTAGTCGCGGATGCAGGTGCCGTCGGGCGTGGGGTAGTCGTCGCCGAAGATGCGCGGGGGCGCGTTCTCCGTCAGCTTCTCGAAGACCATGGGGACGAGGTTGAACACACCGGTGTCCGCCAGCTCCGGGCTCGCCGCGCCCGCCACGTTGAAGTAGCGCAGGCACGCCGTGGACAGGCCCGAGGCCCGGCCGGTCGCGCGGACCAGCCACTCGCCCACCAGTTTCGTCTCGCCGTACGGGCTCATGGGCGCGCAGGGCGTCTCCTCGGTGACCAGGTCCACGTCCGGCATCCCGTACACGGCGGCCGAGGACGAGAAGACGAACGCCCGGACATCCGCCGCCGTCGCCGCCTCCAGCAGGACGCGCAGGCCCTCGACGTTCTCCCGGTAGTAGCGCAGCGGCTGCTCCACCGACTCGCCCACCTGCTTCTTCGCCGCCAGGTGCACGACGCCGCTGACGTCGTGCTCGGCGAGGACCCGTGCCAGGCGGTCACCGTCCAGCGTGGAGCCCGCCACCAGCGGGACACCGTCCGGGATCCGGGCGGCGTCACCGGTGGACAGGTCGTCGTACACCACGGCCCGCTCGCCCGCCCGTGTCATCGCACGGACGACGTGCGCTCCGATGTAGCCGGCACCGCCGGTGATCAGCCAGGTCATGTCGGGCGTCTCCTCGTCGGTCGAGTCGGTGCTGGAAGGGGGAGTCGGTCGGAACCGGCGGGAACCGGCAGGACGGGCCTCGGTCGTCCGGAGCCGGGTGGGCGCGGCGCCGTGCGGGACGCCCGGCCGGCTCAGGGCAGCAGGCGGCGGAGTCTGTTGCGGAGCACCGTGGCGGCGCCGCGCACACCGGTCGCCACGCGTACGGCGAGCGCGCCGGAGTGCGTGGCGTAGGGCTGGGCCAGCAGGATGCCGAACCTCAGGCTCGGCACCATGCGGCGGCGCAGCAGCCCGGCGCCCGCGCGGGCGTGCGCCGTCATCCGCCGGGAGGTGCCGTCGGCGAAGTGCAGCCGCAGGCGCAGGTCCCACGTCCCGGCGCCGAGCGCCGCCAGGTCCACGGGTGTCTCGGCCGACCAGCTGTCTTCGCGGGAGTGCGTCAGGGGGACGGTGGTGCGCCGGGCCGGCCGGTCCGTCTCCCGGTGCCGCCACTCCACCTCCAGCTCGCGGGGGCCCGCGGCGGCCACCCGGCCGTACATCTCGTGCAGACGCAACCGCAGCACGGTGGCACGCGCGCGGGGGCGCAGTGCCGCGTCCACGCAGAGCGGCAGGAGGTGTGCCGGCCGGCTCCGGCACGACTCCAGGGTGACCTGGGGCAGATCGTCCGCCCAGACGGGCGCGGAGTGCCGGTCCCGCGCGTAGGGCGGGCACAGCCGGGCCGGGCGGGCGGCGAGCTCCTTCAGCCGGGGCAGGTCGCGGGGCTCGGGCGAGGCCAGGATCACCCGAGCGAGGAGCCTGCCGGGCGCCGACGGGTTGACGGTCCAGTCGGCCGCGTCGTACTCCGTGAGGTACTCCCGCGTGTGCGTCCACCACGCGCGCCGGTACTCCGCGTCGCGCAGGTGCAGCTCACGGGCGTACATGCGCAGTTCGTGGTCGAGGAACTTGGTGCGGGCGGCCCGCGCGAGCTCCTTGCGCCCGGCCCCCAGCAGGATCCCGTACGCCTGTCGGCTCGCCTCGATGCGCGCCCGCCAGTTGTCGACGTGCGCGCGGTCCAGCGAGATGGACAGCCGGTCGGCGGAGCGCCGCACGTGCCACAGGTAGACCCGGTCGGGAACGAGGGCCGTCCGAGGCCCGGCGGCCAGCACCCGCGCGGTGAACACGAAGTCCTCGTAGGGGAAGCGGCCGTCGGGGAAGCGGATGTCGTGCCTGCGCAGGAAGTCGGTGCGGTACAGCTTGTTGACGCAGAGGGTGTCGTGGACCAGGGCGGGCAGCCGCTCGGGGCGCGTCAGCACGGTGCCGCGCTCGTACAGTGAGGCCTGCCAGGGCACTTCGCGGCCCGAGGGCAGTTCCCGGCGCACGCACAGGCCGGCCGAGACGTCGGCGCGCTCCTCCTCGGCGGCCGTGAGCAGTGCGTTCACCGCGCCTGCCGGCAGCTCGTCGTCGCTGTCCAGGAACATCACGTACGGCGAGGTCACCGCGTCGATGCCGGTGTTGCGCGGGCTGCCGCAGCCGCCGCTGTTGGTCTCCCGCCGGATCACCCGCAGTCTCGGCTCGGCCGCGGCGAGGCCGGTGAGAAGTTCGTGACTGCCGTCCGTCGAGCAGTCGTCGACGGCGACGACCTCGCGGACGGCGGGGCCCTGCGCGAGCGCCGAGCGCACCGCGTGGGCGATGTGGGCGGCGTCGTTGTATCCGATGACGACGACGCCGACGTGGGGTGTCGGTCGGTGGGGCTCGTCGGGGCTCTGGCTCTGGTGGGGGTGCATGGAGTCCACGGGCAGGGAATCGTAGGTAGGGACGGCGTCTCCCGTCAGGAGACAGTCGGCGTCCGGTGCGGAAGACGGTATGGATCGGGCTCGGGTTCCCGTGCGGGTACCCCGGGATCGGTCGAGCGCCACAACCGGACGAACGAGAGTACCGCTGCCGAGGCGAGCAGACCGTTGCGTACGAGCATCAGGGCGCGCCCCGTCCAGGTGCAGCCCGCCACCTCGGCGTAGAAGATCGGGTAGGCGATCACGCTGACCAGGCTCGCCGCCGCGATCAGCGCCGCCACCGGGCGCTGCGCGGTCTGCCGTGACGTCAGACACACCGCGGCCAGCCCGAGCAGCCAGACCATGTACTGCGGGCTGATCACCCTGCTGGTCGCGGTGAACAGCAGCACGGCGCTGAGCGCCGCGTCGTAGGGCGTCGCCGGGGTGCGGTGCCGGGCCCTCGCCCGCCACAGCAGCAGCAGGGCGAAGGCCACCGCGGACAGCGCCAGTGCCAGATGCGCCACGGTGGTCACGTGCGGCCCGGTGAACTCCAGCGCGCCGTACTGGTAGCGCACGGTCCCCGGCCAGCCGGCGTGTGTGGCGAGGGCCAGCGCCGTGCCGCCGAACGACTCGATCTGCACGCCCCGGCCGCCCTGTTGGCGCACGAAGGCCAGCGGGTTGCGGAACACGCCGGCGAGCAGCAGGCCGACGGCGGCCCCCGTGGCCGCCGCCCACGTCCACGCCGAGCGGCCGGCACGGCCCCGGGGCGTGCCCAGCAGCACCAGCGCGGGCCACACCTTCACCAGGGCGCCCAGCGCGGCCACCGCGCCGCACGCACGCGGTGAGCGCCCCAGGGCCAGCAGGGCGAGCACGGCGACGGCGGTGACCTGGACGTCGTAGCGGGCCAGGGGGAGGTGCAGCAGCAGCGGCAGGCCCAGCGTCCAGTAGCCGGCGCCGCGCAGGGTGCCGCCGGGGCGGGTGCCCGCGCGGGCCAGTGCCAGCGTGATCAGGGCGTCGGCGGCCAGGGTGAGGGCCACGAACCCCTGGAAGTACGTCAGGCCGGGCAGCAGCGCCGGCGTCAGCAGCACCACGCCGGCGCCCGGCGGGTACTGCCACATCGTGTCGTGTGCCGGGAAGGCGCCGTGGGAGAGGACGGTGGACCAGTTCCGGTACAGCAGCCACACCTCGCGCGCCACCGCGCTCCGGTCCAGCAGGGGGAGCCAGTCGTGCGTGAGCAGCCACAGCATCAGGGTGCGGGTGAGCAGCCAGGCGGCCGTCAGGGCGAGGAGGCGGTGTCCGGCCCCCGCACGCGTGAGGGTGCGCGGCACGCTCCGGAAGGCACTCATCACGGCTGATCGTAGAGCGCGCGCATGCCGTGTTCGTGCCGATACGCCGTCGCCCCGGTGAAGACGGGGCCGACAGAGTCACACAGGAGGCGCGGTCACCCGCAGTCCGGTGCCTCCTCCAGTGCCGCCGCGTCGAGCGCACCGGTGAGCCGGTCGAGCCGGGCGCGCAGGTCGAGGATCTCCTCGAGGGTGAAGCCGGTCGCGGCCATGATCCGGCGCGGCACCAGTGCGGCGCGCTCGCGCAGCGCCGCGCCCTGGGCGGTGGGCAGCACCTCGACCGACCGCTCGTCCCGGGTGCTGCGCTCCCGGCGCACCAGACCGGCCGCCTCGAGCCGCTTGAGCAGCGGGGAGAGGGTTCCGGAGTCCAGGCGCAGGTGCTCGCCGAGCCGCTTCACGGGCGTCCGGCCGTGCTCCCACAGCACCAGCATCACCAGGTACTGGGGGTAGGTGAGCCCCAGCTCCTTCAGCAGGACGCGGTAGACGCCGGTGAAGGCGCGCGAGGCCGCGTGCAGCGAGAAGCAGACCTGGTGCTCCAGGCGCAGCCAGTCCTCCTCCGGTCCGGCGTCGGGCACGGCGTCCGGCGGGGCGCTGGGCGGAACCTCGGTCGTCATGTCCGCAAGGATAGCCGGGCGTCATTAAGTTGTGCACAACTGAATTGCGTGCTCTACTTGTCACCGGACACCAGGACATCCGGTCCGGGGCCGTCCGAGCGACGTCGCACGACGTCCGCACACACTTTTCGAAAGGGATGGTTTCCATGGACGCGCTCTACACCGCCGTCGCCACCGCCACTCACGGCCGCGAGGGCCGCGCCTACACCTCCGACGGCAAGCTGGACGTGCAGCTCGCCCCGCCGGTGGAGCTCGGCGGCAACGGGCAGGGCACCAACCCCGAGCAGCTGTTCGCCGCCGGCTACGCCGCCTGCTTCGCCAGCGCCCTCGCCCTGGTCGGTCGCCAGGCCAAGGTGGACGTGAGCGACGCCGCGGTCACCGGCGAGGTCGGCATCGGCAAGCAGGGCGAGGGCTTCGGGCTCGCCGTCACCCTGCGTGTCGAGCTGCCCGAGAGCGTGGACCGGGCCACCGGCCGCAAGCTGGTCGAGCAGGCCCACCAGGTCTGCCCGTACTCCAACGCCACCCGCGGCAACATCCCGGTCGAGCTCGTCGTCGAGTAGCAGGCCGGCCGGGGCCCACGTCGCCGCCGGGCCGCACGGCCCGCCTCGCCCCGGGCCCCGGTCATCCCGCGACCCGCGCCAGCACCTCCCCGGTCCGCCGGCTCCACGCCACCACCACCGCCTCCGGCGGCGCCGTACGCCACCGCGGCAGCAGCAGCCAGCGCACGTGGTAGCGGCGGACGACGGCGGCACGGACGGCGCGGGTCGTCGCCGGGTCGAGGTAGGCGCGGACGGCGGCGGCCCGCCGCAGCCGCTCCCGCTCGTCGAGCGCGGTGTCCGGCCAGTACGGCGCGACCAGGTTCACGCCGTACCCGGCGACGGAGTGCCGCGCGTAGTAGCCGTCGGCGAGCACCACGTCACCGCGCCGCATCCACCGTGCCGCCCAGTCGTAGGACGGCCAGCGCGGCGGCTGGTCGAAGCCGACGGGATCCAGCGAGCGCGGCACCACCGCCCCCGCCTGCACGCTGAGGAAGCCCACACAGGCGCCGGCGGCCGCGAACGTGCCCAGCAGCCGGCGCCACGGCGCCCACGGGCGGGGCGCCGCGAGCTCCACGGCGAGTGCGAGCTGCGGTCCCAGCAGGGCGGGGCCGAGGATCCGGCCGTAGGTGAAGTGGCCGCTGACCCAGCCGTACGCCACCACGAGGCAGTCCAGCACGAACATCAGCACCAGCGGATCCCGCCCCCGTGACCGGCGTGCCCGCCGCCACAGGGCCGGCCCACCGATCAGGGCCAGCCAGAAGTGCCCGGCCAGGTCGTCGTAGAGCACCCGGTGCACCCCGTCCAGCCGGTCGTCCCCGACCAGCGCGAACACGTCGAAGTACGGCCAGCTCCCGGCGAGCGCGAGCGCCACGGCCGCGGTCAGGAGCCAGCGGCCCGCCACCCGGGGCCGCCACCCGCGCTGCAAGGCCGCCACGCACGCCAGGGCCCCCAGCGCGGCGGCCACGAACGTGATCGGGTGCGCCAGCAGGATCAGTCCGTACAGGGCGCCCAGCCCCGCGTAACCGCCGAGCCCGCGCAGCCCGCTCGGCCCCACGAACCGCACGCCTTCCCCGTCGCGCGCCCGTTCGGCCGTCAGCGCCCACGCCCACAGCGTCAGGCCGAGCGCGAACGCCGACGGATAGCCGAGGTTCTGCGTCATCGCCATCAGCGCGAGGTAGCCGCTCCACGAGGCCCGCTCGGTGCCCCACAGCAGGGTCACCGCGCCCAGTGCGAGCACCGGAGCCCACGGCCGCGGGGTCAGCGCCCGCACGAACCGCCCGAGCCCGGTCAGCAGCACCAGCAGGTTCAGCGGCCCGGCCAGGCGCAGCACATGCCGGCCGGACAGCCCGGTCCATCGGGCGAACACGCCCTCCGCGAGGGCGTATGGCGAGTAGTACGAACTGCCCGCGCCCGGCAGGTCCGCCATCGGATGGCGGGGATGCAGCAGATCGGCCCTGAGGCGTTCGATCACCGCCGCATGCTGGCCGGCATCGCAGCACTGCGGCAGGCGCCAGTACGCCAGCGTCATCACCAGCCAGAACAGGGCGCCGCACACCTGGTACGGGCTCGGGCGTCGCGCGCGGCCGCCCAGCGCGGCCGCTCCGCGCGCGGAGCGCCGCAGGACGAGGGCGCCGCTGCTCACCGGACCGGAACCGGGAAGCGGGCCGCCACCGGGCCGGGGGTGGAGACCGCCAGCGGCCCGGAAGGGAGGACGAACAGGGATCTACGGAACATTAACCGTATATTCCCACTATCTTCCGCCGGGTCGGCGACCCCCGTCCCCGGTCACCTCATCGGGTGAGCGGGTTCCGGTCACGGCGCGCCGATGCTTCCCGCCCGTCCCCGCGGCGCGGGCTCATGACGGTGCGAGCCGGTCGCGACCCCAGGACTGGGCGGGCAGTTGCGCGGCGGCCGCCCGGGGGCGCGCGGCCGGCGACGACGCCGGCGGGGTCCACCCGCCCTCGCCGAGGATCAGCGTGTGCACCACCCGCTCGGCCGCCCAGCCGTCGTCGAACTCGCAGAACCGCGCCCGGAACGCCGCCCGCAGCCGCGCCGACTCCTCGTCACGCCAGCTCCCGGAGGCCAGCAGCGACGCCAGCTCCCGGTAGGAGCGTGACACATGGCCCGGCGCCTCGGCGGTGACGTCGAAGTAGACGCCCCGGCTCGCCACGTACGCGCCCCAGTCGTCGGCGTGCACCACGATCGGCCGGTCCAGGTTGGCGTAGTCGAACATCAGGGCCGAGTAGTCCGTGACCAGCACGTCGGAGGCCAGCATCACGTCCTCCACGTGCGGCTCGCCGGTCGCGTCGACGAGCACCCCGCGCCGGTGCAGTTCGGCCAGGCCCATGCCGCGCACCGGGCCGGACGCGAGCGAGGGGTGCAGACGGACGACGAGCGTGTGGCCCTCGCCGAGGTCCGCGGCGAACCGGGCCAGGTCGACGCGCTCGACATGGCCGCCGCGCCGGTACTCGCGGCGGGTCGGCGCGTACAGCACCACCGTGTGGTCCGCCGGGATGCCGAGCCGGGCGCGCACGGCCGCACCGGCCGCCTCCCGCTCCGCCGCTCCGTCCGCGTGCGCCGCGCCCACGAGCACGTCGTTGCGCGGGCTGCCGGTGCGCGCCGAGGCGAAGGCGCAGGGGTAGGCCCGCTCCCAGACCAGCTCGGAGTGGCGGTTGGCGACCAGACTGTGGTCCCAGCGGTCGGCGCGGCGCAGCATCCGCGGCACGTCGACCCCGCGCCGGGCGCCCGGCTTGCCCAGCAGGTCGACGCCCATGTACTTCAGCGGGGTGCCCTGATGGGTGTGGATGTGGACGCTGCCGGGGCGCTTGACCAGCGCGTCGGACCAGTTGACGTTGTTGACGAAGTACGCCGCCCGCGCGGCGAGCTGCCGGTAGCGCAGGCTGCCGGGCTCGACGTGCTCCACGCCGGGCGGCAGCAGCCCGGCCTGCCGCGCCTGCTCGGGGTTCTTCACCACCCATACCCCGCGCAGATGCGGGGCGACCGCCTGCGCCGCCCGGTGGATCGCCGCCGGGTCGCCGAGCACGCCGCGGTGGGAGAACGCCGAGTACAGCACGAGGTCCGGATCCAGCGGCCGCCGGGTCTGGAGCGCGGCCCACCCGCCCTTGACCCGCCTGGCCGCCGCCCTGCGCACCCGCAGCGCCCGCCGTCCCAGCTCCCGTTCCGCCCGCCCGGCCTGGCGCCGCAGCTGGTAGGCCGCGTAACCGCCCTCCAGGGCACGGACCCCACCGTCCACCGCTGCGCCCGCCGGCCGGTGCCTGCGGAACATCTCCGCCGTGCGGCGGAAGAACTCGGGCCTGTCCGACGGGGGCAGCCGGTCGGGCTTGGCGAGGATGTCCAGGCAGTGTTCCCCCATCTTGCGGTGCAGATACGGCCGCCAGACCGCCAGTTCGGGACGGGTGTCGAGAAAGGCGAAGACCCGCTCGTACTGGTCGTGGATGTCGAAGTGCTTGCGGCTGGTGGTGGACAGGATGTTGCCCTGCCGGCGCTGGCGGTAGTTCACGCAGATCCGGTCGAGCACGGCGATCCGGCCGGCGGTGAGCATGACCGGGAACGTCCACGGCGTGTCCTCGTAGTAGCCGGGCGGGAAGGAGAACCCGTGCTCCTCGACGAAGTCCCGACGGTAGAGCTTGTTCCACACCACCATCAGCAAGTCCAGGATCTGCGGGTGTTCGCCGGCCGTGAAGGTGTTGTCGCCGCACTCGGTCAGCACGTGCGCGAGCACGTTGCGCCGCGTCCCGCCCCACCAGTAGGTGCGCGCGTAGTCGAAGACCAGGACGTCCGGGTCGCCGGTCTCGGCCAGCCGGTCGGCCATGGCGTGCAGCGCGCCCGGCGTGAGGGTGTCGTCGCTGTCGAGGAAGAAGAGGTAGTCGCCGGTGGCCAGCGGCATCCCGGCGTTGCGGGCCCGGCCGAGCCCGACGTTCTCCGGCAGGTGCAGCACGCGCAGGCGTGCGTCGCGGCCGGCGTACTCGTCGAGGATCGCGCCGGAGCCGTCCGGGGAGCAGTCGTCGACGGCGATCACCTCGATGTCCCGGAAGGACTGGCCGAGCACCGAGTCGAGGCACTCGCGCAGGAAGCCCTGCACCTTGAAGCAGGGGACGATGACGCTGAGTCGGGGCACGGCTGGAGTCAGCTCCTCACGAGGGTGGCGGCAGGGGCCGGGACGCGCTCGGCCATCGGGATCACGGGCGGCAGGGCCTCGGGCGGCTCGCCGAGGAACACCCGGCGTACGACCCGCTCGGCGGCCCGCCCGTCGTCGAACCGGCAGAACCGCTCCCGGAAGGCCGCGCGCAGCGCCGCCGCCCCGGCATCCGTGTGAGCGCCGTCGCGGAAGAGCCGCGCCAGCTCCTCCGGGGTGCGCGCGACCGGTCCCGGTGGGGTCTCCATCAGGTCGAAGCAGACGCCCCGCGTCTCCCGGTAGACCTCCCAGTCGTCGGCGTACACGACGATCGGCCGGTCCAGGTTGGCGTAGTCGAACATGATCGACGAGTAGTCCGTGACCAGTGCGTCGGCGGCCAGGCACACCTCCTCGGTGGAGCGGTGCGCGGTCACGTCGATGACCCGGCCGCTGCCCGCCGCGCCGCCCCGGTCGTAGAAGTAGTGGGCGCGCAGCAGGACGACGACGTCCTCGCCGGCCGCCTCGCAGAACGCCTCCAGGTCCAGCGCCGGCTCGAAACCGGTGCGGTGGTCGCGGTGGGTGGGGGCGTACAGGACGGCCGTCGCGCCCTCGGGGACGCCGAGTTCACTGCGGACGCGGGCCACGTCCTCGGCGCCGGCCCGGTAGAAGAGGTCGTTGCGCGGATAGCCGTACTCCAGGGTCTCGTACGCGCCGGGGAAGGCGCGCTCCCAGACCTCGGTGGAGTGGCGGTTGGAGGAGAGGTTGTAGTCCCAGCGGTGCACGCGGCGCAGCAGCTTGGTGAAGCTGCCGGTCTGCGCCGCGACCACCGGGTACGTCGCCTGGTCGCAGCCCATCGTCTTCAGCGGGGTTCCGTGCTGGGTCTGGAGGTGCACGCTGCCGCGGCGCTTGACGACGGCGTCGGCGAAGTTGGCGTTGTTCACCAGGTACTTGGCGCGGGCCAGCACTTTCCAGTAGCGGCGGCTGCCGATGACCACGTGGTCGACGTCCTCGGGGACGGTGTGTTCCTGGCCGGGCTCGACCAGGAACACCGCGCTCAGGTGCGGGGCGAGTTGACGGGCCTGGGCGTGCAGCGCGGCGGGGCTGCACGCGTAACCGCGGCCCCAGTAGGCGCAGTAGACGACGAGGCCGGCGTCGAGCGGGCGGAGCAGATGCCACCGGTAGGTCAGACGGGTGCGCAGCCCCTGGGTGCGCCGGGGGGCTCCGGGTGCCCGGGCGGCCGTCGCCCGGACCGTCCGGCGGCCGGTGACCCGCGCGCGGAACGCGGTGTACGCACGGACCGCCGGCAGCAGGCGCCGTACGCCGAGCCGCCGGGACCGGAACCCGGCCGGGCGGTGGCGGCGGTACAGCAGGCGGGCCCGGCGGAGGAAGGCGCGACGCCGGTGCGCGGGCACCCGGTCCGGGTGCGCGGCCGTGCTCAGCACGGCGTCGAAGATCTGGGCGAACAACTGTGTGAACCGCTCCTCGGACAGCCCCGCCTCGGCGGCCCGGACGAGCACCCGCTCCGCCTGGTCGAGAAGATCGAACTGGTGCTCGCCGGGAAGATCGGTGCGACTGCCCTGCCGACGCTCGAGATGCCGTACGACGACCCGGCGCAGCACCGCGATCCGCTCGGCGGCCACGGTGACCAGGCCGCCCCAGCCCAGAGCGGTGTGGTGCCCGTCGGGGAAGGCGAGGCCCTGACCGGTCACGAAGGAGCGGCGGTGCGCGGCGCTCCACGCCGGCCACCGGACGCCGGTCAGCTGCGGGGCCTCGGCGGGGGAGAAGGCGTGCGCCGGGACGTCCGCCGGGAGCAGCCCGGCCGACGGATCCGTCGGCACCCCTTCCCACCAGGGGGTCCGCTCGTGCTCGAAGTACAGCACGTCCACGTCGCCGGTCTCCTCCAGCCGGGCGGCCAGCGCGGTCAGCGCGCCCGGCGCGAGCATGTCGTCGCCGTCCAGGAACAGCAGATACGTGCCGGTCGCCGCCCGCATCCCGGCGTTGCGCGCTCCGCCGGGACCGGCGGACGGCGGCGAGTGCACCGGCCTGACCCGCGAGTCCCGCCCGGCGTACCCGGCGGCCACGCCGGCGGCCGGGGCGTCGGGCGCGTCGCAGACCGGGATCAGCTCGAAATCGCCGAAGGACTGGGCGAGGACCGAGTCCAGCGCCAGGGACAGCCGCCCGGCGACCCCATGGGACGGGACGATGATGCTGAAGCGGGGCATTCTGTTCTTTCTGTTGTCGTCCTGGTCCTGCGGTCGCGGCCCGGCCGTCCCGGCGGTCGCCAGGTCGGGGGCCGGGTGGGGACGGGCCGTGACGTGGGGCGCATACGAACTCCCGAAAGCACAAACGGTGGTCAGCGGCCGTCGGTGACGGTCTGCCGCCCGGCCGGGTGCGGCACGGTGGCGCGCCGGGAACCCACGGGTGCCGCCGGTCGTCCGACCCGCGACACCGGGCGGCGTTCCACCGGTGGCGGCCCGGCCGCTTCGTCGCCCCGCCCGGGCGCCACGTGCCGCACCACCGGCTCGGCGGCGCGCCCGCGGCCGTACGGACGGAATCGGTCACCGAACAGGGCCCGCAGCAGCGCGGTACGGCGGCCGCGCACGGGCCCGCCGCCGACGACGCAAGGCGGCCGGCACCGGCCGGCGCGCAGGGTGTCCGGGGCCGGCCGGGAGCACCGCGGCACGGTGTCCACCGCGCACACCGTGCGGTCCGCGCCCGGTGGCAGGCACGGCCGGTCCCGGTGGCGCGCCCGGTGCAGGACGGCCCGCAGCGCCCGCAGCGCCCTCACGACGACCCTGGCCGTACGGCGGCGCACGGTCATCGCCGTCCGCAGCGCGCGGAAGGCGCGGTGCAGGCCGAGCCGGACCAGGTCGGGCGGCAGCCGGGGCCGCAGCGCGAGCCGGACGCGCGGGGTGCGGTGGCGGCGGTAGTACGTGCGGGCCCGGCGCAGCAACGCGGCGCGGCAGCCGCGCGGCAGCCGGCCCGGACGGGGGGACACCGCCGGGAGCGTCGGCGAGCGGTCGCCCACGCCGTGCGGCGGGACCGGCGGCCACCGGAGCGGATCGGGGCGCCGGCCGAGGAAGGCGGACATCCGGTCGTGCCGTCGTCCGGGGACGTCGTGGTGCCGGCGCCCGGTGGCGTGCGGTACGCCGTCCGGGTGGCGCTGCCGGTGGCGCACGCACACCCGGTCCAGGGCGGCGACCGACTTCGCGGCCGGCAGCACCAGGTACGTCCACGGGGTGTCCCCGTGACGGTCGGCCGGGAAGGCGAGGCCCGCGCGCTCCACGAAGTCCCGGCGGCAGGCCGTGTTCCAGGCCACCGGCAGCGGCCGGAGCAGGTCCGGACGGTCGGCCGGACGGAACGGGGCCGGGCCGTCCTCGCCCAGGCGCCCGGTGACGTCGCCGGGGACGGACCTGCCGCCGCGGTCCGTGCGCGCGGAGTCGTAGAGCAGGACGTCCGGTTCGCCGGTCTCCTTCAGACGCCTCTCGATCGACCAGAGCGCGTCCGGTGTGAGCGTGTCGCCACCGTCGAGGAAGACCAGGTAGTCGCCCCCGGCCCGGTCCAGCCCCGCGTCGCGGGCCCGGTTCGGTCCCTGGCTCTCCGCCAGATGTACGGCCCTGACGCGCGGGTCACGGGCCGCGAACCCGTCGACGATCGCACCGCACGCGTCCGGCGAGCAGTCGTCGACGGCGATCAGTTCCAGGTCCATGAACGACTGGGACAGCACCGACTCCAGGCACTCGGGCAGGCACGCGCGGACCTGGTACACGGGGACGATCACACTGAACCGGGGCACGGAGGACATCCAAGGGTCGGCGCGGGCGGTCGGCCCGTCGTGCCGCATCCGTCACGACCGGGCTGTGCCCGGGAACGGCCGAAGGAGTGAAGGGGTCACGTTCCGCTACGGCAACCGGGGGACGGCGGGCGAACGCGAAGGGGCGGGCCGCCACCGGCCCGCCCCTGGTACGTCTGGTCCCGCCGCTATTTCACCGCGCCCGCCATCACCCCGGACACGAACTGCCGCTGGAACGCGAAGAACACGGCCAGCGGGATCACCATCGAGATGAACGCGCCCGGCGCCAGGACGTCGATGTTGTTGCCGAACTGGCGAACCTGCGTCTGGAGCGCGACCGTGATCGGCTGTGTGCCGGACTTGGTGAACACCAGGGCGACCAGCATGTCGTTCCACACCCACAGGAACTGGAAGATACCGAGACTGGCGATCGCCGGCCCGCCGAGCGGCATCACGACCCGGGCGAACAGCCGCAGTTCACCGGCCCCGTCGAGCCGCGCCGCCTCCAGCAGTTCACGTGGGATCTCCGCGAAGAAGTTCCGCAGCAGGAACACCGCGAACGGCAGCCCGTACCCGGTGTGGAACAGCACCACTCCGAAGATCGTGCCGAACAGACCGATCTTGCCGAAGAGTTCGGCGATCGGGATCAACGCCACCTGCACGGGCACGACCAGCAGACCGACCACGGCCAGGAACCACCAGTCGCGGCCGGGGAACTCCATCCACGCGAACGCGTAGCCCGCCAGCGCACCGACCACGACCACCAGGACCGTCGCCGGTACGGTGATCAGGACGGTGTTGAGGAGCGAGTTGGTGATGTCGCTGTTCTCCAGCAGCTTCTGGTAGCTGTCGAACGTCAGTTGCGAGGGCTTGCTGAAGACGGTCCACCAGCCGTTGGCACTCATGTCCTCCGGCGAGCGCAGCGACGACAGCAGCAGACCGATCGTCGGCACCAGCCAGAACAGGCCCACCACGATCAGCACCACGCGGACCGCGCCACCGCTGACGGCCTCGGCGAGGCGGGCGCCGACCGACCGCCTGGCCTTGGCCGGCCGCGCGGCGGGCACCGCCTTCGTGACGGCCTCGGTCGTCATCACCGCACCTCCCGCCGCAACCGCCGCATGCCGCGTCCGTCCGGGGGACAACCCCCGTACCCCCGGCAGGAGGCGTCATGTGCCCTCATCGCCGCACCTCCCGCCGCAACCGCCGCATGTTGAAGAGCATCACCGGGATCACCAGCACCAGCAGGAACACCGCGATCGCGCTGGCCACGCCCGGCCGGCCCTCCGAGAAGCCCTTGCGGTACAGCTCCAGAGCCAGCACGTTGGCGTCGTCCTGGGAGGAACCGGGGGCGATGATGAAGACCAGGTCGAAGACCTTCAGCACATTGATCATCAGCGTGACGGCGACGACCGCGAGCACCGGCGCCAGCAGCGGCACCGTGACCCTGCGGAACACCTGCCACTCGCTCGCGCCGTCCACCCGCGCGGCCTCCAGCAGCTCACGCGGCACGCCCGCGAGCCCGGCCGCGATCAGCACCATCGCGAACCCGGCCCACATCCACACGTACGCGCCGATGATGGCCGGAGTGACCAGCGACGGGCCCAGCCAGTCCACCCCGTTGTACGGCTCCTTGAAGTTGCCCGCCGGGAGCCTCAGCAGGGCGCCGTCGGCCTTCTCGGGCAGCGTGAACGTGCCGTCGGCGGCGGCCTTCGCGGTCGCCACCACCGTGCCGTCCTTCACCGCCTCGATCCGCATGCCCGGGTAGCCCAGTTCGGACGGGTCGACCGCGCCGAGCTTCCCCACGCCCTTGCCGCGGGTGAAGTCCTGCCAGGTGGTCCCGGTGATCTTCCCCGGCTCGGAGGGGGCCTGGACGGCCTTCTTCGCGCTGTCGGGCATCAGGTCGGGGGCGACGCCCACCAGCGGCAGGGCGACCGACTGGCCCGTGTGCACCGGGCTGGTGGTGAGGAAGCCGCCGTGGTCGGGTTTCAGCGGCGAGTTGCGGCCCGGGTGCGCCTTGGGGAACGCCGACGACTGCGCGAAGGTGTCGTGGACCCCCACCCACACCGCGTTGGCGACGCCCTTGTCCGGGTCCTGGTCGTACACCAGCCGGAAGATGATCCCGGCCGCCAGCATGGAGATCGCCATCGGCATGAAGACGACCAGCTTGAACGCCGTTCCCCAGCGCACCCGTTCGGTCAGCACCGCGAAGATCAGACCGAGCGCGGTGGCGACCGCCGGGGCGAACACCACCCAGATGATGTTGTTCTTCAGCGCGGTGCGGATGCCGTCGTCGGTGAACAGGGACCTGTAGTTGTCGATCCCGGCGAAGTGGTCGCCGGAGGAGTCGTAGAAGCTGCGGACGATCGAGTACCCGATCGGGTAGACCACGAGCGCGCCGAGCAGCACCAGGGCGGGCAGCAGGAAGAGGGCCGCCACGGTCCTGCGGGTGCCGGTCACGCTCTTGCGACCACGGGGGGCGGGGGGCGTCGCCGCCGTCTTGGCGACGCCCCCCGCGGCTGCCGACGTCATCGCCGGCCCCCTCCTCGGTGGGTGCGAGCGGTCATCGGCTCATCAGCTCCCGCTGCCGTACGCCGCCGCCGCGTCCTTCTCCAGCTTCGCCTGGGTGCCCGCGACGTCCGAGGGGTCCTTCAGGAAGTCCTGGAGGTCCTTCCACTCGCCCTTGCCGGGCGTGCCGCCGAACGCCTGCGGGGCCTGGTCCGACATGTCGAAGCGGAAGTCGTCGCCCGACGCGATCAGCGCCTGCGCGATCTTGCGCTGGACGTCGTTCGGGTACGCCGAGTTCGGCACGTTCTTGTTCGGGGACAGGTAACCGCCGAGCTTGGCCTGGATGGTGGCCGCCTCGGACGAGGCCAGCCACGTCACGAGCGCCTGTGACGCCTTGGAGTCCTTCAGGATCACCGCCGCGTCACCGCCGGAGACGACGGGTGCGCTGGAACCCACCGCCGGGAACGGGAACACCTTCGCGTCCGTGCCCACCTTCGCCTTGGTCTCGCCGATGTTGACCTGCGCGAAGTCGCCCTCGTAGACCATGCCGGCCTTCGGCTGGTCGCCGCCGGTGAAGGTCTGGGTGACGGAGACCGGGAACTCCGTCTGGAGCGCGCCCTTCGCGCCGCCCGCGACGTAGTCCTTCTTGGACCAGATCTGCGCGAGGGTGGTCAGGGCCTGCTTGACCGACGGATCCGTCCACTTGATCTTGTGCTGGGCGAGCTGGTCGTACTTCTCCGGGCCCGCCTGGGAGAGATAGACGTTCTCGAACCAGTCGGTGAGCGTCCAGCCGTCGGCGCCGCCCACGGAGAACGGGGTGACACCGGAGTCGTAGACCGTCTGCGCGGTGGTCAGCAGGTCCTGCCAGGTCTTGGGCTCGCTCGCGCCCGCGTTCTCGAAGACCTTCGCGTTGTACCAGATCAAAGACTTGTTGGCAGCCTTGTAGTAGGCGCCGTACTGCTTGCCGTCGACCTTGCCGATGTCCTGCCAGCCCTGCGAGTAGTTCTTGGCGAGCTGCGCCTGTGCCTCCGGGCCGAGTGGCTTGGCCCAGCCCTTGTCCACGGCCTGCTTGATGGCGCCCGGCTGCGGCAGCAGCGCCACGTCCGGCGGCTGCCCGCCCGCGATCTTCGAGCCGAGGAAGTTGATGATCGGGTCCTGGGCGGGGACGAAGGTGACCTTGGCGCCCGTGCGCTTGGTGAACTCCGCGAGCACCTTCTTGAAGTTCTTCTGCTCGCCGCCGGTCCAGACGGCGGCGACCTCGAGGGTCTGGCCGTCCAGCTTCGGCAGGGTGACGGAGCTGCCGCCGGCCGTGCCGCCGGTGGCCGCGCCGCTCTGGTCGTCGCCGCTCTTCTTGTCGTTGTCCGAGCCGCCGCACGCGGCGAGGGAGAGAGCCAGTGCTCCCGCGGCGAGAACCGCCGCGGCCCTGGTCGCCCTGGTGGAGCCGGTGGCCCCGTGTGTCCGGATGGTGCTGCTCGTGCTGCGCATCACTGCCCCGTTCTTCGTCCTCGTCGAACGTCCCAGCGCTGTCCTGTCCCGTGCGCTCTGGTCTACGCCGGGGCTCGGGAGTCGGCAAGAGCGCCCACAGTGTCAAGTGGAAGATCGTGACCTCGTCGTGACGGTAGGTCAGCTCCCAGGGGGGCGGCACGCCGAACCGTGACGGTCGGTCAGCTCCGCGGCGACGGCACCTCGAACGGTGAGCGGGCGGTGCGTCAGGAGTTCGAGCCGAGGCGCGCGGAGACGGAGCGGCGGGGTAGCCGAGGGTCAGAGCAGGGACGGGACCTCGGCGGCCGACACCTCCCGCGCGGCCCGCTCCAGCGCGCTGGCCAGCAGGGCCAGGTCCGTCGGTCCGTTGCCCAGCTCGCGGACCGAGCGACGGGTGGGCGGGTCGCCCATGCGGTGCCACTCCAGGGGGACGACCGTGGGCCGTTGGGTCGCCGTCCTGGGGATACGGCCGGTCACCCGGCCTCCCTGGAACGGGGTCACCTGGCCGTCCGCGCCCGTCAACCGGCCGCGTCCCGGCGCCGGTTCGTCCGGGCCGGGAGCCGGGGCGTCCAGCGTGACCCGCAGCGTGGCCCGGCGCGCCGGTTCCGTCTCCGCCGTACGGCCCCCGGGCGCGGTCGCCGCCACCAGGTGCACGCCGAGCCGCTCGCCCTCGCGCGCCACCGCCTCCAGCGCGCGGATCACGGACCCGGCCGCGGGCCGCCCGGGGGACCCCAGCGCGGGGCAGACCAGGGCGTCCAGGTCGTCGACGACCACGACCAGCCGGGGCAGCGGCGGCGGCGCGGTCTGGCCGCGCCCCCGTGCCGCCGCGGGCCGCAGCCGCAGGGTGGAACTCGGCGGGGCGTCCAGATCGGCGGCCCCCGCGCCGGTCACCGTCGGGTCGGCCGGCGCGGCGCGGCCCGCTGCCGTGCGCTGGGAGACGATCCGGCCGGACACCTCGCGCCGGGTGTGCCACTCGGTGAAGTCGGCCCGCCCCAGCAGCTCCGCCCGCCGCTTCAGCTCCGCACTCAGCGACTGGGCGAACTCCCGCATCCGCACGGGATCGTTGGCGGTCATGTGGGTGGTGACGTGCGGCACGTCCGTACAGACCCGCAGACCCTCGCCGTGCCCCTGGCCCGCGCCCGCGCCGTCCCGGCCGTCCAGCAGGACGATGCCGAGGCGGTCCGGCCGCTCGGCGGCGGCCAGCGAGGCCACGGCGGACCGCAGCAGCTCCGTACGGCCGCTGCCCGCCGGTCCCTCGACCAGCAGATGCGGCCCGTCGGCCACGAGGTCCGCGCAGACCGGGCCGCGCGGACCGGCGCCGAGTATCACCCAGGCGCGCCCGCCGAGCGACCGGGCGTCGTCGGCCGCGTCCGCCCAGCGCGCCTGGAGCGACGCCGGGGTGGCCCGGGCCAGGCCCAGCTCGTCCAGCAGCCGCGCCGACAGCGGCAACGGCACCGACAGCCGCGTGGGCCGGTCGCCAACGGCGCCGTCCGCCGCCGTCCGCAGCGGCGCCAGCGCCCGCGCGAACCGCTCGGCCCACGGCAGGGACACCGCGTCGACCACGGCGACGGTGCCGGGGCCCACGGGCACCCGCCCCTGGCCGTCGGACCGGGCCACACGCATCAGCCGCAGGGCCGTCGCCACGTCGCCGCTGAGCAGCGCCACGGCCCCGCACTCGCCGAACACCGGCGAGACCGCGCGGGCCGCCTCGTACGTCTCCGTCACCGGCGACGCGGGAGAGGCGGGCGCCGTCTCGGCGAGGCACACGACGTGGATCCCCGCCCGGGAGCCCTCCCGCGCCAGCCGCGCCACCGCCTCCCGCACCGCGGCGCCACCGGGGTCGCCGTCCACGACGACCACGGTGTACGGCCCGGGAAAGTCCTGCCCGCCCGGCCCGTCGTCCTCCCGGGCCCAGGAGGGCCGCCGGTCGGCGCCGCGCGCGGCCGGGGCCGGCGCCGGATCCGCGGGGTGCGGGGCCGTCATGGGCCCGGCCGCGGAACCGGTGGGTTCCCCGCTCTCGGCGAGGTGGTCCTCCAGGCGGCGCAGGAGCTCGTCCGTGCGGGCCGTCGCCTGGTCGCGGTCGTGGGCCAGGAGCAGCCGGCAGTCCTGGCCGTGGCCCGGCCGCACATGGGGGAGCCAGCCGGCCCAGGACCACTCGGCGGTGCGCTCCTGGAGCGGGCGCGCACGGTCCGCGCTGATCAGAACGATCTCGAGGGTGTCGGGGGAGTGCAGCGCGGCCAGTTGGGCCAGTACCGCGCGGGCCAGTCCGGACAGGCGCTCGCGGGGTCCGGCCAGGCCCAGCGCCCCCACCTCGCGCAGGCCGGCCGTCACCGGTACCGCGGGCAGCAGCCGCCCCGAGTCGTCGGGGGCGGGACGGTCGGCCGTGCCGAGCCGGACCGTGAGCGCCTCCGGGTGCCCCGGTCCGCGCTCCCACAGTCGCGGACCCGGGCCCAGGGCCGTCAGCAGCAGCGCCGCCGGATCCGGCCAGGTGTCCGGCAGACGCGGTGCCGCGTACGCCTCGGACGGGTGCCCCGCGGACCCGTGGGCCGCCATGTCTTCGTACGTACCGCCGCGTCCCGCCGCCGTCTCGCCGCGCCCACCGGCCAGGCGCCGCGCCCACGCACCCAGTCCGCCGCGCCTGCGCACGCCCTGCGGTACGTCGGTGCCCCGTACGGGGGTCCCTTTGCGCCCGCCCCGCTCGTCGGCGCCGTCCGGATCTCCGGTGAACGCCTCCGCGTGGCCCGGTCCGCCGCCGTGGCTCTCGATCCGCGGGGCGCGGCCCTGCGCCGGTACGAGGGGCTCGGGCGGCTCGTGCTCGCGCGCCTCCCGGACGTCCTGGCCCGTGCCGGCGCCCACGCCCGGGGCCGTACCCGTGCCGAAGGCCGTGGCCGTGGCCGCGCCGGTGCCGAAGGCCGTGCCCGTGCCGTGACCCGTCGCGGTGGCCGGCCGCGTGTCCGTACCGCTTCCGGCGTCCGGCACGCGCGCGTGCGCCGTCTTCCCCTGGCCCGCCTCACCCGGCGCGCCGCGCTCGCCGCCCTGGACCCGCACCTGCCCCTCGCCGTCCGGTGCCGTCGCCACGCGTGCGGACGGGTCCGCGGCCGGGGTCAGCCGCAGGGCCGATTCGCCGACGCGCAGCAGTGCGCCCGGGGCGAAGCGGACCGGGCGGGGGCCCACGGGCCTGCCGTCCAGCGCGGTGCCGTTGGTGGAGGCCAGGTCGGCGACCGAGACGCGACCGTCCGCGGAGACCGTCACCGCGCAGTGCAGCCGGGAGACGTCGGGGTCGTCGAGCGGGATGTCGGCGTCGGCGGAACGGCCGACGACGACCTGCCCGCCGTGCAGCAGGTGGACGCCGCCCGCGTCCGGCCCCGCGACCACGTGCAACTGGGTGGGGGCCTCGTCCAGCTCGGGGTGCGGCTCCGGCTCGGCGGGGGCACCCAGGGACAGCACCGCGCCGTCCAGCAGCGGCGGCTCGCCGAGCGTGCAGCGCTGGGTGTCGAGCCGCTCCACTCCCGCGTACAGCACCACGGGCCCGGTCCCGGGCTCCCGGCCGGACCGCTCCGGCCCGCCCCGCTCGCGCCCGGCCGCACCGCGCTCCGGGCCGGTCCGCTCGGCCCCCGCTCCGCCGTCCCCGGCGACCGCGGCGGCCAGCGCCGACGCCACCGCGGCCAGGGCGGTTCCCGCGGGCGCCGTGACCAGCACGTCGCGGCTCACGGCGCGGCCCCCGGCCGCCACGGGCGGGCCCAGCGGGTCTACGACGGTCAGCCGGATCTGCATCGGCGTCAGCGGTCCCTTCTGCGCGGGCGCGGACTCCCCCCACCCCACACGAGCACGTCGGCCAGTCACTGGGGGCATCCTCGCACCTGCCACCGGCAACACGCCCGCCCACCAGCGGCAAGTGATCTTGATTGGTCGGCTCTGCCCCTAAAAATGCCTGGCAGATGCCCGGTGAATGACCGCTTCGAGCCCGCTTGAGATCGGTCACGCCCGTCCCCGGGCAACCAACCGACCCGAGTCGAGCGTCTTAGCGTCAAACGTGTACGGCACCCCCCGCACAGGTCGCCACGCGGGTCGCTCCGCGTCGGCCGTGGGGAAGGCCGAGGAGCGGTGCCGGCCGTCACGAGCCCGGCGTGATCGGCGAGACAGCCCCTAAAGTGGATCGGAACACCCGTGACAGGTCCCAGAAGGCGCGGGGGACCAGGCAAGCAAGCAGCAGGGAGCGCATGACGTGCGGCCGGTAGGCAGCAAGTACCTCCTGGAGGAGCCGCTCGGACGCGGCGCCACCGGGACCGTCTGGCGAGCCCGCCAGCGTGAGACCGCGGGCGCCGAGGCGGCCGTGCCCGGCCAGCCCGGCGAGACCGTGGCGATCAAGGTTCTCAAGGAAGAGCTGGCCGGCGACCCCGACATCGTCATGCGGTTCCTGCGGGAGCGCTCCGTGCTGCTCCGGCTCACCCACCCGAACATCGTCCGGGTCCGGGATCTGGTGGTCGAGGGCGACCTGCTGGCGCTGGTCATGGACCTCGTGGACGGCCCCGACCTGCACCGCTACCTGCGGGCGAACGGCCCCTTCAGCCCGGTCGCCGCCGCGCTGCTCACCGCGCAGATCGCCGACGCCCTCGCCGCCAGCCACGCCGACGGGGTGGTCCACCGCGACCTGAAGCCGGCGAACGTCCTGCTCAAGCAGGACGGCGGCGAGATGCACCCGATGCTCACCGACTTCGGCATCGCCCGTCTGGCGGACTCGCCCGGCCTGACCCGCACCCAGGAGTTCGTCGGCACCCCCGCCTACATCGCGCCGGAGTCCGCCGAGGGCCGCCCGCAGACCTCCGCCGTGGACGTCTACGGCGCCGGCATCCTGCTGTACGAGCTGGTCACCGGCCGCCCGCCGTTCGGCGGGGGCTCCGCACTGGAGGTCCTGCACCAGCACCTGAGCGCCGAGCCGCGCCGCCCGTCCACGGTCCCCGACCCGCTGTGGACGGTCATAGAACGCTGCCTGCGCAAGAACCCCGACGAGCGGCCCAGCGCGGTCAGCCTCGCCCGCGGCCTGCGGGTCGTCGCCGAGGGCGTGGGCGTGCACGCGAACGCCGCGCAGATCGCCGCCGCCGAGGGCGTCGGCGCCCTGCTGGCCCCCGACCCGGCGCCCGCGCCCGTGCCCGCCACGGACACCCCCGGTGTGCCCGGCGCCGCAGACCCGACCCAGGTGCTGCCGCACGGTGCGCAGGGGGTGCCCGGTGCTCCGGCGTACGACCCGAACGGCGCGACCAGTGTCCTGCCGCACACCGGCGGTCCGGCCGGGGCGGCCGACCCCACCACCGTCCTGCCCCACAACGGCGCGGCCGACCCGACGCGCATGATGCCCCCGATGCCGCAGGGACAGCCGGGCGGCGGGCCCCAGGGGCAGCAGCCGGAACAGCCGCACCCCTGGCAGTCCCAGCTGCGCGCCGCCCGCGACCGCAACGAGCAGACGCAGGTCCAGTACCTCGACCCCAGCGAGGACCCGCTGCGCCGCCGCCCCCAGCGGCAGGTCGCCCGGCCGCAGCAGCAGCCGCAGCCTCGGCCCCAACCCGGCTACGGTCATCCGCAGCAGCAGCCCCGCTACGCCCAGCCGCAGCCCCAGCAGTACGCCCCGGCGCCGCAGCGCCCCCAGCCGCAGCGGTACGCGCCGCCGCCCGCACCGGAGCCCCAGCGCCCCGCGCGCGAGCCGCGCGCCCCGCGGCAGCGCAGCGCGAACCCCATGAAGATTCCGGGGCTCGGCTGCCTCAAGGGATGCCTGTTCACGATCCTCATCCTGTTCGTCGCGAGCTGGCTGGTCTGGGAACTGAGCCCGTTGCAGGAGTGGATCGGCACCGGCAAGGGCTACTGGGACCAGCTGAGCTCGTGGGTCGGCGACGTGGTCGGCTGGATCAAGGACCTGGGCGGCAGCGCCAACTGAGCGGCGCGCGCCGGGCCGTCGGTCCGCCGCTGCGGGGGCCCCGCCGGTCCGCCGCATGGGCGCCGCGGCGCGTGAGTCTGGAGATTTGTCGACACCTGACGGGTGATTTCCGCCTCCGCGGTGAAGGTTGGCTCCACGGACGCGTAGTTTTGGCGACAACACGCGTCTGTAGGAGCAGTCTTGGCACGGAAGATCGGCAGCCGGTACACCGCGAACCAGATCCTGGGGCGGGGCAGCGCCGGCACGGTGTGGCTCGGCGAGGGGCCGGACGGCCCCGTCGCGATCAAGCTGCTGCGCGAGGACCTGGCGTCCGACCAGGAGCTCGTGGGCCGGTTCGTGCAGGAGCGCACGGCGCTGCTGGGCCTGGAGCACCCGAACGTCGTCTCGGTACGGGACCTGGTGGTCGACGGCAACGACCTCGCCCTCGTCATGGACCTGGTCCGCGGCACGGACCTGCGCACCCGCCTGGAGCGGGAGCGGCGGCTCGCGCCGGAGGCGGCGGCGGCCATCGTGGCCGATGTGGCCGACGGACTGGCCGCGGCGCACAGGGCCGGGGTCGTGCACCGGGACGTCAAGCCGGAGAACGTGCTGCTGGACATGCAGGGCCCGCTCGGTCCGGGCGGATCCCACCCGGCGCTGCTGACGGACTTCGGTGTGGCCAAACTCATCGACTCGCCGAAGCGGACCCGCGCCACCAGGATCATCGGCACCCCGGACTATCTGGCCCCGGAGATCGTGGAGGGCCTGCCCCCACGGGCGGCGGTGGACATCTACGCCCTGGCCACCGTGCTGTACGAGCTGCTGGCCGGGTTCACCCCGTTCGGCGGCGGGCACCCCGGCGCGGTGCTGCGCCGGCACGTCACGGAGACGGTGGTCCCGCTGCCCGGCATCCCCGACGAGCTGTGGCAGCTCATCGTCCAGTGCCTCGCCAAGGCGCCGGCCTCCCGGCTGCGGGCCTCCGAACTGGCGGCGCGGCTGCGAGAGCTGCTGCCGATGCTCACCGGCATGCCGCCCCTGGAGGTGGACGAGCCGGACGACGCCGAGCCGGCCCAGGAGCCGGGGGAGGAACTGCCCGAGCGCGTCCCGGCGACCGGCGGGGACGGGGCGCGGCGCCGGGGAGCGGTGCCCCTGGTGCCCGGCGCCAGGCCGGACTCCAACCGTGACACGCACACCTCGATGCGGGTGCCCGCCCCGGACGAGCTGGCCGGCGGCGCGCACGGAACGGCCCGCGCCCCTCGTGCGCCCGGCGCGCCCCGCCCCGGCTCCGCCCGCAATCGCGCCGCGGCCCGCCGGCGGCGGATCACCCTGAGCGTGGCGGGTGTGGTGCTCGCCGCGGCCGTCGGCGCCGGTGCCTGGTGGGCCACGTCCGGCGACGCCCCGGCGAGCGAGCCGCAGGACACGCGGCACTCGGCGCCCCCCACGCCGTGACGGCCGTCACCGCTCGGCCGTCCCCGCTTGTCGGAGCCGTTACGCTGGATGCGTGGCAGTCGTCGATGTATCCGAAGAGCTCAAGTCCCTCTCCTCGACCATGGAGTCGATCGAGGCCGTTCTGGACCTCGACAAGATGAGGGCAGACATCGCCGTGCTCGAGGAGCAGGCGGCCGCGCCGTCCCTGTGGGACAACCCGGACGAGGCGCAGAAGATCACCAGCAAGCTCTCCCACCTCCAGGCCGAGGTCAGGAAGGCGGAGGCACTGCGCGGACGGATCGATGATCTCGCCGTGCTGTTCGAGCTCGCCGAGACCGAGGACGACCCGGACACCCGCGCCGAGGCCGAGGCCGAGCTGACCGAGGTCAGGAAGGCGCTGGACGAGATGGAGGTCCGCACCCTCCTGTCCGGCGAGTACGACGCGCGCGAGGCCCTCGTCAACATCCGCGCCGAGGCCGGTGGCGTGGACGCCGCCGACTTCGCCGAGCGGCTCCAGCGCATGTACCTGCGCTGGGCGGAGCAGCACGGCTACAAGACCGAGGTCTACGAGACGTCGTACGCGGAAGAGGCCGGCATCAAGTCGACCACCTTCGCGGTGCAGGTTCCCTACGCCTACGGCACTCTCTCCGTCGAGCAGGGCACCCACCGGCTCGTCCGCATCTCGCCCTTCGACAACCAGGGGCGGCGGCAGACCTCCTTCGCCGGTGTGGAGATCCTGCCGGTCGTCGAGCAGTCCGACCACGTCGAGATCGACGAGTCCGAACTGCGCATCGACGTCTACCGGTCCTCGGGCCCCGGCGGCCAGGGCGTGAACACGACCGACTCCGCGGTCCGCATCACCCACCTGCCCACCGGCATCGTCGTCTCCTGCCAGAACGAGCGCTCCCAGATCCAGAACAAGGCCACGGCGATGAACGTCCTTCAGGCGAAGCTGCTGGAGCGGCGCCGCCAGGAGGAGCAGGCCAAGATGGACGCCCTGAAGGGCGACGGCGGAAACTCCTGGGGCAACCAGATGCGCTCCTACGTCCTGCACCCGTACCAGATGGTCAAGGACCTGCGCACCGAGTTCGAGGTCGGCAACCCTGAGGCCGTGTTCAACGGCGAGATCGACGGGTTCCTGGAGGCCGGAATTCGCTGGCGCAAGCAGCAGGAGCAGGCTGCGAAGTAACTTTGTCGACAGGGCAACTGCCGCCTACCGGGCGGCAGTTGCCTTTTTCGTTCCCGGACGTCCGTGTTTTGCATCACGCTCACATTGCTCTTCGCCTGGCAAAGAGCGCGTACCCGGACATCGCGCACGCAACGGCCTTGACGATGCTTTGAATTATGGGAAGGGTGAAGCGTGGCATGCGCATTGCTGGGGCGCATGTGAACCGGGGGGCTTCATCGTTCAGCTACCTCCGTCGATCACTGCCCCGAGCGCGGCCTCACAGACGATTCGGCTACTGGGGGTAGCAACCATATGACGAAGAAGACGCGGATCCGGGTCGCGCGGATAGCCGCCGGCGCCGTGATCGCCGCGGGCGCCTCGCTGACCGCTGCGGGCGCTGCGTCCGCCGCGGGCATCGAGCTCGGCGTGAACACGGACGAGGGCACCATCTCCGCCAAGGTCAACCTCGACGGCGAAGACCCCACCTGCGACATCGCCACCAACCCGGAGTGCCCGACCGAACCGGGCGACCCTGGTGACCCGGGCGAGCCCGGTGACCCGGGTGACCCGGGCGAGCCCGGTGACCCGGGTGACCCTGGTGACCCCGGCAACCCGGGCGACCCTGGTGACCCTGGTGACCCCGGCAATCCGGGTGACCCGGGTGACCCCGGCAACCCGGGCGACCCTGGTGATCCGGGCAACCCCGGTGACCCCGGCAACCCGGGCGACCCGGGCGACCCCGGCAACCCCGGTGACCCCGGTGACCCCGGCGACGGTGGCAGCACGCCCGGTGACCCGGGCGACAACGGCGGCTCGGGCGACCACGGCGGCGGCGGCGACCACGGCGGCGGCAGCGACAACACCGGCGGCGGTTCCGACGACGACGCCGGCACCACCCCCGACGGCAATGCCCCCGCCCCGCAGGACCAGGGCTCCTCGGCCCTGACCGACACAGGCTCCACCACCCCGGCCAACACCGCGCCGCAGGGCGACGGCAAGGAGCTCGCCGAGACGGGTGCCGGGCAGACCGCGTTCCTGCTGATCGGTGCCGCGACGATGATCGCCGGCGGCGTCGGCTTCCGCTTCCTGCCGCGCCTGATGTCGGGCCGCGGCGGAGCCGCCGCCTGAGCGTAGCCGTACCCCTACGGGGAGTGCCCGGCATATGCCGATGAAGGGCCCGGAGCCTGTCGCTCCGGGCCCTTCGCGTGGTCGGCTCTGCGGACGGCTAGGCCGTCTGGTGCGCCAGCAGCGCCACCGCGGCGATCAGCACCGCCAGCAGCGCGATCAGCGCCATCGGGTTCAGTCCCGCGAAGAAGTTCTCCTGCTGCAGCCGCTCGCGGTTCGCACGGCACACGGGGCACCGGCCCTCGCTCACGGGCGCGGCGCAGTTCGCGCACACCAGCCGGTCGTACGTCATGCGCTCGCCCTCCTTGCACCGGTTACCTCTACAACGCCCGCGGACACGCGAACGTTCCCCCCTCCACAATGCCAGGTTCCCCGGATTTCAGCTCGGGCTCCCCTCAGGTCCACCTGAAGCACGGCTCCTGCCCCGCCGAAGCGCAGACAAAACGTACAACTGACCCGCAACCCAGACCGGTGACTGCGCTCGCGCACCCGACTCGCGTATGGTCACGCTCATCTACCCCCGGCGACCCGTGGTGCATCCGTGATCCGATTCGACAATGTCTCCAAGGTCTACCCCAAGCAGACCCGCCCCGCCCTCAGGGATGTCTCCCTGGAGGTCGAGAAGGGCGAGTTCGTGTTCCTCGTGGGGTCCTCCGGCTCCGGAAAGTCCACCTTCCTGCGGCTGATCCTCCGCGAGGAGCGGTGCAGTCACGGCCAGGTGCACGTCCTGGGCAAGGACCTCGCGCGCGTCTCCAACTGGAAGGTGCCGCAGATCCGCCGCCAGTTGGGAACGGTGTTCCAGGACTTCCGCCTCCTGCCCAACAAGACGGTCGCCGAGAACGTGGCCTTCGCCCAGGAGGTGATCGGCAAGTCGCGCGGTGAGATCCGCAAGTCGGTGCCGCAGGTGCTCGATCTCGTCGGCCTCGGCGGCAAGGAGGACCGCAGGCCGGGCGAGCTCTCCGGCGGTGAGCAGCAGCGCGTGGCCATCGCGCGGGCTTTCGTCAACCGGCCCAAGCTGCTCATCTGCGACGAGCCCACCGGCAACCTCGACCCGCAGACCTCCGTCGGCATCATGAAGCTGCTCGACCGCATCAACCGGACGGGCACGACCGTGGTGATGGCGACCCACGACCAGAACATCGTGGACCAGATGCGCAAGCGCGTCATCGAACTGGAGAAGGGCCGCCTCGTCCGCGACCAGGCACGCGGCGTCTACGGCTACCAGCACTGAAGAGTCCACGTCGGAAAGGCTTGACCAGACGCCATGCGCGCCCAGTTCGTCCTGTCGGAGATCGGTGTCGGTCTCCGCCGCAACCTGACGATGACCTTCGCGGTCGTCGTCTCCGTCGCCCTGTCGCTCGCCCTCTTCGGCGGGTCGCTCCTGATGAGCGACCAGGTCTCGAACATGAAGGGGTACTGGTACGACAAGGTCAACGTCTCGATCTTCTTCTGCAACAAGAGCGACGCCGAGAACGACCCCCACTGCGCCAAGGGCGCGGTCACCGAGGACCAGAAGAAGGTGATCCTCGCCGACCTGAAGAAGATGGCG
Organism: Streptomyces sp. NPDC003393; assembly: GCF_053589015.1. NCBI lineage: Bacteria > Bacillati > Actinomycetota > Actinomycetes > Kitasatosporales > Streptomycetaceae > Streptomyces > Streptomyces sp. NPDC003393. The sequence goes on along the minus strand of NZ_JBSFRB010000009.1, from coordinate 146,430 downwards.
GTGGTCGAAAAGGTCACCTACGAGTCCCAGGACGAGGCGTACAAGCACTACAAGGAGCAGTTCGGCGACTCCTCGCTGGCCGGCTACCTCACGCCGGACCAGATGGAGGAGTCGTACCGGATCAAGCTGAAGAAGCCCGAGCAGTACAAGGTCATCGCCAGCGCCTTCGACGGACGTGACGGTGTCCGGTCGGTGCAGGACCAGAAGGGCATCCTGGACAACCTCTTCGGGCTGCTGAACGGCATGAACTGGGCCGCGCGCGCGGTGATGGCGATGATGCTGGTGGTGGCGCTGATGCTGATCGTGAACACGGTGCGGGTCTCGGCGTTCAGCCGGCGCCGGGAGACCGGGATCATGCGGCTCGTGGGCGCCTCCGGCTTCTACATCCAGGCGCCGTTCATCATGGAGGCGGCCGTCGCAGGACTGATCGGCGGCACGGTGGCGTGCGGATTCCTGGTGACCGCGCGGTACTTCATCATCGACCACGGTCTCGACCTGGCGCACAAGCTCACGCTGATCAACTTCATCGGCTGGGACGCCGTGCTGACCAAGCTGCCGCTCATCCTCGCGACGAGCCTGCTGATGCCCGCGCTCGCCGCGTTCTTCGCGTTGCGCAAGTATCTGAAGGTGTGACACATGCCAACAGGGGTGTACGGCCAAGCGGACGTACGCCCCTGAGGCGTTGTCCTAGACTCACCGCCATGTCAGGTCGTGACCCGTTTCGTCAGCCCCGCCGCAACCGCGCCGGGGCCACCCTGACACTGGTCTTCGTGGGCGTGCTCGTGGCCGGCGCGGCGACCGGCTCCCTGCCCGGCTCGGTGCCGGACGGCGCCGGACGGAAGTCCTCCGAACGGGCGGCCGGTGCGGCCGATCTCGAGCCCGCCGGTCACCACGAGGAGGTGGCGGAGGCGGCCGAGGAGGCCATGGCCGCCGGCAAGTCCCCCATGGAGGCCGCCGAACGGGCCGTCAGCCGCAGCGGCGACCGCTGGGGCGCCGTGTACTCCCGGGGCGACTACGAGGAGTTCCAGGAGGCCCTGGACGGCCGGTACACCGGCGTCGGCCTGTGGGCGCGGCGCGAGCCGGACGGCCGCATCGACGTCTCCAAGGTGCAGTCCGGCTCGCCCGCGGCCGACGCGGGGATCCGCCCGGGCGACCGGCTGCGGAGCGTGGACGGCGAGAAGGTGGACGGGCTGCCCGTCACGCAGGTCGTCTCCTTACTGCGCGGCGACGCCGACGACGCGCCCGCGGGCACCGTCGTCACCCTGGGCCTCCAGCGCGGCACGCGCGCGTGGACGCGGACCGTGCGCCGCGCCCGCCTCTCGACCGACCCGGTCACCGAGCGGCGCCTGGCCGACGGGGTGACCGTCATCAAGGTCACCGCGTTCACGAAGGGCGTGGGCGAGAAGGTCCGCGAGGCGGTACGCCGGTCGCCCTCGGGCGCCGGGATCATCCTGGACCTGCGGGGCAACTCCGGCGGCCTGGTCACCGAGGCCGTCACCGCCGCCTCCGCCTTCCTCGACGGCGGCCTGGTCGCCACCTACGACGTCGACGGCAAACAGCGCGCCCTGCACGCCGGCCCCGGCGGCGACACCAAGAAGCCCTTGGTCGCGCTCGTCGACGGCGGCACGATGAGCGCGGCGGAACTGCTCACCGGCGCGCTCCAGGACCGGGGGCGCGCGATCGTGGTGGGCTCCCGCACCTTCGGCAAGGGCTCCGTGCAGATGCCGAGCCGGCTGCCCGACGGCTCCGTCGCCGAACTCACGGTCGGGCACTACCGCACCCCGTCGGGCCACAGTGTGGACGGCCACGGCATCATCCCGGACCTCAACGCGGGCAGCGACGCGCTGGAACGGGCGCGTACGGTCCTCACGGGCCTGGGCGACAACCCCTCGTGACCGCGCGGACGCCGACCGCGCACGCGGTGCCCGCTTGACGCACGCCCCGATAATCTTTCCCCGCGACCCCTCCGTAGTGCGAAAATGGTGGGCACTATGGCTAAGGAAAAAGGGCGCAAGCTGATCGCGCAGAACAAGAAGGCGCGGCACGACTACCACATCCTCGACACCTATGAGGCCGGCCTGGTCCTCACCGGCACCGAGGTGAAGTCGCTGCGCCAGGGGAGGGCCTCGCTGGTCGACGGCTTCGTGCAACTGGACGATCACGAGGCGTGGCTGCACAACGTGCACGTGCCCGAGTACAGCCAGGGCACCTGGACCAACCACAGCGCCCGCCGCAAGCGGAAGCTGCTGCTGCACCGGCTGGAGATCGACAAGCTGGAGTCGAAGTCCCAGGAGACGGGTCACACGATCGTGCCCCTCGCCCTGTACTTCAAGGACGGCCGCGCCAAGGTCGAGATCGCGCTGGCGAAGGGCAAGAAGGAGTACGACAAGCGTCAGACGCTGCGCGAGAAGCAGGACCGGCGCGAGGCGGACCGCGCGATGGCGGCGGTGCGCCGCCGGCAGCGCGGCTGAGCCGGGGACGGACCGGGATCCGCACCGGGAACGGTCTGGTGCCGGGCCGCGTGACAACGGGCACGATCGCCGTACGGCGGCCGGGTGACCGGCGGGAATACGGTGGCGTCGGCGGGCGTTGTTCCGTACGATGGCACCTGCACCTCACAGCGGGTGCGCACCTTGAGAAATCAACATGGGGATGATCGGTTTCGACAGCGGCTGTCGAAGCAGGGGAAGCGTGTCGAGGAAGCGGCCATGATCTCGTAAACCACAGGCCGAAAAAAATAATCGCCAACACCAAGCGCGATTCCTCCCAGCAGGCCTTCGCCCTCGCTGCCTGATCTCAGGTAGCAGAGCGAGCCTCCTACTAAGGGAGTGTCAGCCCGGGGCTGTTCCCGACCCGGATCCTGGCATCAGCTAGGGGACTAAACCTTGATCCCGGTCACGGGGTGAAGAGGGAAACCACACAGTGACTGAGCCCGTCGGAGACTTGTCCGCGTGATCTCCGGGGCTGAGAAAAGCGAAGCGGACTGCACACGGAGAAGCCCTGGTTCCGCACCGTTGGACGCGGGTTCGATTCCCGCCATCTCCACCAGCTGGAGCTGGGGGCCCGGCCCCCAGACCCCGCACCCCATGTGGACAAGGCCCCGTCGCCTCCGAGCGGCGGGGCCTTCGTCGTTCCCATGGCCGCTCACGGGCTGCGCCCAAAAGGTTGTACGCCTCCTGTTGCACTTGTGTCCCGCTTCTGTACCGCTTCTGTGCCATAGGGAAAATCCGTTGACATGTAAAGGACACGTGTAGGGATCATGGACCATCCCTGGATCCTGCCGGGTCCCCTGGTGCACATCACAGGGCCGAACCGGCGGTCGATCCCTACCTCATGACCAACTGGAGGACCCACGTGGTCAACAGTTCCGGCCTGAACGCGCGCGGCCTGGCGCGTGCCACGGCTGCGGCGCTCACCGCCGCTCTGGTGGCGACCGGTGCGAGCAGCGCCCTCGCCGCGGACCAGCCGGCACACACCGTCTCCCGGCCGTCCATCGACGTGAAGCAGTCCGGCGTGTCGAAGTACACGGCCTCCACCGCTTCCAGTGACGCCCAGGTCAACGCGCTGTACGGCGTGGACAGCAGCGGTACCGTCTGGGGCTACCCGCCCAACGGCGAGGGCGGCCTGGAGTCCCGCGAGAACGACGGTTACGGATTCCAGACCGACCGTGCCATCACGCAGGTGGACCATGACGCGGACGGCTTCTCGGACGGCGTCTGGTACGTCACGTCCGGTGGCCAGCTCAACTACCTTCCCTGGGACGGAACCAGCAAGTTCATCGGCAACGGCTGGAAGATCTACAACCAGCTGTTCTCGCCCGCCAACGTCGGAGGCGCCGCCGCCGACGACCTGATCGGCCGCGACAGCTCCGGCGTGCTCTGGCTGTACCTCGGCTACGGCAACGGCACGCTGACGCAGCGTTACCGGGTCGGCGGCGGCTGGAACATCTACACCGACATCACCGGCAAGGGCGACCTGACCGGTGACGGCAAGGCCGACATCGTCGCCAAGGACACCTCGGGCGTGCTGTGGCTCTACAAGGGCACCGGCAACTACAAGGCGCCCTTCGGGTCCCGCACCCGCATCGGTGGCGGCTGGAACACCTACAACAAGATCGTCTCCGTCGGTGACATCGACGTCGACGGCATCACCGACCTGGTCGCCCGTGACAAGACCGGTGCGCTGTACCTGTACAAGGGCACGGGCAACGCCGCCGCCCCGTACAAGTCCCGTGTGAAGATCGGGAACGGCGGCTGGAACACCTACCGCCTGATGTTCTGATCCGGACTTCCCGCCTCCTTCGAGGCACCACGACGGGCCGCTCCCTTTGGGGGCGGCCCGTCGTGCGTGCAGCGGACAATGTCGCACATGTCTGCGACGGGTGATGTAGGCCGACTCATACCGGAACAGGGCGATACGATCTGCGGGCGCACTGAACGCGCCCTCCTTCCAAGGACGTTGCGGGCCCCACGCCTTCGGGGCCCGGCCCGAGCCTGAAGGCGGCGGTCACCGGGATCTTGGCTGCCTCGTCTGGAAGGAGGGCGCCGATGGGGCGCCACCGGAAGGCAGAGCCGGAGAAGAAGCCCCTGCACAAGCGGATCGCCGCAGTGATCCGGGAGTTCGGGAGGTGGCTCGTCGGGCGGTGACCGGCAGTCCTCAGCAGAATTGAGGGCTCCCGGTCGGTAACCGCCTACCGGTGAAAAGGGGTCCCCGCTTGGAATTCCGGTCCGGGCGGGGGCCTCCCCCTCATGGAACCACACCGGGAGCCCGCTCAGCACCCCGGAGTTCGGGTGAACGCGAGTCCGCCCCGGTCACCCGGTCCGTCGGACGAGGGAGAGCAGCAGTGCCGCCGCCGCGGCCGTGACCGGCACCCCGTAGGCCGCCGTCGGCGACAGGTGTTCCACCGCCCAGCCGCCGGCCGCGCTGCCGCAGCCGATGCCGCCGAGAAGGCCGGTCACCGCGAGGGTCATGCCCTCGTTGAGGCGGCCCTCAGGGGTGCGCCGCTGAACCAGGGTCATGTTGGTGACCATGGTGGGCGCCGTCGCCGTACCGGCCACCAGCAGTGCCCCCGACAGCAGCAGAAGGGAGCCGGTCAGAGCGGCGGCCAGCAGGGGCAGTGCCATGAGGGCCGTCATCGCCGCCACGCACCACCGCAGCCGCCGCTCGGCCGGTCCGGCCGGCCGCAGCAGCCCGTACACCAGGCCCGCCACGCACGACCCGGCCGCCTGGAGTCCGAGCGCCACGCCCGCCACCGACCGGTGCCCCTGGGCGTCCGCGAACGCCACCGTGACCACCTCCATGGCCCCGAACACCGCCCCCATGGCGAGACAGACCGCGAGCTGCGCGGGCATGCCCGGGGCGCGCAGAGGTGCCTTCGCCCGGGACGACGGCGGCCGGGGCGGCGGCTCCGTCGAACGCTGACCGGCGAACAGCAGTACGCCCGTGAGCAGCAGCGCCGCGCCGGTCAGGGTCCCGGCCTCCGGGAAGACCGTGCCGCACAGGAAGGCCGCGAGGACCGGGCCGAGCATGAAGCACAGTTCGTCGGCCGCCTGCTCGAAGGAGTTGGCGGTGTGCAGGGCCTCGGGGTCGCCCTCGAGCAGGTGGGCCCAGCGGGCGCGGGACATGCCGCCGGTGTTGGGGGTGGTCGCGGTGGCGGCGTGGGCGGCGAACAGGGTCCAGTCCGGGGCGTCGTAGTGCACGCACAGCACCAGCGCCAGACTGCCCAGCACCGCGCAGACGGTGGCGGGCACGGCGATGCGCGCCTGGCCGTGGCGGTCGATCAGCCGCGCGACGAAGGGCGCGGTCACCGCGGTCGCCGCCAGACCGGTGGCGGTCACGGCGCCGGCCAGGGCGTACGAGCCGCGAACCCCGGCGATCATGACGACCGCGCTCACGCCGAACATGCCCGAGGGCAGCCGGGCGACGAGGTTCCCGGCGGTGAAGGCACGGGCGCCGGGGAGGGCGAAGAGACGGCGGTAGGCGTTGGCCGGCGCCGGAGCGGTCGCGGTGGACACGGCCGGGCCGGTCGTTCCGGTGGTCGTCCCAGGGGGTGCTTCGGCGTTCGTCGTTGGCATGACCCCACCGTCGCGCGGAGCGGATCACCCGGTCCAACACCTTGTCGGGGCCGATTCACGCAGCCGCGTTGTAAGTTCACCGCATGCCCGACCTGCCCGGCCGCCGCCTCCTGGACCCCCGCCTGCTCCGTGCCTTCCTCGCCGTCGCCGAGGAGCTGCACTTCACGCGCGCCGCGGCCCGGCTGTACGTGGCCCAGCAGGCGCTCAGCCGCGATGTGCGGCGGTTGGAGCGGGAGTTGGGCGCCGAGCTGTTCGTGCGGACGACCCGGCAGGTGACCCTGACCTCCGACGGCGAGCGGCTGCTGCCGTACGCGCGCCGGGTGCTGGACGCCCAGGACGAGCTGCTGGCCGCCTTCGGACAGGCCCGGCCGCTGCTCGTGGACCTGAACTCGCCGGGCCTGGCCACCGGTCGCCGCGTGCTGCACCGGGCCCGTGAACTCGCCCCGGAGCAGGAGATCATGGCCCGCTTCGAGAGCGGCCTGACGGGCGCGGCGGCCGAGCTGCTGGCGGGCCGCCTGGACGCCTCCTTCGGCCGGTACGCGGGCCTGGACCCGGCGCTGCGGGCGATGCTGGACCACCAGTTCGTGCGGTACGAGCCGATGGCGGTCGTCCTGCCCGAGGGGCACCCGCTGGCACCGCTGCCCAAGGTGCCGCTGGCCGCCCTGGAGGGCGAGACCGTGTACGCCGGCGCCGGGAACCCGCGCACCCCGGAGTGGACCGACCTCGCGCGGCGCCTGTTCGACGGCCGGGGCATCGCGGTCGCGCCGCCCGCTCCGCTGGCCGTCGGGGTCGAGGAGTTCGAGCGGCTGATGGCCAAGACCGGCCACCCGGTGCTCGCGGTGGTCGGCTTCCCGCCCCTGCCCCGGACCGTCGTACGGCCGCTCGTCGACCCCGTCCCGCTGTCACCGGTGTCACTCGTGTGGCGCAGGGGGCTGGTGCATCCCGCGCTCGACGCGCTGCGCCGCGCGGCGGCGGAAGTGGCGACACTCGAAGGTTGGTTCCAACGACCCGAAACCGGATGGATTCCAGCCATTGACGAATCGACGGCGAATCGGTCAATTCCGTTCACCATCGATCTTCACGATTCCTGACCACCGTCGTGGGCGTACGTTCGGGACCGCCGAGCACGGTGGGACAACGGGGGCGCTCGGGCAGGTGGGGGCCTGTCCCGGCGGCGTGGGGCTCGGAGTCGTACGCGCGCCCGGAACACTTCCGTGGGGGAAGCTACGTGCGCGTGAACAAGGGGCCCGATGAGGCCCAACCCGAATGGCCCGCAGTCGCGTCCGCGACCGGGGCGGTGCCTGCCGCCGAGGGCGACGGCGGCGATGATGCCGACGGCGGGGCCCAGACGTTCCCGGAGACCGGCACCGGCCGTGCCCTGCGGGTCGAGGACCCGTGGGAGGAGCCCGGACGTGACGGTTCCGACCCCAGGGAACTGACCGTCCGCATCGACCGTGTCGAGGGCAGCCCGGACGACACGGACACCTCCCGTCACGAACCGGACGGCCGCGAGTGCGGCGCCTCCGAGGGACCCGTCTTCGTCGACGCGTCGGGCCGCCGCAGCCGGCGGTTCCGCCGGTTCGGCATGGCGGTGGGGATCGCCTGCGGGGTCTACGCCGTCGTCATCGTCGTCACCCTCCTCTCGGGCAACTCCAACGCACCCTGGCTGCCGGTCCCCGGCCAGGCCGACGACCGGCCGGCCGGCGAGGTCGACACCTCCCCGGCGCCCTCGGACCCGGCACGGCCGCCCGGCACCGGTGGCGGCGTCGTCGTACCGGGAGTGCCGGTCGTGCCGGGCGTGTCGGGCCTGCCGAACGTGCCGGGGATCTCCGCGTCGGCCTCCGGCTCCGGCACGCCGTCCGCGGGCGCCGGTGCCACGGCACCCCGGTCCTCGGCCGGTCCGTGGCCGGGAGCCTCGGCCTCACCCGGGCCGAGCGGCACGGCGAGCGGCCGGCCCAAGCCGCCCGGCACGGGCGGCACGACCGGACCCGTCGTCGACCCGACCCCGCCGCCGGCCTCCACCTCGCCCGACCCGACACCCAGCGGCAGCGGCGGCGCGTCCTCGCCCGACCCCTCGCCGTCCTCCGGCGGAGGCGGCAACGGGGGCACGGGCGGCTCCGACCCCGCTTCGGGCACGGTCGCGGAGGGGCCGGGCTCCCCGGTGCCCGTGACGAGCGGACCGGCACCGGGAACCGGCGGGGCACCGGGCCCGACGACGGCGCCCGGACCCACCTCCGCGCCCGGTCCGGCCGGCACGTCCGCGGCCCCCGACGCCTCCGGCGGCGCGTCGGCCCCGGCGTCCTCGGGGAACCTCGCCTGATGGCCGCCCGTTTCCGTCGCGGCGACGCACGCCGCCCCGCCGACCGTCGTCCCGCTGCCGCGCGCCGTGCCGCCGCGCGCCGCCCCGGGTCGCGCAACCGCCGCACCGTCCGTCTGCCCCTGCGCCACCTGCTGCCGTCCCTCGTGCTCGCCGCGCTGATGGCGATGCTGATGCTGCGCGGTTACGTGCACAGCGAGATCCTCGCCGACCACCGCATCCGTCCCGAGGCCGCCACCGACAAGGTGCCGGAGAAGATCCTCGACGGCGGCCCGGTCATCGACACCCGCGGCGGACGGGCGACCAGCCTGCGCGTGCCCGACCACCGTCTGGTCCTCACCTTCGACGACGGCCCCGACCCCACGTGGACGCCGAAGGTGCTGGACGTGCTCAAGAAGCACCACGCCCACGCGGTCTTCTTCGTCACCGGCACCATGACCTCCCGCTACCCGGGCCTGGTCAGGCGCATGGTGGCCGAGGGCCACGAGGTGGGCCTGCACACCTTCAACCACCCCGATCTCTCCTACCAGTCCTACCAGCGCATCGACTGGGAGCTGTCGCAGAACCAGCTGGCCATCACCGGTGCGGCCGGCGTGCGGACCTCGCTCTTCCGGCCGCCGTACTCCTCCTTCGCCGACGCCATGGACGACCGGTCCTGGCCGGTGGCCGAGTACATCGGCAGCCGCGGCTACATCACCGTGGTCAACACCGCCGACAGCGAGGACTGGCAGAAGCCGGGCGTCGACGAGATCATCCGCCGGGCCACCCCGAAGGGCGGCAAGGGCGCGGTCGTGCTGATGCACGACTCCGGCGGCGACCGCCACCAGACCGTGCAGGCACTGGACCGCTACCTGCCCGAACTCCAGGCGCGCGGCTACCGGTTCGACAACCTCACCGAGGCGCTCGGCGCGCCCAGCGCCCTCACCCCGGTCACCGGACCCGACCTGTGGAAGGGCAAGGCCTGGATCTGGCTGGTCCAGGCCGCCGACGACATCACCGACGGGCTGGGCATCTGCCTGGCCCTGGTCGGCGGCCTGGTCCTCGCCCGCTTCGCCCTGATGGTGCTGCTCTCCGGCGCGCACGCCCGCCGGGTGCGCCGCCCCGGCTTCCGCTGGGGAGAGCCGGTCACCGAACCGGTGTCGGTGCTGGTGCCGGCGTACAACGAGGCCAAGTGCATCGAGAACACGGTGCGTTCCCTGATGGCGAGCGAGCACCCGGTCGAGATCGTGGTGGTGGACGACGGCTCGGCCGACGGCACCGCGGACATCGTCGAGGCCATGAACCTGCCCGGGGTACAGGTGGTGCGCCAGCCCAACTCGGGCAAGCCGGCCGCCCTCAACCGCGGTATCGCCCACGCCTCGCACGACCTGATCGTCATGATGGACGGCGACACCGTCTTCGAACCGTCCACCGTCGGCGAGCTGGTCCAGCCCTTCGGCGACCCGCGGGTCGGCGCGGTGGCCGGCAACGCCAAGGTCGGCAACCGGAACTCGCTGATCGGCGCCTGGCAGCACATCGAGTACGTGATGGGCTTCAACCTCGACCGCCGCATGTACGACATCATGCGCTGCATGCCGACCATCCCGGGCGCGGTCGGGGCGTTCCGGCGGTCCGCGCTCGAGCAGGTCGGCGGCATGAGCGACGACACGCTCGCCGAGGACACCGACATCACCATGGCACTGCACCGCGCCGGCTGGCGGGTGGTGTACGCCGAGAACGCCCGTGCCTGGACGGAGGCACCCGAGTCGGTCCAGCAGCTGTGGTCCCAGCGCTACCGCTGGTCCTACGGCACCATGCAGGCGATCTGGAAACACCGCCGCGCCCTGCTGGACCGCGGGCCCTCCGGCCGCTTCGGCCGCGTGGGGCTGCCGCTGGTGTCCCTGTTCATGGTGGTGGCCCCGCTGCTCGCGCCCCTGATCGACATCTTCCTGCTGTACGGCGTGGTCTTCGGCCCGACGCAGAAGACGATCCTGGCCTGGCTGGGCGTCCTGGCCGTCCAGGCGGCCTGCGCCGCGTACGCCTTCCGCCTGGACCGCGAACGCATGACGCACCTGATCTCCCTGCCGCTCCAGCAGATCCTCTACCGCCAGCTGATGTACGTCGTCCTGCTCCAGTCCTGGATCACCGCGCTGACCGGCGGCCGGCTGCGCTGGCAGAAGCTGCGCCGCACGGGCGTGGTGGAGGCACCCGGCGGACCGGGCGGATCCGGCGCACCGGCACCACGCGAACGGGTGACGGTGAGCGCCGAGCGGCCGGAGGCGACCGAGGCCTCCGGGGCGACCGGGACGACCGACCGGAGGCCGGTGGTATGACGCAGGCCCTCGCCCCGGAGAACGCCGCCGGCCGCAAACCGGCCGGCGGCCGGGACCGCTACCTGGACCTCCTGCGCGCTCTCGCCCTGCTCCGGGTGGTCCTCTACCACGTCTTCGGCTGGGCCTGGCTCACGGTGCTGTTCCCGTCGATGGGCGTGATGTTCGCGCTGGCGGGCTCCCTGATGGCCCGCTCGCTGAGCCGCCCGGCGGTGAGCGTGATCAAGGGCAGGCTGAGAAGGCTGCTGCCGCCGATGTGGGCGTTCGGCGCGATCCTGCTGCCCCTGATGCTGGCGGCCGGCTGGAACCCGGTGAAGGACCCCGACATCGGCGGCACGGCCGGCCTGGTGAAGCTCCTGACCTATGTCGTCCCGGTGGGCGCCCCGCCGTACCCCGAGCACCTCGGCTCCGACTCCGGCCTGCTGGAGGCGACCTGGACGGACGACGCGGCGGGCCCGCTGTGGTACCTGAGGGCGTATCTGTGGTTCGTCGTGGCGTCACCCCTGCTGCTGCGGGCGTTCCGCCGGGCCCCGTGGCCGACCCTGCTCGCCCCGCTCGCCCTGACCGCGGTGGTCGGCACCGGCCTGGTGACGCTCCCCGGCGAGACGGGCAACGCGGTGACGGACTTCGCGGTCTACGGCGGCTGCTGGATCCTCGGCATCGCCCACCACGAGGGACTGCTGCAGAGCATCCCCCGCTATGCGGCGGTCTCGGCGTCGAGCCTGCTGATGGCCTTCGCCCTGTGGTGGGCGTCCGGCCACCACGGCTCCGAGGGCTGGGACCTGAACGACATCCCGCTCGCCCAGGCCACCTGGTCCTTCGCGGTCGTCGTGATCCTGCTCCAGTACTCCCCGTCCTGGGAGCGGTTCCCGGCCCGGCTGCGCCGCTGGGAGCCGCTCATCACCCTCGCCAACAACCGTGCGGTCACGATCTACCTCTGGCACAACCTGCTCATCACCCTCACCGTCCCCCTGCTCGACGACACCGGCAGGCTGCCCTTCCTGCGCAGCGACCGCGTGTCGGCGTTCGTGGACTCGACCTACGGCCTGTGGATGTTCGTGCTGGTCTGGCCGCTGATCGCGGTCGCGATCCTCGCCTTCGGCTGGATCGAGGACCTGGCGGCGAGACGGAAGCCACGGCTGTGGCCGAGCGGGAGGCAGCGGCGCAGGGCGGCCACGGGCAGGTGACCTCTCACCGGCCCGCCCCGTGTGGTGAGAGCAACGTTCCCCTGCGGTGACCCACCGCCACAGACCGGAAACGCGCCCTTCCTACCTTCGGGCTCAGTCGGTCGACGACCGTCGACGGCCGGACCGAGCACCCGGAGTCCGTGGAGGCGCGATGACAGCTCAAGCCCCAGCCCCGACCCGTCGCAGTGGCCGCTGGATCGAGCGCTGGGACCCGGAGGACGAGGGGTTCTGGGAGGCGAGCGGGGAACGGACCGCCAACCGGAACCTCTGGTTCTCGATCCTGTCCGAGCACATCGGCTTCTCGGTCTGGACCCTGTGGTCCGTCCTGGTGCTCTTCATGGGCCCGGAGTACGGCCTCACCCCCGCCGACAAGTTCCTGCTGACCTCGATGGTCACCCTGGTCGGCGCGGTCGTGCGCGTCCCGTACACCTTCGCGGTGGCCCTCTTCGGCGGCCGGAACTGGACGATCGTCTCGGCGGTCCTGCTGCTCGTCCCGACCGTCGCGGCCTTCGCCGTCATGCACCCCGGCACCTCCTTCTCCACCTTCCTGTGGGTCGGGCTGCTCGCCGGCATCGGCGGCGGCAACTTCGCCTCCTCCATGACCAACATCAACGCCTTCTTCCCGTTGCGCAGGAAGGGCTGGGCGCTGGGCCTCAACGCCGGCGGCGGCAACGTGGGCGTGGCGGCGATCCAGCTGGTGGCGCTCGCCGTCATCGGGGCGAGCGGCGGACCGCGCGTCCTGCTGGGCATCTACATCCCGCTGATCGTCGTGGCCGCCGGATGCGCCGCGCTGTTCATGGACAACCTGGCGACGGTGAAGAACGACACCGGCGCGGCGAAGGACGCCGCGAAGGAAGCCCACACCTGGATCATGTCCTGCCTCTACATCGGCACGTTCGGCTCCTTCATCGGCTACAGCTTCGCCTTCGGCCAGGTGCTGACGAACCAGTTCGGCCGGACCCCGCTCCAGGCCACGTACCTCACCTTCGTCGGCCCGCTGCTCGGCTCGCTGGTCCGGCCCGTCGGCGGCCGGCTCGCGGACCGGTACGGCGGCGCGCGGATCACCCTCTGGAACTACGTGGCCATGGCCGCCGCGACCGCCGCCCTGATCGCCGCGAGCCTGCAGAAGTCGCTGCCCCTGTTCGTGACCGTCTTCGTCGCCCTGTTCGCGCTGAGCGGCCTCGGCAACGGCTCGACGTACAAGATGATCCCGGGCATCTTCCAGGCCAAGGCTCTGGCCGGAGGGCTCGAAGGGGAGGCCGCCGCGGCCCACGGCCGCCGGATCTCCGGCGCCTCCATGGGCCTGATCGGCGCCGTCGGCGCGCTCGGCGGGGTCGGCATCAACCTCGCCTTCCGCCAGTCCTTCCTCTCCTCCGGTTCCGGGACCGGTGCGTTCGTCGCCTTCCTCGCCTTCTACGGCGTCTGCTTCGTGGTGACCTGGGCCGTATACCTTCGCCGCCCGGCGGGGCAGACTGTGACTACGGTGGCAGCGGAGACGAAGTCGCAGCTCAGCTACGCCGAGGTGTGACGTAACACCGGCGCAATCAAGCCGAACCGGGCCCGTCATGCGTCGTTGACAGGCTCGGTGGGGGCGTGCCGGTCAGCCAGTGCCGCGACAGACAACGTTCGCCCCGTCGCGACGCCCTGCACGTACTCTCGCCGCACCGGCCGAAAGCCCGAGTACGTCCAGTACGAGGGCTTCCGGCCGGCACACCGAGAGCACGCACCGGACGCCGCTCCTTGACGGGCCAACGCTGCCTGCCGCAGCACTAGGAGAGCGAGCACATGTACGACGAAGAGCACCAGGCCGAACGGTCCGAGCACGGGCCGCTCGCCGGATTCACCGTGGGCGTGACCGCCGCGCGCCGCGCCGACGAGCTGGGCGCCCTGCTCCAGCGGCGCGGTGCCACCGTCCTGCACGCGCCCGCCCTGCGCATCGTTCCGCTGGCCGACGACGGGGAGCTGCTCGCCGCCACCAAGGAGATCATCGGCCAGGTGCCCGACGTGGTGGTCGCCACCACCGCGATCGGCTTCCGCGGCTGGGTGGAGGCGGCCGAGGGCTGGGGCCTCGGCGAGGCGCTGCTGGCCCGACTGCGGCAGAGCGAGCTGCTGGCGCGCGGGCCCAAGGTGAAGGGCGCGATCCGGGCCGCCGGGCTGACCGAGGAGTGGTCCCCGTCGTCGGAGTCCATGGCGGAGGTGCTCGACCGGCTGCTCGGTCAGGGGGTGGACGGCCGCCGGGTGGCCGTCCAGCTGCACGGCGAGCCGCTGCCGGGGTTCGTGGAGGCGCTGCGCGCCGGGGGAGCGGAGGTGGTCCCGGTGCCGGTGTACCGCTGGCTGCCCCCGGAGGACCCCGGTCCGCTGGACCGCCTGCTGGACGCCACCGTCGCCCGCGGCGTCGACGCGCTCACCTTCACCAGCGCACCGGCCGCCGCGTCCCTGCTGGCGCGGGCCGAGGAGAGGGGACTGCTGCCCGAGCTGCTGACCGTCCTCGGCCACGACGTGCTGCCGGCGTGCGTCGGCCCCGTCACCGCGGTGCCGTTGCAGGCGCACGGCATCGGCACCGTGCAGCCGGAACGGTTCCGGCTGGGCCCGCTGGTGCAACTGCTGTGCCGCGAACTGCCCGCCCGCGCCCACCCGTTGCCCGTCGCCGGCCACCGGCTGGAGATCCGCGGCCACGCGGTGCTGGTGGACGACGACCTGAAGCCGGTACCGCCGGCCGGGATGGCATTGCTGCGGGCGTTGGCGCGGCGGCCTGGCTGGGTGGTCGCCCGTGCGGACCTGCTGCGCACCCTGCCGGGCGCCGGCCGCGACGAACACGCGGTGGAGACGGCAATGGCCCGCCTGCGCACGGCCCTGGGCGCGCCGAAGCTGGTCCAGACGGTGGTCAAGCGGGGCTACCGCCTGGCCCTGGACCCGGCGACGGAGGACAAGTACGCGGAGGAATAAGGAGGGAGCCGCAGGCTTCCGCTCACAGAAACGTCGCTTGGTGGACGTACAGGCACTCGTGCCGCGGGACGATCAAGTACAGGAAGAATCCGCCGGGAACATGTGCGACGTTGCCCTTCGGACCCGCCTCCTGGTACGAGGCGCCGTCGAGGTAGAACGCGGCCGCGGCCCGCACCAGTTCGTCGGCCTGTTTCTCGACCTCGGCGACGAAGGCGGGCGGAGCCCCGCCGATGACGTACTCCTCGTCCGGGTCGTACTCCCACCGCCAGGTCACGCGGACACCGCCTGCCGGGCCTCCGTCTCCACGGCGCGGATCTCCGCCATGGCCGTGCGGAACCCCGGTTCGTCTCTGCTGCCCGTGTTGTGCACCGAGTCCAGGGCGGCCTGGTAACGGGAACGAAGATCGGGCCGCCGCTCGATCTCCACCTGTGCCTGCCAGTAAGTGAGCCAGTACTGAAGGTGGCCGATCTTGCCGTCTTGGAGAGCGGCACCCAGAGCCTGCTCCTTGTGCTGTTCCATTTCGCTCAGCCGGTGCGGGGCGAGGCGCGCCAGCGCGATTCGAACCGCCGCCGGCGTGCGCTCAGGGCGGGGAATCAGGTCATGGCCCGGTTGTGTGGTCACGTGGCGGCTCCTCCGTGCTCACGCGCGCAGCTTTCTGCCCCCACCGTACTGGGCGGCACGGACAACGGCGTGACGTCACAGCGTCCACCCACCTCGAACCACAGCAGCTTCCCGGCGCCCCGGTCCAACGGGCCGCTCGCCAGGGGCCAGCCGCCCCAGCGGTCGGCGTACTCCTGCACCAGTCCCAGCCCCCGTCCGCCCTCGGCCTCCGCCGGGGCGGGCGCGACCCGGTCCCAGGGCGGTTCCCCGAAGGGCGCGGGCACGCGCGGATGGCTGTCCCACACCCCGACCCGCAACCGGCCGTCCGCGAGGGCGGTCAACCGCAGGGAGGCGGGGCCGCTGGTGTGCCGATAGGTGTTGGTGACCAGCTCGCCGGCCAACAGCTCGGCGACATCGAGGAGTTCCTGTCGCCCGTGGCTGCTGAGAGCCGCCCGTACGGTCATACGTGCGACGCGTGCCGCGCGGGGATCATGAGGCAGGCGAAGGGCGTACACCCAGGTGTCGGACGGGGATACGGTGCCCATGGAAACCTCCGGAGGGAGAAGGGACGCGGGCTCGCTCAACTGCTCCACCCGGCGGTGGCTCTGCCTGGTGAGGTGCGCTTCCGGCTTAGGGGTGGGGGGAGTTGGGCGGTACGGCATTAGAGTAGAGGTGGCTGGAAGATTCATCTTCCGAAATCGGGAGATGCCATCACCTTTCCTTCGTGTGGGTTACCGAAAGCGGGTCCCTCAGCCCGAAAGGACATGCCTTGCCGCCGATCAACAACCCCACTCTGCGCCAGCGGCGTCTTGGCGCCGAGCTGCGCAAACTCCGCGAGCGAGCTGGGCTCACGGTCACCCAGGCCGCGGGGCATCTGGGCGTCAACCAGGGCCGCGTCAGCATGATCGAGACAGGGCGCAGTGCCCTCAGTGCCGACCGCGTCCGGGCACTGGCATCGGCGTACGAATGCTCGGACGGGGCCTTGGTGGACGCCCTGGCGGCGATGACCGGTCGTCGCAAGCGCGGCTGGTGGGAGGAGTACCGCGAACACCTCCCTGCCGCGCTGGTCGATGTGGCTGAGCTTGAGGAGTACGCATCGGGGCTGCGGGTTGCTCTCGCCATGCACATCCCGGCGCTCCTGCAGACCACCGACCATGCACGTGCCCTGTTCCGGGCCGTAGTGCCCGCCATGCGGCAGTACGAGATCGAGCACCGCCTCACCTACCGCATGAAACGGCAGGGCATCCTGTACCGAGAGGCACCGCCTCCGTACGCGGCGATCATCCACGAGTCGGCTCTTCGGATGGGGTTCGGCGGCCCCGACATCAGGCGCGGTCAGCTCGGCCACATCCTTGACATGAGCGAACTCCCGCACGTCACCGTCCGAGTGATCCCCTTCGACACGGAGTACTACCCGAGCACGGGGCAGTCCTTCGACTACGTCGAGGGTCCGGTTCCGCAACTCGACACCGTCCAGTTGGACACCCACCACGGGGGCTGCGGATTCCTGGACGCGGACGCACAGTTGGGCAAGTACCGTGCCGTGCTGGACCACATGGAGTCCTGCGCGCTCGGTCCTGCCGAGTCGCGTGACTTCATCCAGAACCTCATCCGGGACATTTGAGAGATCAGCCGTGCAGACACTCCACTGGCAGAAGTCCACCTACAGCGGCGACAGCACAAACTGCGTCGAGATAGCCACCACCCCCACCACCATCCACATCCGGGACTCCAAGACCCCCATCGCCCCCCACCTCACTGTCACCCCCTCCGCCTGGGCGGAGTTCCTCGTGCCGGTACGAGGGGTTCCGGAGGCGGGCGCGGGCAGGCACTGTGGGAGGTGAAAATTCCCTGTCCTAGGCGGTGACAGGCACATGGCACTGGGTACGGCCACGGTCCCGTACGAGCTGCGCTTCGACGCCGGGCGGATCTGCCTGGATCTCCTCGCCACCACCCATCCCGGCGAACGCCTGGACTCCCTGCCCGCACTGTGTGCCTGGATCACCGGCTCGGGGCTGGTGCCGCCGGGTACGGCGCTGACGCACACCGACCCGGCCTGGCCGCCCCGCTTCCGTGCACTGAGGGACGATGTAG
This sequence comes from Streptomyces sp. NPDC003393, assembly GCF_053589015.1. Taxonomy (NCBI): domain Bacteria; kingdom Bacillati; phylum Actinomycetota; class Actinomycetes; order Kitasatosporales; family Streptomycetaceae; genus Streptomyces; species Streptomyces sp. NPDC003393. Next base: position 128,903 of record NZ_JBSFRB010000009.1, on the reverse strand, counting down.
GGGAGTTGGTGCATGCGCACCTCGCGGGCGACGCCCGTCCCCACGACCTCGCGCTCGCCCGTGTGAACGACCTCGCCCGCCCCGCACCGCCGGCCCCCCGTGCCGTACGCGACTCGGACGGCGCCCTGGTGCGCGCCCTGGCCGGCCCGCCCGAGTGCGCCGCGCTGCTCGCGGCCGTCGCCCGGGACGCCCTGGACCTGCTCACGGACCCCGTGGCCCGGGCGGCCCTGCGCCAGTGCGAGGGCGACAACTGTCCGATCGTCTACCTGGACACCTCCCGTGGCCGCCGCAGGCGCTGGTGCTCCAGCGAGGTCTGCGGCAACCGCGAACGAGTCGCCCGTCACCGCCGCCGCGCAGCGATGGCCCGCGCCTGAGGGCTTCCACCCGCACCCCCACCCGTGTGATTTGGGCAACACCTCGTTTGAGGGCCGGGTGAACGGGCAGCCCGGCTCGCCCTGTCGGTGTGGCGGAAACGTAAAGGACGGGTGGAGGGAATGTGCCCCCATGTCCTCCCTCGTCACGTCACGCCGCAGAAATCGCACGGCTCGCTTTGAACACGGGCCGTCCCGCATCCGTACCCGTGCTCGAGCGACCGACTGGGGGAACCCCCGGACACCGGAGGTGGGCGTGCGCAAGGATGCGGCCGTGGCCAATGAACGTGGATCGAGGGCCCGACATCGCATGTCCTCACAGCCCTCGGAACCTGACGAGGAGCTGATGCGCGCGCTGTACCGCGAGCACGCCGGACCTTTGCTCGCGTACGTCCTCAGGCTGGTCGCCGGAGACCGGCAGCGTGCCGAGGACGTGGTGCAGGAGACGCTCATCCGTGCCTGGAAGAACGCCGGTCAGCTCAATCGAGCGACCGGTTCGGTACGCCCCTGGCTGGTGACGGTCGCCCGGCGCATCGTCATCGACGGCCACCGCAGCCGGCAGGCCCGGCCGCAGGAGGTCGATCCGTCGCCGCTGGAGGTCATCCCCGCGGAGGACGAGATCGACAAGGCGCTGTGGCTGATGACGCTGTCGGACGCGCTCGACGACCTGACCCCGGCCCACCGGGAGGTCCTCGTCGAGACCTACTTCAAGGGGCGTACCGTCAACGAGGCGGCCGAGACGCTGGGCATCCCCAGCGGCACCGTCCGCTCCCGGGTGTTCTACGCCCTGCGTTCGATGAAGCTGGCTCTGGAGGAGCGGGGGGTGACGGCGTGATGAGCATCTACGGGGGAAACCAGGGATTCGGCCCGGGTGGTTCGGGTATGTCAGGGTCCATGCAGGGATCACCGGCCCCGAACGAGCACGAGACCGTCGGCGCCTACGCCCTCGGAATTCTCGACGACGCCGAGGCAACCGCTTTCGAGGCACATCTCGCCACCTGCGAGTGGTGCGCCCAGCAGCTCGACGAGCTGGCCGGGATGGAGCCGATGCTGGCCGCGCTCGCGGACCTGCCGGGCGCCGGCACCCCCGCGATCGGCGAGTCTCTGTCGGCCAGGCCCAGTCCGCGGCTGGTGGAGAAGCTGGTCGACGAGGTCTCCGAGCACCGCGCCCGGAAGCGCCGCAAGGGCTTCTACCTGGTCGCGGCGGCCGCGGCGCTGATCATCGGCGGCCCGCTGACGGTGTTCGCGGTCAGCGGTTCGGACGGCGGTTCCACGCCCGCGGTGGCCTCGAGCCCGGCGAAGGCCGCCTTCGACGCCATCTCCGACAAGGTGACGGCCACCGACCCGGCCACGCACGTCACCGCGACCGTCGCCCTGGAGAAGAAGGACTGGGGGACCAACGCGGTCCTGCGACTGAAGAACGTGACCGGTCCGGAGCGCTGCTCGCTCATCGCGGTCGGCAAGAACGGCGAGCGGGAGACCCTCACGTCCTGGTCCGTCCCCGGCTGGGGCTACGGCGTTCCGAACGCCAAGACCGAGAAGGCCAAGAACCCCCTCTACATCCGCGGGGGCGCGGCCTTCCAGCCGAACCAGATCGATCACTTCGAGGTCATGACCTTCGACGGCAAGCGGCTCGTCCACGTGGACGCCTAGCCGACGGACGGCCGGAGCGGCGCACACGCCGCCTCCGGCTTCCGCCGACGGGTCCCCTTCGCGTACGGTTGACGGCTGCCCAGCACGTCAGAAGGGGGCCCGGTGGCCGCTCAGGCTCAACAGGATTCCGCGGTCGAGTCGGTTCACGGCGCAGGCCACGGCGCGGCGCAGGACGCCGCGCACGACTCCGTGCGCGACCAGGAGATCCACGGCGAACAGCAACACCTGGACCGGGTGTACCGCCGGCTCGAGGAGAAGATCCACGAGGCGGAGTTCCTCATGCACGACGCGGCCAAGCGCGGCCAGGTCGGCACTCCCGGCGCGCTCGCCGAGCGGGACGCGCAGGTCTTCCGCGCGGGCATCCACCTCAACCGGCTGAACAACGAGTTCGAGGACTTCCTCTTCGGCCGTATCGACCTGCTGCTCGGCAAGGACGGCAAGAAGGGGCCCGACGGCGCGTACACCGCCGTGGAGCCCGCCGAGGGCGCGGTGCGCGAGGACAACACCGCCGACATCGCCGAGACCCTGCACATCGGCCGGATCGGCGTCCTCGACGAGGACTACTCCCCGCTCGTCATCGACTGGCGGGCGCCGGCCGCCGCCCCCTTCTACCGCTCCACGCCGGTGGACCCCGGCCGGGTCGTCCGCCGCCGGGTGATCCGCTCCAAGGGCCGGCGCGTGCTCGGCGTCGAGGACGACCTGATGCGGCCCGAGCTGACGGCCTTCCTGGACGGCCGGGAACTGCCCGTCATCGGCGACGGCGCGCTGATGGCCGCGCTCGGCCGTGCCCGCACGCACACCATGCGGGACATCGTCGCCTCCATCCAGGCCGAGCAGGACCTGGTCATCCGCGCGCCCGCCGCCTCGGTGACGTACGTCGAGGGCGGCCCGGGCACGGGCAAGACGGCGGTCGCCCTGCACCGCGCGGCCTACCTGCTCTACCAGGACCGGCGCCGGTACGCGGGCGGCATCCTGATCGTCTCGCCGACCCCGCTGCTCGTGGCGTACACCGAGGGCGTGCTGCCCTCCCTCGGCGAGGAGGGACAGGTCGCCATCCGCGCGATCGGCTCGCTCGTCGAGGGCGCCGAGGCCACGCTGTACGACTCGCCGTCCGTGGCGCGGGTCAAGGGCTCGTACCGGATGCTGAGGGTGCTGCGGAAGGCGGCGCGGGGCGCGCTGGAGCTGGGCCCCCGCGCGGGCGCGGCCGGTCCGCCGGCCGCCGCCCCTGGGCAGCAGCTCGCCCTCGGCGACGACACGGAAGGCGACGGCGTCCCGCAGGCCCCCGCCGGGCCGCCGACCCGGCTACGGGTGGTCGCCTTCGGGCGCCGGCTGGAGCTGGAGGGCGCGGAGCTGGACCGCGTCCGGCGCACCGCGCTCGGCGGCACCGCGCCGGTCAATCTGCTGCGCCCACGTGCCCGCAAACTGCTGCTGGACGCCCTGTGGGAGCGGTCGGGCGCCGGTGCCCGGCACACCGACCCCGAACTGGCCGCCGAGCTTCGCTCCTCCTTCGACGAGGACGTGACGAGCGAGGACTCCTTCACCGCCTTCCTCGACGCCTGGTGGCCCGAGCTCACCCCGCGCGCGGTGCTCGCCGCCATGGCCGACGAGCGGCGGCTGGGCCGCTGGGCGCGCCGGGTCCTCAACCCGGGCGAGGTGCGCAGGGTCGCCCGTTCGCTGCGGCGGGACGGCCACTCCGTGCACGACATCGCGCTGCTCGACGAGCTCCATTCGATCCTGGGCACCCCGGCCCGCCCGCGCAAGAAGCGCGAGCTGCACCCGCTGGACCAGCTCACGGGGCTGGAGGAGCTCATGCCGGTGCGCGAGGAGTCGCAGCGCGAGCGGGCCGAGCGCCTCGCGCAGGAGCGCACCGAGTACGCGCACGTCATCGTGGACGAGGCGCAGGACCTCACGCCGATGCAGTGGCGGATGATCGGCCGCCGCGGCCGGCACGCCACCTGGACGGTCGTGGGCGATCCGGCCCAGTCCTCCTGGTCCGACCCGGACGAGGCGGCCGAGGCCCGTGACGAGGCCCTGGGCACCCGCCCGCGCCGCCGCTTCGAGCTCACGGTGAACTACCGCAACCCGGCCGAGGTCGCCGAGCTGGCCGCGAAGGTGCTCGCCCTGGCCATGCCCGGCTCCCGGGCCCCGTCGGCGGTGCGCTCCACGGGCGTGCGGCCGCGTTTCGCGGTGGTGGGGGGCTCGCCGGCGGGCACCGTGCGGGCGGAGGCCGAGCGGCTGCTGGACCAGGTGGACGGCACGGTCGGCGTGGTCGTCGCGATGAACCGGCGCGAGGAGGCCCGGCGCTGGCTGGACGGCCTCGGGGACCGGGTGGTGGCCCTGGGCAGCCTGGAGGCGAAGGGCCTGGAGTACGACGCGACGCTGGTCGTCTCGCCCGCGGAGATCGCCGACGAGTCGCCCGCCGGTCTGCGGGTGCTCTACGTCGCCCTGACCCGGGCCACCCAGCAGCTGACGGTGGTCTCGGCGGAACGGGACGAGCCGGACGCGGCCGGGGTGCCGGACCTGCTCAGGGACTGAACGGCGATCCCCCTCGGGTCGGATTCCACCGAGAGCGGACGCCACGGGAATGGCCCTGCGCCATCTGTTTGTTAGCCTTGACCGTGACACCGGCTCGATCCAAGCCCCCGGGCCCAACCTTCGTCCCTTCGAGGGACCACTTGCCGCGAGGCGAGCATGGCGGGTCGGTGTCATGAACGTGTGGGAGGCCCACGTCACCGAGTGACGTGGGCCTCTTTCTTTGCCCGATCGATTCTCGTATGGTGGAAGTTGTTTTCCGAATTCGCGCGCCACCGCTGTGAACAAAACGTCCGCAACCCGGGGCGACTACCACGTACTCAGGGGTAGGTGCGACGATCGGACAGCTACAGCTAGCGACACGGTGAAAGCAGAGGAAGTCGGCCATGGCAACGGCGCCCAGCGTCTCCTACTCGATGACCATCCGGCTGGAGGTGCCCGCGAGCGGAACCGCCGTCTCGCAGCTCACCACCGTCGTGGAGTCCTCCGGAGGCTCGGTCACCGGCCTCGACGTCACCGCGTCCGGCCACGAGAAGCTCCGTATCGACGTCACCATCGCGGCCACCTCCACCGCGCACGCCGACGAGATCGTCGGGAAGCTGCGCGGCATCGAGGGCGTCAGGCTCGGCAAGGTCTCCGACCGTACGTTCCTCATGCACCTCGGCGGCAAGATCGAGATGGCGTCCAAGCATCCCATCCGCAACCGTGACGACCTGTCCATGGTCTACACGCCGGGTGTGGCCCGGGTCTGCATGGCGATCGCCGAGAATCCCGAGGACGCCCGCCGCCTGACCATCAAGCGCAACTCCGTCGCGGTCGTCACCGACGGCTCCGCCGTGCTCGGCCTGGGCAACATCGGCCCCAAGGCCGCCCTGCCGGTCATGGAGGGCAAGGCGGCCCTGTTCAAGCGGTTCGCCGGCATCGACGCCTGGCCGATCTGCCTGGACACCCAGGACACCGACGCGATCGTCGAGATCGTCAAGGCGATCGCCCCCGGGTTCGCCGGCATCAACCTGGAGGACATCTCCGCGCCCCGCTGCTTCGAGATCGAGGCCCGGCTGCGCGAGGCCCTGGACATCCCCGTCTTCCACGACGACCAGCACGGCACCGCGATCGTCGTGCTCGCCGCCCTCACGAACGCGCTGCGTGTGGTGGACAAGCCGATCGAGAACGTCCGGGTCGTGATGTCCGGCGCCGGAGCCGCCGGCACGGCCATCCTCAAGCTGCTGCTCGCGGCGGGAGTGAAGAACGCCGTCGTCGCCGACATCCACGGCGTGGTGCACGCCGGCCGGCACGATCTGGTCGACGCCGCCCCCGAGTCGGCGCTGCGCTGGATCGCCGACAACACCAACCCCGAGAACCTCACCGGCACCCTGAAGGAGGCCGTGCGCGGCGCCGACGTCTTCATCGGCGTCTCGGCCCCGAACGTGCTCGACGGCGAGGACGTCTCCGCCATGGCCGACGGCGCGATCGTGTTCGCGCTCGCGAACCCCGACCCCGAGGTCGACCCGGCAATCGCCCGTCAGACGGCCGCAGTTGTGGCCACCGGCCGCTCCGACTTCCCCAACCAGATCAACAACGTGCTGGTCTTCCCGGGCGTCTTCCGCGGCCTGCTGGACGCCCAGTCCCGCACCGTCAACACCGAGATGATGCTGGCCGCCGCGCAGGCCCTGGCCGACGTGGTCACCGAGGACGAGCTGAACCCGAACTACATCATCCCGTCCGTCTTCAACGACAAGGTCGCGGGCGCCGTCGCCGGAGCGGTGCGCGAGGCCGCCCGGACGGCCGGGGCGGCACCGGTGAGCAGCAGCCCCACCAGTGTCGTCTGAGCATCACTTGACAAACAGGTCATACTGACTGAAAAGGGGCGTTCGGGGGCCGCGGCTCCCGGACGTGACGATGGCCACGGTGGGCCTACGAACGGCGCGTCGCCGAAGGCGTTGTCAGTGGCGCGCCTTATCGTGGTCCGCCAGGCGCAGGCCCTCTTTTCGTGTGACTCCCAAGGGTGTTCTCACGACTCCTACGGGTGCCGGATTGGCTTTCCCGCCGCAGGTGGGGGCAGGATGCCTCCCTGGGCGCGAGGGTCTGACGAGGGACCCGGGTCCGGGGACCCATCGAGGACCCTGGCAGCATCGGCTTCGCTGGCCCATCATGCGGCTCCGCCGCGTGGCACGCCTCAACGGCAAGAAGAACACGGGAGTAACAACATGAACCGCAGTGAGCTGGTGGCCGCGCTGGCCGACCGCGCCGAGGTGACCCGCAAGGACGCCGACGCCGTGCTGGCCGCGTTCGCCGACGTCGTCGGCGACATCGTCTCCAAGGGGGACGAGAAGGTCACCATCCCTGGCTTCCTCACCTTCGAGCGCACCCACCGTGCCGCTCGCACCGCCCGCAACCCGCAGACCGGCGAGCCGATCCAGATCCCGGCCGGCTACAGCGTCAAGGTCTCCGCGGGCAGCAAGCTCAAGGAAGCCGCCAAGGGCAAGTGACCTTGCCGTCGCCACGCCTCGGGACGGCGTACGCGGCCCGGTAGGTCCGGCACCGACGTCAATGGGGCGGCCCCCCTTCACGGGGGGCCGCCCCATCGTCGTACGTGCCTGTTGTGGGCGCGCGACCGCGACCGTCGGTGACCGCTACCCGAGCGCCTGGCCCGGCAGCTCCACCTTCGCGCCCAGCTCGACCAGCTTCTCCATGCTGTGCTTGCCCGGGGGCAACCCCCGGACCCCCGGCCGGAAGGTGCTTGGCCGGCCGGAGTGGTGCGGCCTGGGGCGGTCAGCCCAGCGCCTGGCCCGGCAGCTCCACCTTCGCGCCCAGCTCGACCAGCTTCTCCATGAAGTTCTCGTAGCCGCGGTTGATCAGGTCGATGCCGTGGACGCGGGAGGTGCCCTGGGCCGCCAGGGCGGCGATCAGGTAGGAGAAGCCGCCGCGCAGGTCCGGGATGACCAGGTCGGCGCCCTGGAGCCGGGTCGGACCGGAGACGACGGCCGAGTGCAGGAAGTTGCGCTGGCCGAAGCGGCAGTCGGAGCCGCCCAGGCACTCGCGGTAGAGCTGGATGTGCGCGCCCATCTGGTTCAGCGCGGAGGTGAAGCCCAGACGGGACTCGTACACCGTCTCGTGGATGATCGACAGGCCGGTCGCCTGGGTGAGGGCGACCACCAGCGGCTGCTGCCAGTCGGTCTGGAAGCCGGGGTGCACGTCCGTCTCCAGCGCGATGGACTTCAACTGCCCGCCGGGGTGCCAGAAGCGGATGCCCTCGTCGTCGATCTCGAAGGCCCCGCCGACCTTCCGGTAGGTGTTCAGGAAGGTCATCATGGAGCGCTGCTGGGCGCCGCGGACATAGATGTTGCCCTCGGTCGCCAGCGCCGCCGACGCCCAGGAGGCGGCCTCCAGGCGGTCGGAGATGGCGCGGTGGGTGTAACCGCCGAGTTTGTCCACACCGGTGATGCGGATCGCGCGGTCGGTGTCCATCGCGATGATCGCGCCCATCTTCTGCAGAACGCAGATCAGGTCCTCGATCTCCGGCTCGACGGCCGCGTTGGACAACTCCGTGACGCCCTCGGCGAGTACGGCCGTCAGCAGCACCTGCTCGGTCGCGCCGACGGACGGGTACGGCAGCCGGATCTTCGTGCCGCGCAGCCCCTTGGGCGCCTCCAGGTACTGCCCGTCGGCCCGCTTCTCGATCACCGCGCCGAACTGCCGCAGCACGTCGAAGTGGAAGTCGATGGGACGGCCGCCGATGTCGCAGCCGCCGAGGCCGGGGATGAACGCGTGGCCCAGACGGTGCAGCAGCGGGCCGCAGAACAGGATCGGGATCCGGCTGGAACCCGCGTGGGCATCGATGTCAGCGACGTTCGCGCTCTCCACCCGGGTCGGGTCGAGCACCAGCTCGCCCGGCTCCTCACCCGGACGGACCGTCACCCCGTGCAGTTGCAGCAGACCGCGCACGACCCGCACGTCGCGGATGTCCGGAACGTTGCGCAGCCGACTCGGCTCACTGCCCAGCAGAGCGGCGACCATGGCCTTGGGCACGAGGTTCTTCGCACCGCGGACACGGATCTCGCCCTCCAGCGGGGTACCGCCATGGACAAGCAGGACATCGTCGTTGACGCTCATGTATCTCGCGTTCCGATGAGGTGGGCAGGGGGGTGGCCGGGCGCGGCCGATCACTTCGGTCAGGGCCGGGGAGGACAGAGTAATCGCCGTACACCCCCTTGAAGTAAGCCCGAGGACCGCCCAGTCACGTCATGGCTGTGTCACAACACGAACCGTCGCAGACCGGGTACAAAGGGTCACCGCCCGGCCGTGCGCCCTCGGCGCTCCCATGCCCCCGTGAGCTGCTCTCACTCCCGTAGCCGGATTGGCTCCCCACACTCGGGCAAGATGCGGGATCATGTCTGGCATGACCGAGGTGTCCTCGCTCACAGGGCGGCTGCTCGTGGCGACGCCGGCCCTGGCGGACCCGAACTTCGACCGTGCGGTGGTGCTCCTTCTCGACCACGACGAGGAGGGCTCCCTCGGTGTCGTCCTCAACCGTCCCACGCCCGTGGACGTCGGCGACATCCTGGCGGGCTGGGCGGACCTCACCGGGGAGCCCGGCGTCGTCTTCCAGGGCGGCCCCGTGTCGCTGGACTCCGCGCTCGGTGTCGCCGTCATCCCCGGCGGCGCCTCCGGCGAGGGCACTCCGCTGGGCTGGCGCCGGGTGCACGGCGCCATCGGGCTCGTCGACCTGGAGGCCCCGCCGGAGCTGCTGGCCTCCGTCCTCGGATCGCTGCGCATCTTCGCCGGGTACGCCGGCTGGGGGCCCGGCCAGCTGGAGGACGAACTGGTGGAAGGCGCGTGGTACGTCGTCGAGTCGGAGCCCGGTGACGTGTCCTCGCCGTCCCCCGAGCGGCTCTGGCGCGAGGTGCTGCGCCGGCAGCGCAACGAGCTGGCGATGGTCGCCACATATCCGGACGACCCATCGCTCAACTGAACGCCGGACCCTTCAGTACCCTTGCCGTATGAGCACTCTCGAGCCCGAGCGCGGGACTGGTACGGGAACCCTCGTAGAGCCGACGCCGCAGGTGTCCCACGGCGACGGCGACCACGAGCGCTTCGCCCACTACGTCCAGAAGGACAAGATCATGGCGAGCGCCCTGGACGGGACGCCCGTCGTGGCGCTGTGCGGCAAGGTCTGGGTGCCTGGCCGCGACCCGAAGAAGTACCCCGTGTGCCCCATGTGCAAGGAGATCTACGAGTCCATGGGCAGCGGAGGCGACGACAAGGGTGGCAAGGGCGGCGGCGGAAAGTAGCCGCTGGGAGTGGTTCAGACCTTTTGGTCCAGACCTCTTGTGAGGGCCCCGCGGTGGTCCCTAGGCTCCGTCCGTGGCGCGGGACGAGATCGAGAACGATGTGATTCCGGCGACGGCTCGGGCCGTCGCCGGTCCCCTGGGCGGCGCGTTCCTGTTCGACCAGGACACGACCCTGCGGGCCGCACCCGGCACGGGTACCGCCGAGCGCTGGCTGAGGGCCACGCTCGGCGCGGCCCTCGGGCTGCCGCTGCCGGCCGCCGGGTTGGACGGGCCGCCGTCCGCGGTGCCGGCCGACTCGCCCTCCGCGCCGTCCGCCGGTCAGGCGCACGCGGCGAACTCGGTGCGGCTGCGTCTGGACGACACGCTGGAGTCCGAGGCCTACCGGCTCTCCGTGACCGACGACGGTGTGGAGATCCGAGGCGGCGGACCGGGCGGGGTCTTCTGGGGCGCGCAGACCCTGCGCCAGTTGCTCGGCCCGGACGCCTTCCGCCGCGCCCCCGTGCGGCCGGGCGCCGCCCACACGATCCCGGCCCAGGTCATCGAGGACGCACCGCGCTTCCGCTGGCGCGGGCTCATGCTGGACGTGGCCCGGCACTTCATGCCGAAGGACGGCGTCCTGCGCTACCTGGACCTGATGGCCGCGCACAAACTCAACGTCCTCCACCTCCACTTGACGGACGACCAGGGCTGGCGGGTGGAGATCAAGCGGTATCCGAAACTGACCGAAATCGGCTCCTGGCGGTCACGCACCAAGGTCGGTCACCGGGCCTCCCCGCTGTGGGAGGACAAACCGCACGGTGGCCACTACACCCAGGACGACATCCGCGAGATCGTCGCGTACGCCGCCGAGCGGCACATCAGCGTCGTCCCGGAGATGGACGTACCGGGACACTCGCAGGCCGCCATCGCCGCGTACCCGGAACTCGGCAACACCGACGTCGTCGACACCACCGCCCTCACCGTCTGGGACAACTGGGGGATCAACCCGAACGTACTCGCCCCCACCGACCACACCCTGCGCTTCTACGAAGGCGTCTTCGAGGAACTGCTCGACCTGTTCCCGGCCGACGCCACGGGCCCCGCGGGATTTTCGGAGTTCTTCCACATCGGCGGCGACGAGTGCCCCAAGGACCAGTGGCGCGCCTCTCCCACGGCACAGGCCCGCATCCGGGAACTCGGGCTGGCCGACGAGGACGAGTTGCAGGCCTGGTTCGTCGGCCACTTCGCCAAGTGGCTCGCCGCGCGCGGGCGTCGGCTCATCGGCTGGGACGAGATCCTCGAAGGCGGGAGCCGAGCCGAAGGGCGCGCCCCTGTCGAAAGCGACGAGGAGGAGGGAGCGCAGCGACCGCTCGACCAGGAGTGTCGACAGGGGCTTGAAGCGCCCGGAGGCGAGGCGACGACGATCGGCCTCGCGGACGGTGCCGCCGTGTCGTCCTGGCGCGGGTACGCGGGCGGGATCGCCGCCGCGCGGGCCGGCCACGACGTCGTCATGTGCCCCGAACAGCAGGTGTACTTGGACCACCGGCAGGACGCGGGCGCGGACGAGCCGGTGCCCATCGGCTACGTGCGGACCCTGGAGGACGTCTACCGGTTCGAGCCGGTGCCTCCCGGACTCGACGCGGACCACGCCCGGCATGTGCTGGGCACTCAGGCCAACGTGTGGACCGAGGTGATGGAGGACTCCGCGCGCGTGGACTACCAGACCTTCCCCAGGCTGGCCGCCTTCGCCGAGGTCGCCTGGAGCGCTCTGCCCGCACCCTCGCGACGCGACTTCGCCGACTTCGAACGCCGGATGACCACCCACTACCGGCGCCTGGACGCCCTGGGCGTCTCGTACCGCCCTCCCGCCGGCCCCCACCCCTGGCAACGCCGCCCCGGCGTGCTCGGCCGCCCGGTCGACGGCCCGCCACCGGTGAGGTGACCGGCGGCGCCCCGCCCCTGTCGCGCTTCTCGAACTGACTGCGGAAAAAATCCGCAAGAGTCAGCGAAGGGTGGGAATGCGCCCGCAGCGGTGATGGTGTGCCAAATCGGACGATGTCCCCGATGAGGTGGGCGAATGCCGCCTGGCGGACCCGTGTCCTCGCCCCCTGCGAAGATGTGCCAGAGTTGCCACGTCCGCCCTGTCAGGTCGTACCGTACGGCAACACGGGTGGGACCAGTGGGGCAGCGGGAAGGGGCAAGCCGGTTTGACCACGCACGCACCGCAGGCGGCGCAGGCCGTCACGCTGCCCACGACGCTGGACGAGGCCGTGGCGGCGCTCACCGCCATGCCCGCGGCCGTGCCCGTGGCCGGCGGCACCGACCTCATGGCCGCCGTCAACTCCGGGCAGCTCAGGCCCGCCGCGCTGGTCGGCCTCGGCCGCATCAGCGAGATCCGCGGCTGGCAGTACCAGGACGGCCACGCGCTGCTCGGCGCCGGCCTCACGCACGCGCGCATGGGGCGCCCCGACTTCGCGGCCCTGATCCCGGCGCTCGCCGCCGCCGCGCGCGCGGCCGGCCCCCCGCACATCCGCAACGCCGGCACTCTGGGCGGCAACATCGCCTCGGCCGCCCCCACCGGGGACGCGCTGCCGGTGCTGGCCGCCCTGGAGGCGACCCTGATCATCGCCGGCCAGGGCGGAGCCCGCCGGGAGATCCCGGTCTCGCACCTGCTCGCCGGGATGGAGATGCTCCGCGCGGGCGAGCTCATCGGCTACGTGCGCGTACCGCTGCTGCACGCCCCGCAGGTCTTCGTGAAGGCCACCGGCCGTACCGGCCCCGGCCGGGCCGTCGCGTCCGTGGCGCTGGTCCTGGACCCGGCCCGGCGCGGGGTGCGCTGCGCGGTGGGCGCCATAGCGCCGATGCCGCTCAGGCCCCTGGACGCCGAGCAGTGGGTGGGCCGGCTCATCGACTGGGACAACGACCGCGCGATCGCCCCCGAGGCGCTCACCGCCTTCGGCGAGTACGTCGCCGCGGCCTGCATCCCCGACCCGGTCCCGGGCCCGGACGGGTCCGTGCAGCAGCTTCCACCCGCCGTACTGCACCTGCGGCGCACCGTCGCCGCGCTGGCCCGACGAGCACTGGGGAGGGCGCTGTCGTGACCGACGACCAGCACGCGGAGGACACCTCCGGCAGCGGCGGCCGCTGGAACCCGCTGCCGCACGGCGACTACGACGACGGCGCCACCGCGTTCGTGAAGCTCCCCGAGGGCGGCATCGACGCCCTCCTGGCCGCCGACAGCCCGCTGGCCGCGCCCGGTCACGGCTACGTGCCGCCGCAGATAACGGTCACCCCCGCCTCGCCCACGGCCACCGACCCCTCGGCCACCGGCAGCTGGGCCGTACCCGCCGAAGGCGCCCGGTGGCCCGAGCCGAACGCGGCCCCGCAGGACGGCAACGGGGACGCGGGCGCGGACGACCGGTTCGCGTACCGCCCCGAGGCCACCCAGCAGTGGACCGTGCAGGACGACCCCGCCCAGGCGCACGGGCACGACGTCACGGGGCAGTGGTCGATCCCGGTCGCCGGCGGCGACCTTCCGGACGAATCGGGTGAGTTCACCACCTCGTCCCTGGTCCAGCAGTGGGGCGGCACCCCTCCGCCCACCCTCCCCGGCGGCGCACCCGCCCCCTGGGCGACGGAGGCGATCGGGCAGCCGTGGACGCGCCCGCCGCAGAACGCCGCCGACGGTGCGTACCCCGACGGTGCGTACGACGGCGAGCCCGCCGCCCACCCGTATCCGGCCGGGGCCGAGTCGGAGCCGGAGCCCGACGGCCGCGCCGCACAGGTCGCCGCCGCACCGGACGCCGAGGCCGGGCGGCCTGCGGCCGGACCTCCGGGGGCCGCCGGGGGCGACGAGTCCTCCGCGGGCGTCCGCGAGGGCGGCACCGCGCCCGTGGAGGCCGCCGAGGGCGCCGCTGAGCGCCCCGCCGCACCGACCCCGGCCGAGGGGCCCGCCGACCCGCGCCAGGCCGCCGAAGAGCCCGTCACGACCTCCGACCCCACGGCCCCGGATACCGACCCGGCCGACCCGGACGGCGCGCAGCAGGAGGCCGCCGCCCCGGACGGCCCGCCGCCCGCGCCGCCGCAGGACGAGCACCCGCTCGCCTCCTACGTGCTGCGGGTCAACGGCGTGGACCGGCCCGTCACCGACGCGTGGATCGGCGAGTCGCTGCTGTACGTGCTGCGCGAGCGGCTCGGTCTCGCGGGCGCCAAGGACGGCTGCTCGCAGGGCGAGTGCGGCGCCTGCAACGTGCAGGTGGACGGCCGCCTCGTCGCCTCGTGCCTGGTACCCGCGGTCACCGCGGCCGGCAGCGAGGTCCGCACGGTCGAGGGCCTGGCCGTCGACGGACAGCCGTCCGACGTACAGCGTGCGCTCGCGCGGTGCGGCGCGGTGCAGTGCGGCTTCTGCGTGCCCGGCATGGCGATGACCCTGCACGACCTGCTGGAGGGCAACCCGGCCCCCTCCGAACTGGAGACCCGCCAGGCCCTGTGCGGCAACCTGTGCCGCTGCTCGGGCTACAAGGGCGTCCTGCGGGCGGTCGAGGAGGTCGTCGCCGAGCGCGAGGCGCACGCCGCCGCGGAACACGCCGCCGCCGACGGCGGTGAGACGGACGCCGGCGAGCCGCGTATCCCGCACCAGGCGGGCCCCGGCGCCGGCGGCATCCACCCCTCGGCGTTCGGCGCACCGGCCCCGCGGGGGCACGAACCGCACGCGCACCAGGACCCGCACGGGCACCAGGACCCGCACCGACATCACGACCCGCACGACCCCTACGGCCAGGACGGAGGCCAGGCGTGACCGACGAAGCCGCCGCCGCTGCCGCCACGGAGACCGCTCCCGCGCCGGAGCCCCTGCCGCACGGGATCGGCTCCTCGCTGCCGCCCGCCGACGCCCGCGCCAAGACGGAGGGCACCTTCCCGTACGCGGCCGACCTGTGGGCCGAGGGCCTGCTGTGGGCGGCGGTCCTGCGCTCACCGCACGCGCACGCGCGCATCGTGTCCATCGACACCACCCACGCGCGCGAGATGCCCGGCGTGCGGGCCGTCGTCACCCACGAGGACGTCCCCGGCCGCTCCCTGTACGGGCGTGGCACGGCCGACCGCCCCGTCTTCGCCTCCGAGGTCGTACGCCACCACGGCGAGCCCATCGCCGCGGTCGCCGCCGACCACCCGGACACCGCGCGGATGGCCGCCGCCGCCGTCATCGTCGAGTACGAGGTACTCGACGCGGTGACCGACCCCGAACAGGCTTTCGAAGCCGAGCCGCTGCACCCCGACGGCAACCTGGTCCGGCACATCCCGCTGCGCCACGGCGACCCGGAGGCCGCCGGCGACATCGTCGTCGAGGGCCTGTACCGCATCGGCCGGCAGGACCCCGCCCCGATCGGCGCCGAGGCCGGCCTCGCCGTGCCCCGCCCGGACGGCGGTGTCGAGCTGTACCTGGGCTCCACCGACCCGCACGCCGACCGGGACGCGCTCGCCGCCTGCTACGGCCTGGAACCCGAGCGCGTGAAGATCGTCGTCACCGGCGTCCCCGGTGCCACCGCCGACCGCGAGGACCAGGGCTTCCAGCTCCCGCTGGGCCTGCTGGCGCTGAAGACCGGCTGCCCGGTGAAGCTGACGGCGAGCCGCGAGGAATCCTTCCTGGGCCACGCCCACCGCCACCCGACCCTGCTGCGCTACCGCCACCACGCCGACGCCGAGGGCAGACTCGTCAAGGTCGAGGCGCAGATCCTGCTGGACGCCGGCGCCTACGCCGACACCTCCGGCGACGCCCTGGCCGCCGCCGTCTCCTTCGCCTGCGGGCCGTACGTCGTCCCCCACGCCTTCATCGAGGGCTGGGCGGTGCGCACCAACAACCCGCCCTCGGGCCACGTCCGAGGCGAGGGCGCCATGCAGGTGTGCGCCGCCTACGAGGCGCAGATGGACAAGCTGGCCAGGAAGCTCGGCGTCGACCCGGCGGAGCTGCGGCTGCGCAACGTGATGGCCACCGGCGACGTCCTGCCCACCGGCCAGACGGTGACGTGCCCGGCCCCGGTCGCCGAACTGCTCCAGGCCGTACGGGACCACCCGCTGCCCCCGCTGCCCAAGGACACCCCCGAGGACGAGTGGCTGCTGCCCGGCGGCCCCGAGGGCGCGGGCGAGCCGGGCGCCGTGCGCCGCGGTGTGGGCTACGGCCTGGGCATGGTGCACATGCTCGGCGCGGAGGGCGCGGACGAGGTCTCCACGGCCACGGTGAGGGTCCAGAACGGCGTCGGTACGGTGCTGTGCGCGGCCGTCGAGAGCGGCCAGGGCTTCACGACGCTCGCCCGGCAGATCGTCCAGGAGACGCTGGGCATCGACGAGGTGCACGTGGCCTCCGTCGACACCGACCAGCCCCCGGCCGGCGCGGGCTGCCGGGGCCGCCACACGTGGGTGTCGGGCGGCGCGGTGGAGCGCGCGGCGAAGATGGTCCGCACCCAGCTCCTCCAGCCCCTCGCGCACAAGTTCGGCATGTCCACCGAGCTGCTCCAGATCACCGACGGCAAGATCACCTCGTACGACGGCGTGCTGTCGACCACGGTCACCGAGGCCATGGACGGCAAGGAGCTGTGGGCGACGGCCCAGTGCCGTCCGCACCCCACGGAGCCGCTGGACGAGGCCGGTCAGGGCGACGCCTTCGTGGGCCTGGCCTTCTGCGCGATCCGTGCGGTGGTGGACGTGGACATCGAGCTGGGCTCGGTCCGCGTGGTGGAACTGGCGGTGGCCCAGGACGTCGGCCGGGTCCTCAACCCGGCGCAGCTGGCCTCCCGCATCGAGGCCGGCGTCACCCAGGGCGTGGGCATCGCGCTCACGGAGAACCTGCGCACCCCGCGCGGCCTGGTCCGCCACCCCGACCTGACCGGGTACGCCCTGCCCACGGCCCTGGACGCGCCCGACATCCAGATCGTGAAACTGGTCGAGGAGCGGGACGTCGTGGCCCCCTTCGGCGCGAAGTCGGTCAGCGCGGTTCCGGTGGTCACCTCCCCGGCGGCCGTCGCCTCCGCGGTCCGGGCCGCCACCGGCCGCCCGGTCAACCGCCTGCCGATCCGCCCGCAGGCGGCGGTCGTCACCAGCCAGTGAGCCGCTGAACCCTGGCGTTTGAGCAGGTCGGGGCCGTTGTCAGTGGTGCGTCGTAGTGTTTCCGGCAGTCGGGCAGCCGCGACGACGGCTCCGGAGAACACGGGGGAACCATGAGCACGACTCGCACCGCCGCAACGGCCCGGGCCGAGGTGCCCGGGACGGTCGCCGGCCTGAACCCGGGCCTGACCCTGAGCCTGCCCGCCCGCCTCCTGGACGAGGAGTTCGGCCGGGGCCGCGTCGTCCGTTTCGAGGACGTCGACTTCCCCGCCACGCTCACGCACGAGCCGACCCGCCGCTTCCTGCGCGAGAGGGGCCTGCCCGAGGACGGCATCCTCTTCGAACTGGACACCGACATCCCCCTGCGCCCCCTCACCGAGTACCACGCCGACGAGCACCCGGACGACTGTCCGCCCGGTCAGCTCCCACCCCACGCCGACCGCTTGATACGCCTCGGCCACTTGGCCGAGGGCGACAGCCTGGTGATCGACGGAACCACGGGCGAGGTGTGGACCTGGAGCGCACCCGAGGCCGCGCTCCACCCGTTCGACGAGGACATCTCCACCCTCGCCTTCAGCCTCTGGCTGCTGCACCGCACGCTGGGCGGCCGTGGCGGGAAGTGAACCCGCGTAGCTCAGGACCGGGCTGAGCCGAAGGCCGTGCTGACAGAGGCGAACGTCCGCGACGGACGGTTGCACGACGCTCGCCACACGGCCGCCACGGTGTTGCTCATGCCCGGTGTCCCCCCAGAGGGGTGCCGCCCTGTCGTCTTGCCTGTTCGAGGCATCAGAGGCCGTGGCGGGAATCGAACCCGCGTACCTCGCTTTGCAGGCGAGTCCCTGGGCCACTCGGGCACACGGCCGTGTCGGGGAACCGCCGGGCGGTCCGTTCCGGACTCGGTGCGTCGACCGTAGGGCGTGGGGGAGAGGCGGCTCAAGGAAACGGCGGGTGCCGCAACACGACTGCCATAGGCCGTTCACAAAGCACGTTGCGAAGCAAGGGGGGACGAGTGGAGGTCGTACGACCAAGGTCCCGGGCCGGGAGCGACTCCCGACAGGGGCAAGAAGCGGCTGCGGACCTTACCCTGACGACCATGACCGCCCTGGAACCACGCGACACCGGCGTCGCGGACACCCCCGACCACCCCGGCAGATCCCGTCCGCAGGAGGTGCCGGCGCCCGCTCCCGTGGCGGCCGATGAGGCCACCGACACCGTGCTCGGCCGTGCCTACCGCTCGCTCAGCGTCGGGATCGTCTCCGTCGTGCTGCTGATCGCCTTCGAGGCGACCGCCGTGGGCACGGCGATGCCGGTCGCGGCCCGGGAGCTGCACGGGCTGCCGCTGTACGCGTTCGCGTTCTCGGGGTTCTTCACGACGAGTCTGTTCGGGATGGTGCTCGCCGGGCAGTGGTCGGACCGGCGCGGCCCGCTGGGGGCGCTGACCGCCGGGATCGGCGCGTTCGCGGCGGGGCTGCTGCTGGCCGGGACGGCCGCGACGATGTGGGTGTTCATCGCCGGACGTGCCGTGCAGGGATTCGGCGGCGGGCTGGTGATCGTCGCCCTGTACGTCGTCGTGGGCCGGGCCTACCCGGAGCGGCTGCGTCCGGCGATCATGGCGGCGTTCGCGGCGGCCTGGGTGGTCCCGTCGATCGTCGGCCCGCTCGCCTCGGGCGCGGTGACCGAGCACCTGGGCTGGCGCTGGGTGTTCATCGGCATCCCGGTGCTCGTGGTGTTCCCGCTGGCGATGGCGCTGCCGCAGATACGGCGGCGGGCGTCGGGCCCGGTGGAGGAGGGCACGGACGAGGAGCCCGGGCAGTCCTTCGACCTGCGGCGCACCCGGCTCGCCCTCGGTATCTCCTTCGGGGCCGGGCTGCTCCAGTACGCGGCGCAGGACCTGCGGTGGACATCGCTGATACCGGGAGCGGCGGGGGCCGCGCTGCTGCTGCCGGCCGTGCGCGGGCTGCTGCCCCGCGGCACCTGCCGGGCGGCGCGCGGGCTGCCGTCCGTGGTGCTGCTGCGCGGGGTCGCGGCGGGCTCCTTCATCGCCGCCGAGTCCTTCGTCCCGCTGATGCTCGTCACCCAGCGCGGGCTCTCCCCGACGCTGGCCGGCTTCTCGCTGGCGGCGGGCGGCGGGACCTGGGCGCTCGGCTCCTGGGTGCAGTCGCGGCCCCGCGTGGCACCGTACCGGGAGCGGCTGATGACCTTCGGGATGGTGCTGGTGGCGGCCGCCATCGCCACCGCGCCCAGCGTGCTGATCCACACCGTGCCGGTCTGGACGGTCGCCGTCGCCTGGGGGTTCGGCTGCTTCGGCATGGGCCTGGTCATCTCCTCCACCAGCGTGCTGCTGCTGCGGCTGTCCGCCCCGGAGGAGGCCGGTACCAACTCCGCGGCTCTGCAGATATCCGACGCCCTGTCCAACGTCCTGCTGCTCGCGGTGGGGGGTGCCGCGTTCGCCGCGCTGGGCGGCGGCACGGTGGCCCACACGACCGCGACGGCAACCGGCTCCGCCGCCCATCCGGCCGCCTTCGCGGCGGTGTTCCTGCCGATGGCGGGGGTGGCGTTGGTAGGGGTTTGGGTGGCTACGCGGGTGCGGGTTCACTCCTGAGTGGTACCACTCTGACCCCATGGGGTGGTACTGTTCTGGTATGGCTATGAACCTGCGTCTCCGCGACGACCAGACGGAAGCACTCAAGCTGCGCGCCGAGGAGGAGGGTGTCAGCATGCACGCCATAGTGCTGAGGGCCGTGGACGACTACCTGGCCAGGACGGCACACGAGGCCCTGGTTCGGAAGGCCGCCAAGGAGCAGACCGCCAAGTGGGCCGAACTGCTGGAGCGGCTCAAGTGACGCATATCTATCTCTCGGCCGAGGACGTCCTGGCCATTGCCGCGCACGCGGTGGATGACCAGGACGTCGTCGTACGTGACGCCGGCCTCCTGGAATCGGCCGTCCACCGCCCCTCCGCCTCGATGTCCGGGCAGGAGGCGTACACCGATCTGTTCGACAAGGCGGCAGCGCTCCTGCAGTCGCTGGCCATCAACCACCCGTTGGTCGACGGGAACAAACGCACCGCCTGGACATCCTGTGTCGTCTTCCTGGCCCTGAACAACGTGCAGTTGCGCCCAGACATCGACGCGGCCGAGCGCCTGGTCATCGCCGTGGCCACGGGCGCCCTGGAGGAGGTCAAGTTGATCGGCGAGGTGCTGAGGGAGCTCGCGGAGCCCGGCGTGTGACGTGAATCCCATCCCCGAGTGACGTCGTGCCGTCGGCGCGTTGGCACCGCCGGGCCGCCGGTAGGGTGGCCCGGTTGTCATCCGTAGCCGAGCCCCCAGCACAACGAACCGGAGACCGTGACTACCGCCCGCCCGTCGCCCGCCACCACCCTCAACGGAGGGCCCTCCGGGCCCACGCCTATGTCTGCCAGCTCGTCGCACTCGCATCACCTCTCGCCCGCCTTCCCCGGACGCGCCCCCTGGGGCACCGCCGGCAAGCTGCGTGCCTGGCAGCAGGGGGCGATGGAGAAGTACATCCAGGAGCAGCCGCGCGACTTCCTCGCGGTCGCCACCCCGGGCGCGGGCAAGACGACCTTCGCGCTGACGCTCGCGTCCTGGCTGCTGCACCACCACGTCGTGCAGCAGGTGACCGTGGTCGCGCCCACCGAGCACCTCAAGAAGCAGTGGGCCGAGGCTGCGGCGCGGATAGGTATCAAGCTGGATCCCGAGTACAGCGCGGGCCCGCTCGGCAAGGAGTACCACGGGGTCGCCGTGACGTACGCGGGCGTCGGCGTGCGCCCCATGCTGCACCGCAACCGCGTCGAGCAGCGCAAGACCCTCGTCATCCTCGACGAGATCCACCACGCCGGTGACTCCAAGTCCTGGGGCGAGGCCTGCCTGGAGGCGTTCGAGCCGGCGACCCGTCGCCTCGCCCTCACCGGCACCCCGTTCCGCTCGGACACCAACCCCATCCCGTTCGTGACGTACGAGGAGGGCCAGGACGGCATCCGGCGCTCGGCCGCCGACTACACCTACGGCTACGGCTCCGCGCTCTCCGACGGCGTCGTGCGGCCCGTCATCTTCCTCTCCTACAGCGGCAACATGCGCTGGCGCACCAAGGCCGGCGACGAGATCGAGGCCAGGCTCGGCGAGCCGATGACCAAGGACGCGGTCAGCCAGGCCTGGCGCACCGCGCTCGACCCGCGCGGCGAGTGGATGCCGGCCGTGCTGCGCGCCGCCGACCAGCGGC
Organism: Streptomyces sp. NPDC003393; assembly: GCF_053589015.1. NCBI lineage: Bacteria > Bacillati > Actinomycetota > Actinomycetes > Kitasatosporales > Streptomycetaceae > Streptomyces > Streptomyces sp. NPDC003393. The sequence continues at coordinate 107,741 of NZ_JBSFRB010000009.1, read as the reverse complement.
TGACCGAGGTCCGCAAGGCCGTCCCGGACGCCGGCGCCCTCGTCATCGCCTCCGACCAGGACTCCGCGCGCGCCTACGCCAAGCTGATCCGCGAGATCACGGGCAGCGGCGCGACGGTCGTCCTGTCCGACGACGCCGGCGCGTCGAAGAGGATCGACGAGTTCAGCGACGGCGACGACCGCTGGATGGTCGCGGTCCGCATGGTGTCCGAGGGCGTCGACGTGCCCCGCCTCGCGGTCGGCGTCTACGCCACCACGATCTCCACCCCGCTGTTCTTCGCCCAGGCCGTCGGTCGTTTCGTACGGTCCCGGCGGCGCGGCGAGACCGCCTCGGTCTTCCTGCCGACCATCCCCGACCTGCTCACCTTCGCCAACGAGATGGAGGTCGAGCGGGACCACGCCCTGGACAAACCGAAGAAGGAGGGCGAGGAGGACCCGTACGCCGAGTCCGAGAAGGAGATGGAGGAGGCGAACCGGGAGCAGGACGAGGACACCGGCGAGCAGGACATGCTGCCCTTCGAGGCACTGGAGTCCGACGCCGTCTTCGACCGGGTCCTCTACGACGGCGCCGAGTTCGGCATGCAGGCCCACCCGGGCAGCGAGGAGGAGCAGGACTACCTCGGCATCCCCGGCCTGCTGGAGCCCGAGCAGGTGCAGTTGCTGCTGCAGAAGCGGCAGGCCCGCCAGATCGCGCACAGCCGCAGAAAGCCGGACAGCGAGGCCGACCTGCTCGAACTGCCCGCCGACCGGCGCCCGGTGGTGACCCACAAGGAGCTGATGGAGCTGCGCCGGGAGCTCAACAACCTGGTCGGCGCCTACGTCCACCAGAGCGGCAAACCACACGGCGTCATCCACACCGAGCTGCGCCGGGTGTGCGGCGGCCCGCCGAGCGCCGAGGCGACGGCGGGACAGCTGCGCCAGCGCATCGCCAAGGTGCGGGAGTGGGCCACGCGCATGCGCTGAGGTCCCGCCGCGGCCCCGGAGCGCGCGCGTATCCGGACGAATGCAGGCAGGCCGGATCTGCTCTTGCCCGGATTCTGGACGGAGGCTTCCGCTCAGCGAACCGGCTTCGCTAATGTCCCGCTACGCACACGCCCCGTGGCAGCGCCGCCGCGGAGCGCAGCCGTGAAGCGACTACGTCCGGGACGGCCCGGACCGCCGGCCGATCGGCGGCCTCTGTTGCGCGTCACTGACGGGACTCGGTGACGTACCCGCCGCGATGAGCGCCGCCGACCTCACCACTTAAGGAGTGGGCGTCGTGACCGCGGAGACCTCTCAGACGCTCGACCGGGGACTGAAGGTCCTCAAGCTGCTGGCCGACACGGACCACGGGCTGACCGTCACCGAGCTGTCCCACAAGCTGGGGGTGAACCGCACGGTCGTCTACCGGCTCCTCGCCACCCTGGAACAGCACACGCTCGTCCGCCGTGACCTGGGCGGCCGGGCCAGGGTCGGGCTCGGGGTGCTGCGCCTGGGCCGCCAGGTGCACCCGCTGGTGCGGGAGGCGGCGCTGCCGGCGCTGCGGGCACTCGCCGAGGACATAGGGGCGACGGCGCATCTGACGCTGGTGGACGGGTCGGAGGCACTGGCGGTCGCCGTCGTCGAGCCCTCGTGGACGGACTACCACGTGGCCTACCGGGCCGGGTTCCGTCACTCCCTGGACCGGGGCGCCGCGGGCAAGGCGATACTCGAGGCCCGCCGCCAGCCGACGACCGACCCCGGCTACACCCTCACCCACGGCGAACTGGAGGCGGGCGCCTGCGGCGCGGCGGCCCCCCTGCTCGGCGTGACCGGCCTCGAGGGCAGCGTCGGCGTCGTCATGCTGGCCGAGTCCGTACCGGAGCGGGTGGGTCCGAGGGTGGTGGACGCGGCCCGCGAGGTCGCGGAGGCGTTGCGCTGAGGCCGCGGAGGTCGCGGGGCGTCGGGGGTTGAGGTCGCGGGGCGTTGAGGTGTCGGAGGCCGCGAGATGCCGCGTTGAGGCCGTCGGAGGCCGCGGGGGCGTTGCGCTGAGGCCGTCGCAGGCCGCCGGGGGATTGCGCCGAGTCACGGAAGCCGGGGCCGCGGGCGGCCGCCGGCCGACCGGACGTGGTCGTCGCGTTAGATTGATCCCGTGCTCTCTCGCCTCTCGCGCCCCAAGGCCCTCGCCGTCTGCGCGCTGCCCGTCGTGGCCCTGATCGCCACGGCGGTGGCGGCGCCGCTGCCGTTCTCGGTGGCGCAGCCCGGGTCGACGGCCAATGTGCTCGGCACGTTCAAGGGCAGCCAGGTGATCACGATCTCGGGTACACCGGTGCGGAACACGAGCGGGCAGCTGCGGATGACGACCATCGAGGCGACCGGCCCGGACACCCGCGTCACGCTGGGCGACGTGATCGACGGCTGGTTCGACACCAGCCGGGCGGTCATGCCGCGCGACGCGGTCTACCCGAGCGGCGACACCGTCCAGCAGATCGAGCGGCACAACGCCGAACAGATGAAGCAGTCGCAGGACGCGGCGACCCAGGCCGCCCTGAAGTACCTGGGCCTCAGCGGCGACAAGAACATCAAGGTCTCGCTGAAGCTGGCCGACGTCGGCGGCCCGAGCGCGGGCCTGCTGTTCTCGCTCGGCATCATCGACAAGATCCACGGCGACGGCACCGGCGGCGACCTCTCGGGCGGCCGTACGATCGCCGGCACGGGCACGATCACACCGGACGGCACCGTGGGCCCGGTCGGCGGCGTGTCCCTCAAGACGCAGGCCGCGCACCGGGACGGCGCCACGGTCTTCCTGGTCCCGAAGGCCGAGTGCACCGACGCCCGCGCGGAGTTGCCGAAGGGCCTGCGCCTGGTCCCGGTGACCACCCTCAAGGGCGCGGTCGGCGCCCTGACCGCCCTGCGGACGGGCAAGGGCTCCGTCCCCAGCTGCTAGAAGGCACGGGCTGCTAGAAGGCCGAGTGCCAGAAGGCACGAGCAACCAGAAGACGCGAGCGGCCAGAAGACGCGAGCGGCTAAAGACACAGCGGCCAGAAGCCACGAGCCGCCGGAAGGCACCCTGGAAACCCCTACCCGTTCCTCTCCCGGTCCTCCGCCGCCTGCTCCACCAGCGGGATGATCCGCAGGGGCACCGGGTTCTCCATCACGATCGCCGTGGCGGCGCGGACGATGCCCTCGATGGCGACCACGCGGTCGATCACGCGCTGCAGATCCGCGTTGGAGCGGGCCACCAGCCGGCACAGCATGTCGCCGGTGCCGGTGGTGGTGTGCAGCTCCAGGACCTCGGGCACCGTCGCCAGATGGGCCCGTACGTCCGCTCCCTGCCCCTGGCGGATCTGCAACGTGGCGAACGCCGTGACCGGATAGCCGAGGGCCGCCGGATCCACCTCGGGGCCGAAGCCGCGTATGACGCCGTTGGACTGGAGGCGGTCCAGACGGGCCTGCACCGTCCCCCGGGCGACCCCCAGGCGCCGGGACATCTCCAGGACGCCGATACGCGGCTCGCGCGCCAGCAGCGCGATGATGCGGCCGTCCAGACGATCGATCGCCACAGCCCCGCCTCCAAGGTCGCCATCACGGTGGTCATCCTGTACAGAAAGCCCGCTGACTCCGGTCGTTCACTGAACACAGTGCCCAGTGAATACGCGAACTATTGCGCACCTTGCGAGACCGGGTGACGCTTCCGCTATGACGCAGACCACACAGCACACTCCCGACGCGACCGCGCGGCAGGCCGACCCCTTCCCGGTCAAGGGAATGGACGCGGTCGTCTTCGCCGTGGGCAACGCCAAGCAGGCGGCGCACTACTACTCCACCGCCTTCGGCATGCGGCTGGTCGCCTACTCCGGACCGGAGAACGGCAGCCGCGAGACCGCTGCCTACGTCCTGGAGAGCGGCTCCGCCCGCTTCGTGTTCACCTCGGTGATCAAGCCCGTCACCGACTGGGGCCGCTTCCTCGCCCGGCACGTGGCCGAGCACGGCGACGGCGTCATCGACCTCGCCATCGAGGTCCCGGACGCGCGCGCCGCCTACGAGTACGCGATCGAGCACGGCGCCCGCTCCGTCGCCGAGCCCTACGAGATGAAGGACGAGCACGGCACCGTCGTCCTCGCCGCGATCGCCACCTACGGCGAGACCCGCCACACCCTCGTCGAGCGGTCCGGCTACGACGGCCCCTACCTCCCCGGTTACGCGGCCGCGAAGCCCATCGTCGAGCCGCCCGCCCGGGGGCACCTCCCGGCCGAAGGCCGGGGGAGGACCTTCCAGGCCATCGACCACTGCGTCGGCAACGTCGAACTCGGCCGGATGAACGAGTGGGTCGAGTTCTACAACAAGGTCATGGGCTTCACGAACATGAAGGAGTTCGTGGGCGACGACATCGCGACCGAGTACAGCGCGCTGATGTCGAAGGTGGTCGCGGACGGCACCCTCAAGGTCAAGTTCCCGATCAACGAGCCCGCCGTCGCCAAGAAGAAGTCCCAGATCGACGAGTACCTGGAGTTCTACGGCGGCGCCGGCGTCCAGCACATCGCGCTGAACACCAACGACATCGTGCAGACGGTACGGACGATGCGCGCGGCCGGTGTCGAGTTCCTCGACACCCCCGACTCCTACTACGACACCCTCGGCGAGTGGGTCGGCGACACCCGTGTGCCCATCGACACCCTGCGCGAGCTGAAGATCCTCGCCGACCGCGACGAGGACGGCTACCTGCTCCAGATCTTCACCAAGCCGGTCCAGGACCGCCCGACCGTGTTCTTCGAACTCATCGAGCGGCACGGCTCGATGGGCTTCGGCAAGGGCAACTTCAAGGCCCTGTTCGAGGCGATCGAGCGCGAGCAGGAGCGGCGCGGCAACCTCTGACGCCCCCGGCGCCCCGCCCCGCGCGAGCCCGCCGCCCGGCGCGCCCGCGCGGGTGCTCGCCAGGGCCGCCCGCGCGGGACGGCAAGCGCTCCCATGGGGTTCACACCGCCGCCCACGAGTGCAACGCTGTGATCATGAGCCGTATACAAGCCGCACCCGACGAGGTCCAGGGCAATCTCACCGACCGGCTCCTTTCGGGCCTGCCGGCCGAGGCGGTCCTCACGGACGCCGACATCACCGCCTCCTACGCCAACGACATGGCCAGCTTCTGCCCGTCGGGCGTCCCGGCGGTCGTCGTCCTGCCACGCACGGTGGAGCAGGTCCAGCACGTCATGCGGATCGCCACCGAACTGCGCGTCCCGGTCGTTCCGCAGGGCGCCCGCTCCGGCCTGTCCGGCGCGGCCAACGCCTCCGACGGCTGCATCATCGTGTCCCTGACCAAGATGGACCGCATTCTGGAGATCGACCCGGTCAACCGCATCGCGGTCGTCGAGCCGGGCGTCGTCAACGCCGCGCTCTCCCGCGCGGTGAACGAGCACGGCCTGTACTACCCGCCGGACCCCTCCAGCTGGGAGATGTGCACCATCGGCGGCAACATCGGCACCGGTTCCGGCGGCCTGTGCTGCGTGAAGTACGGCGTCACCGCCGAGTACGTGCTCGGCCTGGACGTGGTGCTGGCCGACGGCCGCCTGATGTCCACCGGCCGCCGTACCGCCAAGGGTGTCGCCGGATACGACCTCACCCGGCTCTTCGTCGGCTCCGAGGGCTCGCTCGGCATCGTCGTACGGGCCGTGCTGGCGCTCAAGCCGCAGCCGCCGCAGCAGCTGGTGCTCGCCGCCGAGTTCTCCTCCGCGGCCGCGGCCTGCGACGCGGTCTGCCGGATCATGGCGGGAGGCCATGTGCCGTCGCTGCTGGAGCTCATGGACCGTACGACGGTGAAGGCCGTCAACGACTTCGCGCACATGGGCCTGCCGGAGACCACCGAGGCACTGCTGCTCGCCGCCTTCGACACGCCCGACCCGGCCGCCGACCTCGCCGCCGTCGGCGCGCTGTGCGAGGCGGCCGGCGCCACCCAGGTCGTCCCGGCCGAGGACGCCGCCGAGTCCGAGATGTTGCTCCAGGCCCGGCGGCTGTCCCTGACCGCGCTGGAGGCGGTCAAGGGGACCACGATGATCGACGACGTGTGCGTGCCGCGCTCCCGGCTCGGCGAGCTGCTGGACGGGATCGAGCGGATCGCGGAGAAGTACCAGCTCACCATCGGGGTCTGCGCACACGCCGGTGACGGCAATACCCATCCGACCGTCTGCTTCGACGCACAGGACCCCGACGAGTCGCGACGCGCCCGGGAGTCCTTCGACGAGATCATGGCCCTCGGCCTCGGGCTCGGCGGCACGATCACCGGCGAGCACGGAGTGGGCGTACTGAAGAAGGAGTGGCTGGCGCGCGAGCTCGGCCCGGTGGGCGTCGAGCTGCAGCGGGGCATCAAGCAGGTCTTCGACCCGTTGGGCATCCTCAACCCCGGCAAGCTGTTCTGACCCGCGATCACCGTGCGGCCCCAGCCCAGGTGCCGCCGCGCCCGTCGTGATCGTCGCGCCGCCCGGACCTCGGCGCTCACCAGGAGAGCAGCTCGGCCAGACCGTCGTCCAGGCCGAGCCGCTCTCCCTCGCTGCCCGGCGGCACCACGCGCAGCGTGCGCTCCAGCCACGCCGAGACCGGGGCGGCCGGCGCCTTCAGCAGGGCCTCGCCGTCGGGTGAACCGAGCGCCGGCAGGACCACGGCGCGGCCGTCCGTGCTCGACGGCCACACCCGTACGTCACCGTGCCCGCACGGGGGGAACACCCCCTCCATGAGCAGCTCGCGGGCGAACGTCCGGTGCACGGGGTGCGCGGAGTCGACATGGAAGTCGAGGTGCACGGCGTACGGGTCGTCGGTGCGGTATCCGAGCCGGGCCGGAACGGGGATCCCCCGCTCGGGCGACAGCACCAGCGTCAGCTCCAGCTCGCGTTCCACCACGGTGCGCGTCACCCTCCGTCGGTCCTCTCCACTCGTCACGGGTGCGGACGCGGACCCGGGGCGGACCCGCACCAGGGGAGAGGCGGACGGAGGCCGGGCATTAAGCGGATCGGCCGAACTTTTTTCCGTTCCGTGCCCCGGGCCTGTGAAGTACCTGCACGAGGTTGCCCGGAAAGGAGTGGGTCCGGCGGGACTGGCGGTGGCGGGTGCGCCGGTCTGATAGATGTGGAGCCCCCCGATACCACCCCCGAGCAGATACGGGACGACGGACATGAGCGCCCCAACCCCGGCACCAGGTGACGACAGGCCCCGCGAGGGGTACTACCCGGACCCGTCCATCCCCGGGTACGTCCGGTACTGGAACGGCGCCGCCTGGGTACCGGGCACCAGCCGTCCGGCACCGGCCGACGGCGAGCCGCTCAGCCCGCCGCCCGGAGTCGGCGCCGCGCCCGCACCGGCGGGCGCCGCCGCCACCCCGGCGGTCGAGGAGACGGGCCCGCACTTCTTCGACGAGGACCCCGCGGACGAGGCGGGCCCGGCGGCGGCGCGCGGTGTCCGTGCCGAGCCGGCCCCGGCGTGGGGCGCCGACCGCGGGCAGCAGTCCGGCTTCGGCGGTGACCAGGACCGCCGTGTCTCGTGGGGCACCCCGGCGCCGGCCGACCCTCGCGTGGCCCACACGCCCGAGCCGTCCGCCCGGCCCTCGGCCGAGCCGGTGGCGGAGGCAGGACAGGGCCAGGGACACGGGCCGGGACAGGGCCCGGCCGAGGCGGGCGACACGTTCGCGTTCCGCCGTCCGACGGCGGCGGACGGCGCGGCCGGGACGCCGGGCAGCGCGCCCGGGTCCGGCGTCCCGGCCCCGGGCGGCCCGCCGGCCGACGAGGGCACCATGATGTTCCGCCAGGTGCGCCCCGGGCGGCCGGCCGACCCGACGGGAGGCCCGGGACCGGCGCCGGTACCCGTCCAGGGTTCGCCCGGCGCGTCGGACGGCCCCGGCTTCGCCGCCGGCAAGGCGGCGGCCGCGCGCGCGTCAGCCGCGCAGGGACAGGCGCAAGGGCAAGCACAGGGACAGGCGCAGGGTCAGGGCCCCGCTCGAGGCCCGGCGGGCCCGGCGGCCCCGGCTCAGGGCGTGCGAGGCGGTCCGGAGGGCACCTCGCACGGCCGCTCGCAGAGCCAGGCGGCCGCCGGGGCTCAGGCGGCCGGAGCCGCCCCGGCGCACGCCCCCGCCCCCGCGCTGCCCCAGCAGGGCAGCGCACCCCAGCCCGTTCCCGACGCCCCCGCCGGACCCCTCGCCACACCACTGACCAGCGGCCCCGGTGGCGGGCAGCCCTCCTGGCCGCAGCAGGTGCACCAGCTCGCGGGGGCAGGTGCGGGCACGGGCGAGGGGCAGCCCGTCGCGCCGTGGAAGCCGCCGGTCGAGGACCCCTTCCAGGCGGCCGCGCGCCGGCAGGCCGAGGCCCGGCCCGCCGGCCTCGGCAAGCGGCTGGCGGCACGTCTGGTCGACACGGTCGTCCTGGCGGGCGTCACCGCGGGCGCCGCCGTACCGCTGGGCACCAGGGCGGCCGACCACATCGACGCGAAGATCGACGCGGCCAGACTCTCCGGCCACACGGTCACCGTCTGGCTGCTGGACGGGACGACGGCGACGTACCTGGGCATCGTCCTGGCCGTCCTGCTGCTCTTCGGAGTCGTCTACGAGGTGCTGCCCACCGCCAGGTGGGGCCGCACCGTGGGCAAGAAGCTGTGCGGTCTCCAGGTGCGGGACATCGAGGCGCACGAGCCTCCGTCCTTCGCCCGGGCTCTCGTCCGCTGGCTCGTCTACAGCGTGCCCGGGCTGCTCGTCGTCGGGGTCGTGGGGGTGCTGTGGTGCCTGTTCGACCGGCCCTGGCACCAGTGCTGGCACGACAAGGCGGCGCACACCTTCGTGGCGGGGTGACCGGGACGGCGTAGGGCCGCGGCCGTCCCCCGTACGGCCGCTCGCCGGATGCGACCCGCTCGGGTTCGAGATCGACTCGGCGCATGAGCACCGAACCGCCCCCCGGCTCCGAACCGCCCCCGGGCTCCGGATCCCCGCCCCCACCGCCGGACGGCCCGCCCCCGCCGTCCGGCGGCGGGGGACCGCACGGCGACGACCCGTACGGCGGCGGCACGGGTGGTTCCCCGTACGGCGGAGGCGGCGAACCCCACGGCGGAGGCGGCGGTTCCCCGTACGGCGGTGGCGGTCCCTACGGAGGTGGGCCCTACGGCGGTGGCGACGGCCCTTACGGAGGCGGACCGTACCCCCAGGACCCGCTCGCCGGGATGCCCCCGCTCGCGGACAGCGGCAGGCGCACCCTCGCTCGGATCATCGACCTGATCCTGGTGGGTGTCGTCGTGTGGCTGATCACCTTGGCGCTCCGCGTCAACGAGTACACGATGAACGCCGACCAGGTGGAAGTCGGCCGCTCCATCTGGCAGTCGGTGGTCGGTGTGGTGCTCTACACGGGCTACGACACCTTCATGACCGCCCGACGGGGGCAGACCCTGGGGAAGATGTGGCTGGGCATGCGGGTGGCGAACCTGGCCGACGGCTCCACACCGTCCGTCGCCACCGCGTTGGCGCGCGCGGCGGTGCTGTGGATTCCGTTCTGGTTCTGCTGCGCCTGCTTCTGGCTGGCGATCTGCGGCGGTTGGAGCTTCTTCGACCGGCCCTACAAGCAGGGACTGCACGACAAGGCGGCCAAGACGGTGGTGGTCAGCACGAACCGCTGAACGCGCCGGGGCGCCGAGAGCGTTGAACGCGCCTGGCGCGCGCCCGGCCCGACGCGGCGTCAGGAACCCCCGCTGGACCCGCCCTGGCCCGTCTCCGCGCCCGCGGAGACGGGCTCTCGCCATTCCCGGGCGGGCGCCCGGACGTGTGCGACGGCCCGGGCGTCCCGGGCGTCCGGACCGGTGGCCGCAGCGGCTGCGGTGGCCGTGGCAGCCGCGGCGGGCGCGGCGTGCGCCTTCGGCAGCGGTACGGTCATGGCGACCAGGATCCCCAGCGCGAGTGCCGCGAGGGCGACGACCGCGATGCCCAGGCCCGAACTCGTCTGTGACAGCAGCAGCATGGCGAGCGTCGAGAGGATCACGGTGCAGGAACCGTAGGCGAGCTGTGCGGCAGTCGGACGAGGCATGGCAATCGTGTCCTCGGAAGATTGTGGGGCGAGACGGGGTGACGGCCTGGCTTTCCGCCAACTTCCGGGCGTTCCGCCGATCGACTCTAGTCCCCTGCATGCCCGAGGGGAACGGCCGGTAAGCGTGACCTAACCCACGGTGCCGATGCACAGGGGGCGCACGGAGTCACGCCGCCCGCCCGACGCCCGGCTCCGCGCGCCCACCCATTTCGGGCGCAGCGGGCCGGCCGGCCCCGCCGTCCGTAAACCGAACCTCCACTCCGCATAGTGCACTTGAACTGTCCAAGTCAAGGTCTGTCTTTTCTCTTAAACCTCTAGTCAAATGTCGTCACTTGACTACACGCGTTGATCGCGCGCGGACCTTCGTCGTGGCCTGATAGCGCCCCTCCGCGCGCCGAAACGTGTCAGGGGAGGACATCAAGTGACAAGTAGACCCTGGACGTTCAGAACGGCCGCGATCGGCGTCGCACTCGCGGCGGCCACCGCCACGTTCTCGACGTTCGCCGTCGCGGAGGCCGCCACCACGGGCCACGCCTCCGCCTCAGTGGACCGGCACGACCCGCTGTCGGGTCAGAAGAAGCACGACTTCGACGGTCCGCTGAGCAAGACCCAGGAAGCTCAGCGCCAGGAAGCGCTCAACCAGGTCATATCCGGCAAGGCCACGGTCAAGAACCGCGGTGGTTCGAAGGTCGTCCAGCTCAAGGGCAAGAAGGGCGACAGCAAGTACGTCGAACTCGGCCGTGAGAAGACCGACAAGATCTTCACGATCCTGGTCGAGTTCGGTGACCAGGTCGACAGCCGCTACGGCGGCACGCCCGGCCCGCAGCACAACCAGATAGCCGCGCCCGACCGTACGAAGGACAACAGTACGGACTGGCAGGCGGACTACAACCAGCAGCACTACCAGGACCTGTACTTCGGTACCGGCAAGGACACCGAGTCGCTGAAGAAGTACTACGAGAAGCAGTCCTCGGGCCGCTACTCGGTCGACGGCGAGGTGACCGACTGGGTCAAGGTCCCCTACAACGAGGCCCGTTACGGCTCCAACGAGGCCGGGGACGCCGCCGCCTGGTACGCGGTCCGGGACGGCGTCAACGCCTGGGTCGCCCAGCGTGAGGCCGCCGGTGACACCGCGGCCGAGATCCGCGCCGAGCTCGCCCAGTTCGACCAGTGGGACCGCTACGACCACGACGGCGACGGCAACTTCAACGAGCCCGACGGCTACATCGACCACTTCCAGATCGTGCACGCCGGCGAGGACGAGTCCGCGGGCGGCGGCGCCCAGGGCACGGACGCCATCTGGGCCCACCGCTGGTACGCCTTCGGCACCGACGCCGGCGCGACCGGCCCGGACGGCAACAAGCTCGGCGGCACCCAGGTCGGTGACACCGGCATCTGGGTCGGCGACTACACCATCCAGCCGGAGAACGGCGGACTCGGCGTCTTCGCCCACGAGTACGGTCACGACCTCGGTCTGCCGGACGAGTACGACACCAACGGCGGCGAGAACTCCACCGGGTTCTGGACGCTGATGTCGTCCGGTTCCTGGCTGGGCACGGGCAAGGAGGCCATCGGCAACCTGCCCGGCGACATGAACGCCTGGGACAAGCTCCAGCTGGGCTGGCTCAACTACGACACGGCCAAGGCCGGCGTGAACTCCTGGCACAAGCTGGGCCTGGCCGAGTACAACACCAAGCACAAGCAGGCGCTGGTCGTCTCGCTGCCCGACAAGGCCGTCACGACCGAGGTGGTCACCCCGGCCCAGGGCACGAGCCAGTGGTGGAGCGGCAGCGGCAACGACCTGAAGAACACGCTGACCCGCTCGGTCGACCTGACCGGCACGTCCTCGGCCACGCTGTCCCTGGACGGCTGGTACGACATCGAGGACGAGTACGACTACCTCTACGCCGAGGTGTCGACCGACGGCGGCGCCAACTGGACCGCCCTGGACGGCACGGTGAACGGCCAGCCGATCCCGCGTGACGCCAGTGACAAGCCGGGGCTGACCGGTTCGATCGACGCGTACGCGAAGCTGTCGTACCCGCTGGACGCCTACGCGGGCCAGAAGTTCGACCTGCGCTTCCGCTACCAGACCGACGGCGGCGTGGCGCTCAAGGGCTTCGCGGCCGACGAGATCACGGTGACCGCGGACGGTTCGACGGTCTTCTCGGACGACGCGGAGAGCGCCGACCCGGCCTGGACGGCGGCCGGCTTCTCCCGCATCGGCGCGTCCTTCACCAAGGACTACAAGCAGTACTACGTCGCCGAGAACCGGCAGTACGTGTCGTACGACAAGACCCTCAAGGTCGGCCCGTACAACTTCGGCTTCTCGACGACCCGTCCGGACTGGGTGGAGCACCTCCCGTACCAGAACGGCCTGCTGATCTGGAAGTGGGACACCTCGCAGGCGGACAACAACACCGCCGACCACCCCGGCACCGGTCTGATCCTTCCGATCGACTCGCACCCGACGCCGCTGAAGTGGACCGACGGCACGCTGCTGCGCAACCGGTTCCAGGCCTACGACTCGCCGTTCACCCTGGAGCGCACCGACGCCATCACGCTGCACAAGGCGGACGTGCCGGTGCGGATCAAGTCGCAGAAGGGGGTGTCGGTCTTCAACGACCACACCAACACCTACTACGACGCGTCGAACCCGACGGGCGGTGTCAAGATCACTGACACCAACACCAAGATCAAGATCGAAAAGGTGGCCAAGGACGGCTCCACGATCGAGCTCGAGGTCGGGCCCGCCGTGAAGTAGTCAGCAAACACGCAGGTCACACATGTATCGGCGGTAACCCCCTGGCGGGTTGCCGCCGATCGTGTTTAGGTGCCTGCTGTGGCTCTCTTATTGACACCGACCGGAACGGGGATGTGACCGCATGGCCGCAGGAGGCTTCAGCAAGCTGCCGAACGGCATGGTGGTGGTGGCGCTGAACCTGCCGTCCGCCGCGCCCGACGGTGGCGGCGGCGTTCGTGTGCTCGTCCACGCCCGCAACCGTGCCCGCGCCCTGACCCGGCTGCGCAACCTGGGCCTGCGCGCGGTCTACCTGCGGGGCAACGCCGCCCCGCCCACCCCGGACGAGATCACCGCGGTGCTGCACCACCCCGACGGCCTGATATGGCGCACAGCCCCGGACAACGCGCTCGGCGTTCCCGTCGGCCCACCGGAGCTGTGGCACCCGATCAGGAGCCTCCTGCGCCGGCACACACCCGCGAGGGTGTCGTAGGCCGTCCCCCGCCGCGCACGGCCGGGCTGGCCCTACGCCACCACCGGCTTGCCCGACAGCTCCACGCCCGCGCGGCGCAGCTCCTCCAGGGCCCGTTCGGTGGTGCCCGCCGCCACCCCGGCGGTGAGGTCCAGCAGCACCTGGGTGCGGAAGCCCTCTTTCACGGCGTCCAGGGCGGTGGCGCGCACACAGTGGTCCGTGGCGATCCCGACCACGTCGACCTCGGTGATCTCCCTGGCCCTCAGCCAGTCGGCCAGCGGGACGCCGTTCTCGTCGACGCCCTCGAAACCGCTGTAGGCGGCGGCGTACGCACCCTTCTCGAAGACGGCGTCGATCGCACCGGAGGCGACGGCGGGCGCGAAGTTCGGATGGAAGCCCACGCCCTCCGTGCCCGCCACGCAGTGCGCGGGCCAGGAGTGGACGTAGTCGGGGTCGTCGGCGAAGTGCCCGCCGGGTGCGATGTGGTGGTCGCGGGTGGCGACCACGTGCCGGTACCCGGCGGGCGCCTGGCCGATCAGCTCGGTGATCGCGGCGGCGACGTCCGCCCCACCGGCGACCGCGAGGCTGCCCCCCTCGCAGAAGTCGTTCTGCACATCGACGACGATCAAGGCGCGGCGCATGGTGGGTGTCCTTCGGTCCGGGATCAGTGGGCAAAACCAGCTCTCGGGGGTGCTGCGGCGGGTACCCGCCGCACGGGGTGTCTCGCCCTGAGGGCCGTCCCGCCGCGGATTGCGGGACAGCCCTTAGTTACCCGAGGGCTCGTGCACGTACTCCGTCGGAAGGACGGGTTCCCCGCGGGAGAGCTGGGTCGCGGACAGCGGGAGCCCGGCGCGGACGGCGGCGTGCCGGTCGCGTACGGCGTCCAGCGGCTCGCGGCCGACGACCTCGCCGGCCTTGACCAGCTGCACCAGCAGCTGCCGGCCGGCCAGCTCGTCGGGCACCGGGCCGGTGCCGACCACCTCGGTCTCCGGGACGCCGTAGGCGTCCAGCCGGCGCGCCGCCCACTTGCGGCCGCCGATGGAGGTCTTGCCGCCGCTGGACTTCTTCGCCACCGGCGTCAGCGGAGCGCCCGGATCGGTGGACTCGGCGCGGGCGACCAGCTTGTAGACCATCGAGCAGGTCGGGTGGCCGGAGCCGGTGACCAGCTGGGTGCCGACGCCGTAGGCGTCCACGGGCGCCGCCGCGAGCGAGGCGATGGCGTACTCGTCGAGGTCCGAGGTCACGATGATCTTCGTGTCGCGGGCGCCCAGCTCGTCCAGCTGCTGCCGTACCCGGTGCGCGACCAGCAGCAGGTCGCCGGAGTCGATGCGCACCGCGCCCAGCTCGGGGCCGGTGATCTCCACGGCCGTCCGCACGGCCTCGGCGACGTCGTAGGTGTCCACCAGCAGCGTGGTGCCCCGGCCCAGCGAGTCGACCTGGGCGCGGAAGGCGTCCCGCTCGGAGTCGTGCAGCAGGGTGAAGGCGTGGGCGGCGGTGCCGACGGTGGGGATGCCGTAGCGGAAGCCGGCGGCCAGGTCGGAGGTGGAGGAGAAGCCGCCGACGTAGGCGGCGCGGGAGGCGGCGACCGCGGCCAGTTCGTGGGTGCGGCGGGCGCCCATCTCGATCAGCGGCCGGTCACCGGCGGCCGAGGACATCCGGGAGGCGGCGGCCGCGATCGCCGAGTCGTGGTTGAGGATGGACAGGATCACGGTCTCCAGCAGCACGCACTCGGCGAAGGAGCCCTCGACCCGCATGATCGGCGAGCCCGGGAAGTAGACCTCGCCCTCGGGGTAGCCCCAGACGTCGCCACTGAACCGATAGCCGGCCAGCCACTCGAGGGTGGCCTCGTCCACCACCCCGCGCTCGCGCAGGAAGCCGATGACGTCCGCGTCGAAGCGGAAGTTCTCCACCGCGTCCAGGACGCGTCCGGTCCCGGCCACGACGCCGTACCGGCGCCCTTCGGGCAGCCGCCTGGTGAAGACCTCGAAGACGCTGCGCCGTCCGGCCGTCCCGGCTTGCAGAGCCGCCTGCAGCATCGTCAGCTCGTAGTGGTCGGTGAAGAGCGCCGTCGAGGGAACGCCCACCCGTCGCCCGCCACCGCCCTCCCGCGGAGGCGTTTCGCGCCCTTCTTCCGGCAGCCTGAGGTCCGCTGCGTCCAACACGCCTCTCCTAGCCATGAATCTGCGGTCCCCCGAGTGACTGCCGGGGGGCCGGGGGCTGTCCCCCGGCGTTCGCGGTACGACCAAGGATGGTACTCCCATTTCGTCAGTCTGACGATTTAAGATTTCCGGGCCGTCACCACCCGGCCGCCGCCCTGCCTGTTTGTGTTCCCACCCCCCTGTGGTGGCAGCATGGGCCATGTGACGGCAGCCGCACCCATCGAGATCGAGAAGACCGAGTCGGCGGAAGAGGTCTCCGCCGTACCCGAACCGGACGTCCCCTGGCTGACGATCGTCCACAACGATCCCGTCAATCTCATGAGCTATGTGACGTATGTCTTCCAGACGTACTTCGGCTACTCCAAGGACAAGGCCACCAAGCTCATGCTCGACGTCCACCACAAGGGCCGGGCGGTCGTCTCCAGCGGCAGCCGTGAGGAGATGGAACGGGACGTCCAGGCCATGCACGGCTACGGCCTGTGGGCCACGCTCCAGCAGGACCGCAAGTAGCCGCGCGGCAGCCATCCAGCAGCGGCGGGCCGCAGGACAGCCCGCACCGGACCGACCGGAAGCAGCGAACCCCTTCCATGCCAGGACACTTCGAACCGCTCCCCGGCGGCGGCGCGGCCGTCGCCCTCGACGAGGTGGAGATCTCCATCATCCGGTCGCTGGCCGTGCAGCTCCTGGAGCTGATCGGCCCCGGCCCCGCCGAGGACGCCCCCGCCGACCCGCTCGCCGAACTCTTCGCCGAGGGCCCGAGCGAACCGCCCACCGACCCGGTCCTCCGGCGGCTGTTCCCGGACGCCTACTGCGACCCGGAGGAGGAGCCGTCCGGCCCGCAGGAGGCGGCCGAGCAGCGCGCCCACTCGGCGGAGTTCCGCCGCTACACCGAGAACGACCTGCGCGCCGGCAAGCGCGAGAACGCGCTCGCGGTGGTCCACTCGCTCAACGGGCTGTCCCCGGAGGGCGAGGGCGGGGCCGTGCTGGAGCTGTCGCCGCAGGAGTCCCAGCGCTGGCTGGGCGCCCTGAACGACCTGCGCCTGGCCATCGGCGCCCGGCTGGAGATCACCGACGAGGACGACGCCGGCGATCTCTACACCCTTCCCGACGAGGACCCGCGCAAGCCGATGGTGATGGCGTACCTGTGGCTCGGCGGGCTCCAGGAGACCCTCCTGTCCACGCTGCTGCCCTGACATCGGCGCCTTCATGCCCCGGCTTCTTCACAAGCCGGGACCCCTGGTCTCTCCTCGCGAGCCCCGACGCCTCCGTCCCCCGTGGCTCGCGCTTCCGTTCCCGGTCCGTGAGGCCTCGGTCCGCTGCGGCTGCCCCGAACGGTGAGGTCTCGGTCCGCTGCGGCTGCCCCGAACGGTGAGGTCTCGGTCCGTTCGGGCTCGCGTGCGCCCGCGAGATCCGGCGCCGCGGTCCGTCGCGCCCCGCGTCTTCACCAGAAAACCCCGGCACTCCTGATGACCGGTCATTGATCGTCCTTGTTTGTGCGCATTCCGTGTTCGCTCAGAGGACGCTCAAATCCGGATAACGATCCCGTCACCCCGGCGGCCGACTGTGAGGCCGTATGGCCCACTTTGTACGGTTCGTCACGTGTTGTGTACGTCACATCACCCTGTGAAACGGCGCCGCGGGCGTGGTACATCTTCACGACCGCCCGGCCGACGCCACCCCTGTCCGGCCGGGTGCGCCACCGAGCCGACCAACCGTCGGCCAGGCACCACTCCATTTCAATCCGGGGGGATCGAGATCCGATCCGCGGCCGACCGACGGCGCGGGTCGGCATGGAGAAAGGCGCACAACACATGACCTCTGCGAAGGTCACCGAAGCCCCTGAAGAGGGTTACGAACGAGGGCTCGGCAGCCGTCAGGTCCAGATGATCGCGATCGGCGGCGCCATCGGCGTCGGCCTCTTCCTGGGTGCCGGCGCGAACATCGCCAAGGCCGGACCCAGCCTCATCGTCATGTACGCCCTGGCGGGCGTCATCATCTTCTTCATCATGAGGGCACTCGGCGAGCTGCTCCTGTACCGCCCGGTCTCGGGTTCCTTCGCGGAGTACTCCCGTGAGTTCCTCGGCCCGTTCTTCGGCTACTTCACCGGCTGGACCTACTGGCTGATGTGGGTGGTGACCGGCATGGCCGAGCTGACGGCCGCCGCGATCTACGTGCACTACTGGTTCCCGTCCATCCCGCAGTGGGTGACGGCACTGGTCTTCCTGGTGGTCCTGTTCGTGGCCAACCTGATCTCGGTGAAGTTGTTCGGCGAGATCGAGTTCTGGTTCTCGATGGTCAAGGTCACGGCGCTCATCGGCATGATCGTGATCGGTCTGGGCGTACTGACCTTCGGCTTCAGCCAGGCCGGCGACACCGCCTCGGTCTCCAACCTCTGGCAGTTCGACGGCTTCTTCCCCAAGGGCATCGGCTCCTCCCTGATGACCCTCCAGGGCGTGATGTTCGCGTACCTCGCCGTCGAGCTGGTCGGCGTCACGGCCGGTGAGTCCGAGGACCCGGAGAAGACCCTCCCCAAGGCGATCAACACGCTGCCCTGGCGCATCGCCCTGTTCTACGTCGGCGCCCTGACCGTGATCCTGTGCGTGGTGAAGTGGACCCAGTTCGCCGCGGGCGTCAGCCCCTTCGTGGAGGCCTTCGCGGTCATCGGCATCCCGGCCGGTGCGGGCATCGTCAACTTCGTCGTGCTGACCGCGGCGCTGTCCTCCTGCAACTCCGGCATGTACTCCACGGGCCGCATGCTGCGCACCCTCGCCGACAACGGTGAGGCTCCCCAGCGGTTCAGCCGCCTGTCCGCCTCCAAGACCCCGGCCCTCGGCATCACCGTCTCGGTCGCCTTCATGGCCATCGGCGTGGTGCTCAACTACGTGGTCCCGGAGAAGGCCTTCGGCTACGTCACCTCGGTCGCCACCGCGGCGGGTATTTGGACCTGGCTGATGATCCTGGTCAGCCATGTGCTGTATCGTCGCGCGGTGAACGCGGGGCGGCTGCCCGCCTCCTCCTTCCCGGCGCCCGGTGGTTCGGTGTGTTCCTACATCGCCATCGTGTTCCTGCTCTTCGTCACCTGCCTGATCGCGTACGACTCCGACTCCCGGGTGTGCCTGTACGTGATGGCGGTGTGGGCCGCCGCCCTGGCCGTCGGCTGGGCGGTGCTCAAGTCCCGCAACCCGCAGGTCACCGAGCGCCGCGAGCCGGAGCTGGAGCGGGTCGGCTGACCCGGCGGCCGCAGGGATCGGACCACTCCGGCGGGAGGCGGGCCGACCCGGCACTCCGCTGAGGACCCGGACGTCCAGCGGGAGCGGATACTCGTGGAACCCGCTCCCGCTGCCGCTCAGGACGTCCGCCATGTGGGCCGTTCCGTACCACTCCCCGGTACGGAACGGCCCACTGTCTATCCTGTGCCCCATGCTGACCATCACCCAGTCGCTCTACGACCGGATCGTCGCCCACGCCCGCGAGGACCACCCCGACGAGGCGTGCGGCGTGGTCGCCGGCCCCGCGGGCTCCGGACGTCCCGAGCGCTTCATCCCCATGCTGAACGCGGCCCGCTCGCCCACCTTCTACGAGTTCGACTCGCAGGACCTGCTCAAGCTCTACCGCGAGATGGACGACCGCGACGAGGAGCCGGTGGTCGTCTACCACTCCCACACCGCGACCGAGGCCTACCCCTCCCGCACCGACATCTCCTACGCCAACGAGCCGGGCGCCCACTACGTCCTGGTGTCCACGGCCGACACCGACGGGGCCGGCGAGTTCCAGTTCCGCTCGTTCCGGATCGTGGCGGGCGAGGTCACGGAGGAGGAGGTCAAGGTGGTCGAGGCCTACTGATTCCGCATCGCGGATGGAACAGGTCCGGAATGCGAGATCACACTCCGGGGTCCGGACCGGGAATCGATACGATGACAGCATGGTTCTGAACGACGTGAGCGATGAGACGCCGGGCATGCTGCTCGTGGCGCGGCTGCACGTCGACCTGTGCAGGCTGGACAGCGCCATCTGTTGACGTTCTCCTGCCGCCGTCCGGCCGTGAGCCGCGGCCCTTCCCCGTGCCGACGCCTGGGACAACCCATCGCGCGCCGCACCCTTTCGACGACACCTTCCTGACAGGAGCCCGCAACCATGGCCATCGAGGTCCGCATCCCGACCATCCTCCGCACCTACACCGACGGGCAGAAGGCGGTGGAGGGGAACGGGGAGACCCTCGCCGAGCTCTTCGCCGACCTCGAGGCCCGGCACCCGGGGATCCAGGCCCGCATCGTCGACGGTGACCAGCTGCGCCGCTTCGTCAACGTGTACCTCAATGACGAGGACGTCCGCTTCCTGGACGGCATCACGACCAAGCTCGCCGACGGCGACAACGTGACGATCCTGCCGGCCGTCGCGGGAGGTTCTGCCGCGGCGAAGCCGCGTCCGGCCGGGGTGGCGGCCGGGCGACGGGTGGGAACGGCCTGATCGGCGATGCGCTACGACTCCCCGCTGGCCGCGGTCGGCAACACCCCCCTGGTGCGCCTTCCGCGGCTCTCGCCGTCCGCCGACGTCCGGATCTGGGCGAAGCTGGAGGACCGCAACCCGACCGGCTCCGTCAAGGACCGCCCCGCCCTGCACATGATCGAGCAGGCGGAGAAGGACGGCCGGCTCACCCCGGGCTGCACGATCCTCGAGCCCACCTCCGGCAACACCGGCATCTCGCTCGCCATGGCGGCCAAGCTCAAGGGCTACCGCATGGTGTGCGTGATGCCGGAGAACACCTCGCAGGAGCGCCGGGACCTGCTCGGCATGTGGGGCGCGCAGATCATCTCCTCGCCGGCCGCGGGCGGCTCCAACACCGCCGTGCGCGTGGCCAAGGAGCTGGCCGCCGAGCACCCGGACTGGGTGATGCTCTACCAGTACGGCAACCCGGACAACGCCGGCGCCCACTACGCCACCACCGGCCCCGAGATCCTCGCCGACCTGCCCTCGATCACGCACTTCGTGGCGGGCCTGGGCACCACCGGCACCCTGATGGGCGTCGGCCGCTATCTGCGCGAGCACAAGACGGACGTACAGATCGTCGCCGCCGAACCGCGCTACGACGACCTGGTGTACGGCCTGCGCAACCTCGACGAGGGCTTCGTCCCCGAGCTCTACGACGCCTCCGTCCTCACCGCCCGCTTCTCGGTCGGCTCCGCCGACGCGGTCACCCGCACCCGTGAGCTCCTCCAGCAGGAGGGCATCTTCGCGGGCGTGTCCACCGGCGCCGCCCTGCACGCGGCCATCGGCGTCGGCCGGAAGGCCGTCAAGGCGGGGGAGAGCGCCGACATCGTGTTCGTGGTCGCCGACGGCGGCTGGAAGTACCTCTCCACCGGCGTCTACACGGCCGCCACCACGGAAGAGGCCATCGAGACGCTCCAGGGCCAGCTCTGGGCGTAGGGCCTCCGTGACGTAAGGCCGGGGTCCCGCACGGGTACGCGCGGGACCCTCTTTCATGCGGGGGCTAAGCGCGTCCTATGGAGACGCAAAGAATCCGCTCCGGTACTGCCGGGTAGTCCGCGCCGGGTACTACGTTCCTCCCGCGCCCTGTCATGTCACGCTCACCCAGCGCCATGACAGGCGTGTGAATGTCATGCTCATGACTGCGCGGTCTCGCCGCCGCTACGCGCGTCACGGGCTGCCAATCCAGTGCGAATCCCCACGTCAACCGGAGGCAGTACCCCATGCGTGAGTCACGCCCGAGCCGGCGGAGACGGAGCCTGAGAAGACTCCTCGCCGTCGCCTTCCCCGCCCTCGCCCTCACCGTCGCCGGGCTCGTCGCCGCCCCTACGGCCGGCGCGCAGCCCGCCACCGCGGCCGAGCCGCACCTGACCAAGGCGGCGCAGAACGCCAAGGCCCTGACCGCCCCCGAGCGCCAGACCTTCCACGCCACCGGCAAGGCCGGCCAGAAGGTCCCCACCGAGCACCTGTGCGCCACCGCCGAGCCGGGCCACGCCTCCTGCTTCGCCCAGCGCCGCACCGACATCAAGCAGCGCCTCGCCGCGGCCCTCGCGGCCGCCACGCCCTCCGGCCTCTCCCCGGCCAACCTGCACAGCGCCTACAACCTGCCCACCACGGGCGGCTCCGGCATGACGGTCGCGGTCGTCGACGCCTACAACAACCCCAACGCCGAGTCGGACCTGGCCACCTACCGCTCGACCTACGGCCTGTCGCCGTGCACCAAGGCCAACGGCTGTTTCAGGCAGGTCAGCCAGACCGGCTCGACCACCTCGCTGCCGCAGAACGACAGAGGCTGGGCCGGCGAGGAGGCGCTCGACATCGACATGGTCAGCGCCGTCTGCCCCAACTGCGACATCATCCTCGTGGAGGCCGACTCGGCCACCGACACCGACCTGGGGATCGCCGAGAACGAGGCCGTCGCCCTCGGCGCCAAGTTCGTCTCCAACAGCTGGGGCGGCGACGAGGCGTCCAACCAGACCACCGAGGACGCCCAGTACTTCAAGCACCCGGGCGTCGCCATCACCGTCTCCGCCGGTGACTCCGGCTACGGCGCCGAGTACCCGGCGACCTCCCAGTACGTGACCGCCGTCGGCGGCACCGCGCTGACCACCGCCTCCAACTCCCGCGGCTGGAGCGAGACCGTCTGGCGCACCAACTCCACCGAGGGCACCGGCTCCGGCTGCTCCGCCTACGACCCCAAGCCCAGCTGGCAGACCGACACCGGCTGCTCCCGGCGCATGGAGGCCGACGTCTCCGCGGTCGCCGACCCCGCCACCGGCGTCGCCGTCTACGACACCTACGGCGGCTCCGGCTGGGCGGTCTACGGCGGCACCAGCGCCTCCGCCCCGATCGTCGCCGGCGTGTACGCCCTCGCGGGCACCCCGGGCAGCGGCGACTACCCGGCGAAGTACCCGTACCTCCACACCGGCAACCTGTACGACGTCACCAGCGGAAGCAACGGCTCCTGCTCCACCTCGTACTTCTGCACCGCCCGCACCGGCTACGACGGCCCGACCGGCTGGGGCACCCCCAACGGCACCGCCGCCTTCACCTCCGGCACCACCGGCGGCAACACGGTGACCGTCACCAACCCCGGCAGCCAGTCCACCGCCACCGGAAGCTCCGTCAGCCTCCAGATACACGCCACCGACAGCGCCGGCGCCGCCCTCACCTACAGCGCCACCGGCCTGCCCGGCGGACTGTCCGTCAACAGCTCCACCGGCCTGATCTCCGGCACCGCGTCCACCGCGGGCACCTACCAGGTCACCGTCACCGCCAGGGACGCCACCGGCGCCTCCGGCTCGGCTTCCTTCACCTGGACCGTCGGCTCCTCCGGCGGCACCTGCACCGCGGCGCAGCTGCTCGGCAACCCTGGCTTCGAGTCCGGCACCACCGCCTGGACCGCCACCAGCGGCGTCATCACCAGCGACAGCGGTGAGCCCGCCCACAGCGGCTCCTACAAGGCCTGGTTCGACGGCTACGGGACCACCCACACCGACACCCTGTCCCAGTCGGTGACCATCCCCGCCGGCTGCAAGGCCACCCTCACCTTCTACCTGCACATCGACACCTCGGAGAGCGGCAGCACCGCCTACGACAAGTTCACGGTGACGGCCGGCTCCAAGACCCTGGCGACGTACTCCAACGCCGACGCCGCCTCGGGCTACGCGCAGAAGTCCTTCGACCTGTCCTCGCTGGCCGGCTCCACGGTCACGCTGAAGTTCAGCGGCACCGAGGACTACTCCCTGTGGACCAGCTTCGTCGTCGACGACACGGCGATCACGATCAGCTGATCCGCGCTTCGCACAGGGGCCCCGGCCGGGCGAGCACCACACCGGCCGGGGCTCCGGCGTGCCGGTGACCGGAAGGAGCCCCGGCGTGCGCGGGCGAGCGGATCCTGATGTGCTGGAAAGACGTCACATCGGCATCAGGGCACTGGGCACCCGTGACCGGGACAGCAGAAAGGCGGCCGCCCCATGCGCCGTACGACGTCCACGACGCTCCACCCCACCAACGTCGCCGCTGCCGTCGCCGCGGTGGCGGCAGCGGCCCTGCTCGCCGCCGGCTGCGGAGCGCAGCACGACGGCGAGGGCGGCGGTGCGGGTTCCGCGGGCGGCGGCCCGGCGTCCCCGTCGGCCACCCCGTCCGCCCCCGGCTCCGAGGCCCCCTCCGGCTGCACCGACCAGGCCCGGCTCGGCGCCGCCGACTCCGGCCGCACCGTCTGCCTCACCGTCGGCGGATCGGTGCGCCTGACGCTGGACGGCAGCAAGGACCGCCCCTGGACCCCGGTCAAGGCCACCGGCACCGCTCTGACAGGAGCCGACCCGGGCATCGTGATCCTGCCGGGGGACGCGCTCGCCGCCTACACCGCGGCCACGCCCGGCACGGCGCGGCTGACCTCGTCCCGCCCGCTGTGCGCGACCGGCCCCCACAAGATCTCCTGCAAGGGCATCCAGGAGTGGACGGTCACCGTGAGGGTGACACGGCCATGACCTCAGCCGGCCAGGTACCGCACCTGGTCCCAGAGCACCGGGTCCACGACTCCCACCCGGCGCCGGAAGTCCCACACGGGCACCTCACGCACCTCGTCGGTCTCCAGGAAACTCGTCCGCCCCTGCGCGTCGCCCACCGAGCCCGGTGGCAGGGGAATCACCCCGGCCCGCTCGTCGTGGTACCGGCTGGTGATCTTGGCGACCCGGGCGCGCTTGCCGTGCACGGACAGCACCAGACACGGTCGGTCCCCGGCCCCGGAGCCCTCCTCGTGGGGCACGTTCGCCCACCAGATCTCCGCCGGCTGCGGCCGGGCGGCACCACCCCGCCCCAGCGCGCGCCCCGGCGGACGCGACCTGCGTCGGGCGGGCCTGCGCCCTCGCCCCCACCCGTCCACGAGCGTGGCGACGAGCGCGAGCAGCACCACTGCCGCGAGCGCCAGCCACCACGACGTGTCCATAAGGATGACGGTACCGGCGCGAGACCTCCAGCGCGCGCCCTCTTTCACACCTCTTGTGACCCACGTCCAGCCGAACCGGTGACACCGCAGGTGAGTTCGCCCACAACCGCCCTTGCCGTAGGAGCTACCGGCCGTTTCGCGCCTTACGCTCGACGGACCGCACGACCCTCGTCACCTTCTGTATCTTTCCCGCCAGCGGAGGTTTCTTCTCCATGAAGCTCACCGTCGTCGGCTGCTCGGGGTCGTTCCCGTCCGCGGAATCGGCCTGTTCGAGCTACCTCGTAGAGGCCGACGGCTTCCGGCTGCTCCTCGACCTGGGCAACGGCGCCCTCGGCGATCTGCAGCGCTACAGCGGTCTCTACGACCTCGACGCGATCTTCCTGAGCCATCTGCACGCCGACCACTGCATCGACATGTGCGCCTACTTCGTCGCGCGCTACTACCGGCACGACGGCGGGCCCTGCGACCCGCTGCCGGTCTACGGCCCCGAAGGCACCGAGCACCGGCTGACCACCGCCTACGGCGACACCCCCACCGCCTCGTCCATGAGCGAGGTCTTCGACTTCCACACGGTCAAGCCGGGCACCTTCGACATCGGCCCCTTCACCGCGCACACCGAACTGGTGGCCCACCCGGTGGAGGCGTACGCCATCCGGCTCGAGCACGGCGGCCGCGCCCTGACCTACTCGGGCGACAGCGGCGTCAGCGAGGCTTTGGTGGAACTCGCCCGGGACACCGACCTGTTCCTGTGCGAGGCGGCCTTCACGGACGGCAAGGAATCGATCCCCGACCTCCACCTCAACGGCCGCGAGGCGGGCGAGATCGCCGCCCGCGCCCGGTCCCGCCGCCTCGTCCTCACCCACATCCCCCCGTGGACCGACCCCCAGATCAACCTCGCCGACGCCCGCGCGGTCTACGCCGGTCCGGTGGAACTGGCGGTGCCGGGAGCGGTGTACGAGATCTGACGCCGCGACGACACGAGAAGACCCCCGAGCAGCGCGCTCGGGGGTCTTCTCACATCCGGGGCGGACTCACGCCTTGGTGAGGTCCTCGACCTCCTCCTCGGGCTCGCGGCCCGGGGTGGGGAGGTTGAACTTGACGATGGCGAAGCGGAAGACCACGTAGTAGATCACCGCGAAGACCAGGCCGAGCGGGATGATCACCCAGGGCTTCGTCGCCAGGTTCCAGTTCAGGGCGTAGTCGATGAAGCCCGCGGAGAAGGTGAAGCCCGCATGCACGCCGAGCGCCCAGGTGATGGCCATGGACGCCGCCGTCAGCACCGCGTGGATCGCGTACAGCACCGGGGCGATGAACATGAACGAGAACTCGATCGGCTCGGTGACACCGGTCACGAACGAGGTCAGCGCGACCGACACCATCATGCCCAGCACGGCCTTGCGGCGCTCCGGACGGGCCGAGTGCGCGATGGCCAGGGCGGCGGCCGGCAGGCCGAACATCATGATCGGGAAGAAGCCCGACATGAACTGGCCGGCATGCGGGTCACCGGCGAAGAAGCGGTTCAGGTCGCCGTGGACGACCTGACCGGCGGAGTTGGTGAAGTC
Organism: Streptomyces sp. NPDC003393; assembly: GCF_053589015.1. Classification (NCBI taxonomy): domain Bacteria; kingdom Bacillati; phylum Actinomycetota; class Actinomycetes; order Kitasatosporales; family Streptomycetaceae; genus Streptomyces; species Streptomyces sp. NPDC003393. The sequence continues at coordinate 81,876 of NZ_JBSFRB010000009.1, read as the reverse complement.
GCCGATCTGGAACCACGAGACGGTGTTGACGAACTGGTGCATGCCGACCGGGATCAGCGCACGGTTGACCAGACCGAACAGGCCCGCGCCCACGGCGCCCAGACCGGTGATCCACTTGCCGAGATCGGCGATGACGTCACCGATGGGCTGCCAGCCCACCACGACCAGGACACCCAGCGCGGTGCCGACGAAGGCCATGATGATCGGGACCAGACGGCGGCCGTTGAAGAAGCCCAGCCAGTCGACGAGCTTGGTGCGGTGGAAACGCTGCCAGATCACGGCCGACAGCAGACCGAGGATGATGCCGCCCAGCACGCCCGGGTTCTGGTACGACGCCGTGGTGATCTCGGAGCCGTGCTTCCACACGCCGCCGAGACCGGTCGAGACGAACTCGGCGCCCTTCGGCACGCCGTCCTCGATCGGGAACTGGTGGATCACCGTGTAGTAGGTGAGGAACCCGACGACGGCGGCGAGCGCGGTGGAGCCGTCGGCCTTCTTGGCGAAGCCGATGGCCACGCCGATGCAGAACAGCAGCGGCAGACCGAGCGAGGCATCCAGCAGCGCGCCACCCGCACCCGCGAACACCTTGGCAACCTTGTCCCAGCCAAGTCCGTCGGCGCCGAACACATCCGGCTGTCCCAGGCGGAGCAGGATGCCCGCCGCCGGCAGCACGGCGATCGGAAGCTGAAGGCTTCGGCCCACTTTCTGCAGGCCCTGGAACAGGCCTGAACCCCGCTTCTTCGCGGGAGCCGCCGACGATGTCGCGGTGGCGGTGCTCATTCGTCCTCCATCGGGTGGTGGTCTACACCACTCAGTGGTGTAGACCTGTTGTAGCACGATGAAGGTGAGGTAAGGAACCCGCGAACTTGCGACCGTTCCGCTACGGGCCGTAGGGGCCCCGATTGGGTCGATGAACAGGGCCATCAGGCCCTCGTGGTGTCCTCCACTTCCTCCTCCGGCTCACGCCCCGGAGTCCGCAGGTCGAACCTCGTGATCGCGAAACGGAAGACCGCGTAGTACACCGCCGCGAAGCACAACCCGATCGGCACGATCGCCCACGGCCGGGTCGCGAGGTTCCAGTTGATCACGTAGTCGATCAGGCCCGCCGAGAAGCTGAACCCGTCGTGCACCCCCAGCGCCCACGTCACCGCCATCGACACACCCGTCAGCACCGCGTGCACCGCGTACAGCAGCGGAGCGATGAACATGAACGAGTACTCGATCGGCTCGGTGATCCCCGTGACGAACGAGGTCAGCGCCACCGACAGCATCAGCCCGCCGACCTCCTTGCGCCGGCCCGGCCGTGCGGTGTGCGTGATCGCCAGCGCCGCCGCGGGCAGCGCGAACATCATGATCGGGAAGAAGCCCGAGGTGAACTGGCCCGCGTCCGGATCCCCCGCCAGGAACATGTTGATGTCACCGTGCACCACCGTCCCGTCGGGCTTGGTGTAGCTGCCGAACTGGAACCACAGCGGCACGTTCAGGAACTGGTGCAGACCGATGACCAGCAGCGCCCGGTTCGCCAGGCCGAAGATCCCGGCACCCCAGGCCCCCGCGTCGTGCAGCCAGTCGCTGAAGCTCTCCAGACCGTCACCGATCGGCGGCCACACCCACAGGCACAGGGCGGCGAAGAGGATCGCCACGAACGCCATGATGATCGGCACCAGCCGGCGGCCGTTGAAGAAGCCCAGCCAGTCCACCAGCCGGGTCCGGTGGAAACGCTGCCAGAAGAAAGCGGACAGCAGCCCCATCACGATCCCGCCGAAGACCCCCGGATTCTGGTACGTGAACGCCGTCACCGTCCCGCTCGCCGCCTGGCAGCCGGTCGCCACCACCTTCGCGCCCGCGGGACAGGTGACCGGGAACTGGTGCAGGACGTTGTAGTAGACGAGGAAGCCCGCCACCGCCGCCAGCGCGGTCGAGCCGTCCGCCTTCCGCGCCATGCCGATCGCCACACCGACGCAGAACAGCATCGGCAGCCCCAACTGGCCGTCCAGCAGCGCGCCACCCGCTCCCGCCATCACCTTGGAGACATCGGTCCAGCCCAGCCCGTCCGCGCCGAACACATCCGGCTGCCCCAGCCGGTTCAGGATGCCCGCGGCCGGCAGCACCGCGATCGGCAGCTGAAGACTGCGGCCCATCTTCTGCAGACCCTGGAACAAGATGTTCCAGCGCTCACGCACCGGAGAGACCCCGGCGTCGGCGCTGTCCGCACTCATGGGCGTACTCCCCGGTCCGCTCCTGGACACGGCGCCCGCCCGCTCCCGGGCACGGCACCGTGTCCGACCCGCGTTTGGCCACCGCGCCAACGGTGGTGTAGACCAGTTGACGGACGGTTCCGCTGTCGTGAACGCCATCCTTGGGCACCCACGGCACGACCGCTCGCGAAGATGGGCCAACTGTGGGTTACTGCCACAAAGCGGTTTCGGAATCAGGGAGAAGGAACATGGCCAGCAAGGCTGAGAAGATCGTTGCCGGGCTCGGCGGCATCGACAACATCGAGGAGGTCGAGGGCTGCATCACCCGCCTTCGCACCGAGGTCAACGACGCCTCGCTGGTCGACGAGGCCGCGCTCAAGGCGGCAGGCGCCCACGGCGTCGTCAAGATGGGCAACGCCATCCAGGTCGTCATCGGCACCGACGCCGACCCCATCGCCGCGGAGATCGAAGACATGATGTGACCCCTCAGCGGTCCGCACGGACCGCGGGTCCACCTGGAAGGGGCTCTTCCCGATGTGGGAGGAGCCCCTTCCGCGCGGGGGACTAGGCTCGGCGCATGTCACGAATCGACGGCCGCAACCCCGAACAACTCCGCCCGGTCACCATCGAACGCGGCTGGAGCAAGCACGCCGAAGGCTCCGTCCTCGTCTCCTTCGGCGACACCAGGGTCCTGTGCACCGCCTCCTTCACCGAAGGCGTCCCGCGCTGGCGCAAGGGCAGCGGCGAGGGCTGGGTCACCGCCGAATACGCCATGCTGCCCCGCGCCACCAACACCCGCGGCGACCGCGAGTCCGTCAAGGGCAGGATCGGCGGCCGCACCCACGAGATCAGCCGCCTCATCGGCCGGTCCCTGCGCGCCGTCGTCGACTACAAGGCACTCGGCGAGAACACCGTCGTCCTGGACTGCGACGTCCTCCAGGCCGACGGAGGCACCCGCACCGCGGCCATCACCGGCGCCTACGTCGCCCTCGCCGACGCCGTCGCCTGGGCCCAGGGCAAGAAGCTGATCAAGCCCGGCCGCCAGCCGCTCACCGGCACCGTCAGCGCGGTCTCGGTCGGCATCGTCGGCGGCGTCCCCCTCCTGGACCTCCGCTACGAGGAGGACGTGCGCGCCGACACCGACATGAACGTCATCTGCACCGGCGACGGCCGCTTCGTCGAGGTCCAGGGCACCGCCGAGGCCGCACCCTTCGCCCGCGAGGAGCTCAACGCCCTGCTCGACCTCGCCGTGGCCGGCTGCACGGACCTCGCCGCGATCCAGCGCACCGCCCTCGAAAGCGCACGCGAGAAGTAGAAGACCGAGAACAGAAGCGACAAGAAGAGTAAAGGGAGCCTCAAGGCAGGCGACCGTCGAGGGCAACCCAGGCCACCCGGCCCGCGTCCCTACCGGTACGGGCGCACGGCACCACCGCCGTACGCCCGACCACCACAGGGGAGGGAACCGAACCATGGCCGCGAGCCGCCGCCGACGACGCCCGGTCCGCACCACCGCCATCGCCGCCACCACGGCCGCCGTGGCCCTCGCCGTCACCGCGCTCACCGGATGCGAGGCGGTCGACAAGGCCCTGGACTGCCTCCGGACCGCCGACTCCATCGCCGACAGCGTCACCGACCTCCAGCAAGCGGTCCAGAACGCGTCGAACGACCCCACGCAGACCGACGAAGCCCTCGCCGCCATCGAGAAGGACCTGAAGAAGATCGGCGACAAGACGGACGACGCGGACGTCAACCAGGCCGTCGACGACCTCGGCGAAGCCGTGGACAACGTCCGCACCGCCGTCCGGAACGGCGACAGGACCCCGGACGTCACCCCGGTCACCGACGCAGCCGGCGAACTGACCAAGGTCTGCACACCCTGACCGTCCCCCGATACTGGTGAGCATGACCCGCTTGATCCTCGCCACCCGCAACGCCGGAAAGATCACCGAACTCAGGGCGATCCTCGCCGACGCAGGGCTCCCCCACGAACTCGTCGGCACCGACGCCTACCCGGAGATCCCCGACGTCAAGGAAACAGGCGTCACCTTCGCCGAGAACGCCCTTCTCAAGGCACACGCCCTGGCCCAGGCGACCGGCCTCCCGGCGGTCGCCGACGACTCCGGCCTCTGTGTGGACGTCCTCGGCGGCGCACCCGGCATCTTCTCCGCCCGCTGGTCCGGCCGCCACGGCGACGACCGGGCCAACCTCGACCTGCTCCTCGCCCAGCTCTCCGACATCGCGGAGGAACACCGAGGCGCGCACTTCGCCTGCGCGGCGGCCCTGGCCCTGCCGGACGGCAGGGAGAAGGTGGTGGAAGGCCGACTGCGAGGCACCCTGCGCCACGCCCCCACCGGCACGAACGGCTTCGGCTACGACCCGATCCTCCAGCCGGACGGAGAGTCGAGGACGTGCGCGGAGTTGACCCCCGACGAGAAGAACGCGATCAGCCACCGTGGCAAGGCGTTCCGGGCACTGGTGCCGGTGGTACGGGAGCTGTTGGGCTGAGCTGACCAATGCGCCCCGCACCTTCAGTTCGAAGGTGTGGGGCGAGGTGCGGCCGGAGGGACTCGAACCCTCAAGGGATCTCTCCCACAACATCCTAAGTGTTGCGCGTAAGCCAATTCCGCCACGGCCGCTCAAAATGGTCGTCCTGCTCGACCGGCAGCGTTCAGTGTACGGGCCCAGGGCTCGTTACGCTGCGAGAGGTCGTCTTCCCTTCTGGCGACACCACGTCTCCGTCAACGAGTGGCAGTTGGGGCACAGGTACCGCAGATTCTCTCGACGGTTGTCGCGCCAGTCACCGTTGACGTGGTCGATCTGCAACGTGATCGGCTGCCCGTACTTGCGCCACGGACTGCGTTTGACGAAGTGACTCGTGTCGATCCCATGAGCGGCAACTTTCTCCTGAAGCACCCGCCGTTGGCCTCCGCTACCCGGAAGTCCCAGCTGCCGGAGCAGGTCCGCCCAGTTGCGAGCCTCGGCGACGGCCCGTGCCAGCCGTTCCCTGCTGTACCTGCCCTCTGCCTGCTCCAGTCGTTCGTTGACGTACGCACGGCCTCCCATGGCGCCCCTCCGTGTTCCGTTCTCCGCCGCGTGTTCGTGGCCCGTACGGAGTGACGAACCGGTTATCGGACAGTCACGCACGGAAAGCGGAGCGGCCCGTACCGGTTGCTCGGCACGGGCCGCTCGGGCGGCGGGAGGAACCGCTGCTCAGATGCCCAGATCCTTGATGATCTTGGCTACATGGCCCGTCGCCCGGACGTTGTACAGGGCTCGTTCGACCTTGCCGTCCTCGTCCACGACGATCGTGGAGCGGATGACGCCCATGTACGTCTTGCCGTAGTTCTTCTTCTCGCCGTAGGCGCCGTAGGCCTCGGTGACCTGCTTGTCGGGGTCGGCGAGGAGGGTGACCTTCAGAGACTCCTTCTCGCGGAACTTCGCCAGCTTCTCCGGCTTGTCGGGGGAGATGCCGATGACGTCGTAGCCGGCGCCGGCCAGGAGGTCCAGGTTGTCGGTGAAGTCGCAGGCCTGCTTGGTGCAGCCGGGGGTGAGGGCGGCCGGGTAGAAGTAGACGATGACCTTGCGGCCCTTGTGGTCGGCCAGCGACACCTCGTTGCCGTCGGCGTCGGGAAGGGTGAAGGCGGGGGCCACGTCCCCGGGCCGGAGTCGCTCGGTCATCGAAGCTCGTCTCCTCGTGCGTGCCAATACCGTGTCGGTCCGAGCGTAACCGGGGGTGCCGACAGCGCCGTTCCGGCCGAAGCTGACAGACTGTACTGAACAGGCATCAGTGGACTGCGGAGGCGGTACGGTGGCGGACACGGCGGACACCAGGACCCCGGCTGAGATCGAGGCGGACATCAGGCGCCGTCGCGAGGTGCTGGCCGAGACGCTCGACGAGATCGGCGTGCGGGTGCACCCGAAGACCATCGTCGCGGACGCCACGGCCAAGGTGACCTCCCAGGTCGACCACACCCTGGGCCGGGCCTATGTGCAGGTCAACCGGGTCGTCAGCGATGTGCGCGCCCAGTTCCTCGACGGGGACGGCGCGCCTCGCCTGGAGCGGATCGTGCCGGTCGCGCTGGTCGCCGTGGGAGTCGTCGGGCTGCTCGCCCTGGGCGCGCGCAGGCGCCGGGGCTGACCCAGCGGCGGACGGACATGCTGAAGGCAGGTAGGTTCGAGGCGTGAGCGCCAACAGAAACGAGCACAGCACCCATCACGACAAGCTGCCCATCCGGATGCTGCACGACCGGGTGCTGGTCCGGCAGGAGACGGGCGAGGGCGAGCGTCGTTCGGGCGGCGGCATCCTGATTCCCGCCACGGCGGCGGTGGGGCGCCGGCTGGCCTGGGCGGAGGTCGTCGCGGTGGGACAGAACGTGCGGACCGTGGAGCCGGGCGACCGGGTCCTGTTCGACCCGGAGGACCGGGCCGAGGTGGAGGTGCGCGGCACCGCGTACGTGCTGATGCGCGAGCGCGATCTGCACGCCGTGGCCGCGGACCGGTTCGAGGGGTCGGAGGACTCCACCGGTCTGTATCTGTGAAGTGACCAGGCCCGTCCGCATCCGTGAGTGACCGGGCCCGAGGGGCCGGTGACCGTGGTCGCCGGCCCCTTTGTCGTGCTGCTCGGCCGTTTTGTTCGGCTTGCTAGTCTCGGAGAAGCCCGACGAGACGCGCCGTACCGGGATGCAGGCAAAGACGACGCACCCCCGTTCGTCAGTGAATCGTCTCGGAGGTGCCCGTCGTGGCCTGGGTTCTGCTCGTCGTCGCCGGTCTGCTGGAGGTCGGCTGGTCGATCGGGATGAAGTACAGCGAGGGCTTCACCCGGCCCGTCCCCAGCGTGCTGACCGGGGCGGGGATCGTCGCGAGCATGCTGCTGCTGTCCTACGCCTCCCGCTCCCTGCCCATCGGCACCGCCTACGGCGTGTGGGTGGGCATCGGGGCGGCCGGGGCGGCGGTGCTCGGCATGGCGGTGCTGGGGGAGCCGGCGACCGCCGCCCGGATCTTCTTCGTGTGTCTGCTGCTGGTGGCCGTGGTGGGGCTGAAGGTCACCTCCGGGCACTAGGACGTGTGGTGACAGTCCCGCCTGCCCCGCCCTCCGGGCGGACGACGGGACTGTCACCACAAGCCCTCTAGTGGGCCGGCATCAGGGGGTTCTGGCCTCCCCAGGTGCCCGCGTCGGTGCCGGTGGTCGTCCCGCCGTCGCCGGTGGCGCCGCCGCTCGGACTGTTGCCGCCGGTGGTGCCGCCGCCTGTGGTGGGGGTGGATCCGCCGGTGCCGCCGGTGGTCGGGGTGCTGCCTCCCGCGCCTGTGGTGGTGCCCGTGTCGGTGCCTCCGGTGGTCGTGGTGCCCGCGGTGGTGTCGCCGCCGGTGGTGTCGCCGGGGGTACCGGTGGTGTCGCCCGTGGTGCCGCCGGTCTGGCCCTGCGTCCAGCCCTGGTCCTGGTCCTGGCCCTGGGTGTCCTGGTCGCCGGTGTCCGGGCCGGTGGTGCCGCCGTTGTCCTGGTCGCCGGTGCCGGGCGTCTGCGCCGTGTCGCTGGACGGCGGCGGCTGGGTCCGGTCGGCGCCGGGCTGCACCCGGAGGTCGAAGTCGGACGCCAGGGTGTTCTTCAGGGCGTCGCCCATGAACTGGGCCCAGATGCTGCCGGGCGGGCCGCTACCGTTGATCCGGGCCAGTCCCAGGGCGCCGTAGAGCGGCTTGTGGGCGGCGGTGACCGGGTCCTGGCCCATGACGGAGACCACGGTGGCCAGGTCGGGGGTGTAGCCGGCGAACCAGGCGGCCTGGTCGTTCTCGGCGGTGCCGGTCTTCGCGGCGGCCGGGCGGCCGATCGCCAGCGCGGGAGAGCCGGTGCCGTTCTGGACGACGGACTGAAGGACCGCGGTGGTGGTGTCGGCGGCCTCGCGGCTGACGGCCTGCGTGGCGCTCCGCTCGGGCAGTTCCACGACGTCGGCGCCGTCCTTGGTGATCTTCTTGATGATCGTGTACGTGCCGTGCTTGCCGTGGTTGGCGAGGGTCGCGTAGGCCTCGGCCATGTCGAGGACGCTGGCCCGGGCCACGCCGAGCGCGATGGACGGGCTGCCGATCAGCTCCGGGGTGTCGGAGGGCACGCCGAGGGCGATGGCGGTGTCCTTCACCTTGTCGGCGCCCACGTCGACGGCCATCTGCGCGTACACCGCGTTGACGGACTTGTCGGTGGCCTCGCGGACGGTGATGTTGCCGTAGGAGCGCTGGTCCTCGTTCTCGGGGGCGTAGTAGCCGCCGTTCCAGCCCTGCACGGGCCGCTTGTTGGTGCCGTCGTAGATCGTGTTGGGGGTGATGGGGCGGCCGTCCGCGGTGTCGGAGTGGTTCTGGACGGCGGCGGTGAGGACGAACGGCTTGAAGGTGGAGCCGACCTGGAAGTCCCTGCGGGTGGCGTTGTTGGTGAACTGCTTGACGTAGTCGATGCCGCCGTACAGCGCCACGACCTCGCCGGTCTTGGGGTCGACGGCGGCGCCGCCCGCGCGGACGTACTTGTCGACGGGGTTGTTCTTCTTGTCCAGCTTGCTCATCACCTGGTCGTCGACGGCCTTGACGAAGGCGTTCTGCTTGCTCCTCTGAATCGTGGTGGTGATGCGGTAGCCGCCCGCGGCCAGTTCGTCCTCGCTGAGGATGTGGTTCTTGGCGAGGTAGTCCTTCACGGCGCGGACGAGGTAGCCGCGCTGCCCGGCCATGTTGGTGGGGACGGTGGCCTCCTTCGGCATGGGGAACTTCAGGCCGGCCCGCTCCGAGGCGCTGAGCCAGTTCTCCTTGACCATGCCGTCCAGGACGTAGTTCCAGCGGGCGACGGCGGCGGCCTTGTTCTCGGGGTGCGCGGTGACGTCGTACTCGCTGGGCGCGTTGACGAGCGCGGCGAGGTAGGCGGCGCGGGCCGGGTCGAGGTCCTTGGCCTTGACGCCGTAGTAGGCCTGGGCGGCGGCCTGGATGCCGTAGGCGTTGCGGCCGAAGTAGCTGGTGTTGAGGTAGCCCTCGAGGATCTTGTCCTTGGACTCGTTGCGGTCCAGCTTGATCGCGATGAAGAACTCCTTCACCTTGCGGGTGACGGTCTGTTCCTGCCCCAGGTAGTAGTTCTTCACGTACTGCTGGGTGATCGTGGAGCCGGACTGCTTGCCCTTGCCGGTGGCGGTGTTCCAGCCGGCGCGGATCATCGCCTTGGGGTCGACGGCGGACTCGGTGTAGAAGTCGCGGTCCTCGGCGGCCAGTACGGCGTGCTGGGCGTCCTTGGAGACCTGGGCGAGGGTGACGTTCTCCCGGTTGATGTCGCCGTCGCGGGCGATCTCGGTGCCGTCCGCGTAGAGGTAGACGTTGGCCTGCTTCATGGCCAGGGCGTTGGCGGGCGGGATCTTGACCAGGGAGTACCCGAGGATGAACGCGCCGATCACCAGCAGCAGGACGGTGAGGAACCCGCCGAGAAGCATCCGCCAGGTCGGCACCAGCCGCCGCCATCCGGTCCGCTTGTTCCGCTTGTTCCGCTTCGACTGCTCGGGCCGCTGGGGCGGCTGGGGCCGCTCGTTCCCACCGCCGTCGGCGGGGAGCTGTGCCGCCGGCCCGTCCGTACCGGGGGTGGCCGGGCGGCCCGCCGGTGGGCCGCCCGCGGGGCTGCCCACCGGGCCGGCCTGGCCGGCGGCCCCCGTGCGGGCGGTCGCGCCGGGACCGCCCGCAGCGCCGGCACCTGCGGCCCATGAGGGCCTGAGGACGGTGGTGTCCTCCGTTCCGGAGGCGGGGGCGGGGTCGTGGCGGTTGCCGGTGCCGTGGTTCGTGGCGGCACCGGGACCGGTGGCGGCCCATGAGGGCCTGAGGACGGCGGTGTCCTCGGCTGGGCCCGTGGGCTTCCCGCGGTCGCCCGTGCCGCGGTGGTCCTCGTCGCGGTCGCCCGTGTCGCGGTCCGCGGGGTCGCCGGGGCGCCCGCCCGTCGTGGGTGCCCCGGCCGGCCGCGCGTCGGCGGCCGTGGCGCGGTCGGTCGCGGGGGTGTTGCCGTCACCCCGCCCGGCGGCCCCGGTGTCGCCTCCCTCGGCGGAACGCGCGCGCTCGTCCACGGCGGCGCCCCGGCTGCCGTCGCCATCCGCCGCCGAGGCGCCCGTGCTCTCGGCGGTGGAGCTGTCCGCGTCTCCCGCCGGGCTCCCGGCCGCCCTCTCGAATCGGTCGCCGCGGGCGCCACCCGGCCGCTCACCCGCGCCGGCCTCCGCGCGGCTCCGGCCCGCGGACTCGTCGCGGTCCTGTCCGGCGGTCCGGGCGGAGTCCTGCGCCGTCGATCCGGCGCCGCGCCGCCCGGCGGCTCCCGCGCCGTCCCGGGCCGCGGAACCCCCGGCATCCTCCCCGGCAGTCCCCTCGGCACCCTCTCCGGCGCCTCCGGCAGGGTGCCGCCCCGTGGAGCCCTCGGGCTCCCGGTCGGCGGTCCCGGCGGTGCCCTCGCCCGCGGTCGCGGGCCGGGGTCCGGGTGCGGGCTCCGGCGGCCGGGGTGGGCCGGGCCGGTCCGCGGTCGCCTCCGGTTCGGCGGACCGCGGCTGCGGCTGGGCCTCCGCCTGTGGCTGCTCGGCCTGCGGCTGCGGCTCGTCGCTCATCTCGTGCACGGACTCCTGTTTCGCGTCGTACGTCGCCGTACGCCCTCATGCGCCTTGTGCGCCCCCAGATGAAGACTCTCGTACCAAGCGTTCCGTTCCCGGTCTCGGGCAATTGTCCGAGGCGGAAAACGCGTGGCACGTCGCCTCGCGTGCGCACTAGGCTCCTGCGCTTCGGTGTCGGCGGACCTTGGAGGGCGTGACGTGGGCGCTGGACGGTTGTACGCGGCCGTCGCGGCGGGGGGATTCAGACGGTACGCGACGTATCGGGCGGCCACGGCGGCCGGGGTGTTCACGAACACGGTTTTCGGGCTGATTCTGGTGTACACGTACCTTGCGCTGTGGGATGTCCGCCCGCACCTGGGCGGGTACGACCGAGCGCAGGCCGTGACGTACGTGTGGCTGGGACAGGCCTTTCTGTCCACGCTCGCGATCGGCGGCGGCGGCGTCGAGGACGAACTGATGGAACGCATCCGTACGGGTGACATCGCCGTCGATCTGTACCGGCCCGCCGACCTCCAGCTGTGGTGGCTGGCGGCCGACCTGGGCCGCGCGACGTTCCAGCTGGTGGGGCGCGGGATCGTGCCCTTCGTGTTCGGGGCGCTGTTCTTCCCGGTGGCGCTGCCCACCGATCCGCTGACCTGGGCGGCGTTCCTGGGTGCCGTGCTGCCGGCGATGCTGGTGAGCTTCGGGATCAGGTTCCTGGTCGCGCTGAGCGCGTTCTGGCTGATGGACGGGACCGGCGTGGTGCAGATGGCGTGGCTGGCCGGGTACTTCTGCTCGGGGATGCTGCTGCCGCTGAACGTCTTCCCGGGTGCGCTCGGCGAGGTGGTCCGGGCGCTGCCGTGGTCCTCGCTGCTGCAGGCCCCGGCCGACGTGCTGCTGGGGCACGCCGACCCGCTGAGCACGTACGCGTTCCAAGGAGCGTGGGCGGTGGCGCTGCTGGCGGCCGGGCGGCTGCTGCAGTCGGCGGCGACCCGGCGGGTGGTGGTCCAAGGTGGCTGAGATCACAGGAGTGGGACCCCAGGGGCGCCCCGCGGACGAGGAGACCGAGGCCGCACCGGCACCCGCACTTTCACCCGGACCCGTGTCCCGCAGCCGCCTGGCTGACGGTCTGCGGGCCTACCGCCTGATCGCCGGGATGTGGCTGCGCTCCACGATGGCCTACCGGGCCTCCTTCGTCATGACCACGCTCGGGAACTTCGCGGCGACCGCGCTGGACTTCGTGGCGATCCTGCTGATGTTCTCCCGCGTGGACGCCCTCGGCGGCTACACGCTGCCGGAGATCGCCTTCCTCTACGGGCTGACCAGCATCTCCTTCGGGCTGGCCGACCTCGCGATCGGCTCGATGGACCGGCTGGGCCGGCGGGTGCGCGACGGCACGCTGGACACGCTGCTGGTGCGCCCGGCCCCGGTGCTCGCGCAGGTCGCCGCGGACCGGTTCGCGCTGCGGCGCCTGGGCCGTGTCACGCAGGGCGCCCTCGTGCTGGCCTACGGCCTCGGCTCGCTGGACGTGCACTGGACGGCCCCGAAGGTGCTGCTGATGCCGCTGATGATGCTGGGTGGTGCGGGGATCTTCGGCGCGGTGTTCGTCGCCGGGGCGGCCTTCCAGTTCGTGGCACAGGACGCCTCCGAGGTGCAGAACGCCTTCACCTACGGCGGCACCACGCTGCTCCAGTATCCGCCGACGGTGTTCGCGCGGGAGCTGGTGCGCGGGGTGACGTTCGTGCTGCCGCTGGCGTTCGTCAACTGGCTGCCCGCGAGCTACGTGCTCGGGCGGCCGTATCCGCTGGCGCTGCCGTGGTGGACGGCGTTCGCCTCGCCGCTGGTGGCGGCCGGCTGCTGTGCGCTGGCGGGGCTCGCCTGGCGCGTGGGGCTGCGCTCGTACCGGAGCACGGGAAGCTGAAGGGACGTGGAGCCCATGGAACGGGACGGATGGAGCGGCGGGCCGGACGGGGCGTTCATCGAACTCGACCGCGTCGAGAAGGTCTTCGACGTGCGCAAGAAGACCGGTTTCCTCAAGCGTGAGCGGCGGCGGGTGCGCGCGGTCGACGGGATCTCCTTCTCCGTGGCACGCGGCGAGATGGTCGGCTACATCGGACCGAACGGCGCCGGCAAGTCGACGACGATCAAGATGCTCACGGGCATTCTCACCCCCAGCGGCGGCCGGCTGCGCGTCGCCGGCATCGACCCCTCCCGTGAGCGGACCCGGCTCGCGCAGCGCATCGGGGTGGTGTTCGGGCAGCGCACGACGCTGTGGTGGGACCTGCCGCTGATCGACTCCTACCGGCTGATGCACCGCATGTACCGCATCCCCGACGCCCGTTACCGCGAGAACCTCGACCGCTGTGTCGAACTCCTCGAACTGGCCGGCCTGCTGGACGTCCCCGTGCGCCAGCTCTCCCTCGGCCAGCGCATGCGCGGGGACATCGCGGCGGCCCTGCTGCACGACCCGGACGTCCTCTACCTGGACGAGCCGACCATCGGACTGGACGTCATCAGCAGGGCCAAAGTGCGCGGGTTCCTGCGCGACCTGAACGCCGAGCACGGGACGACGGTGCTGCTGACCACGCACGACCTCCAGGACATCGAGCAGTTGTGCTCGCGGGTGATGGTCATCGACCACGGCCGCCTGATGTACGACGGGCCCCTCGCCGGACTGCACGAGGCGGGCGAGAGCGAACGCACGCTCGTGGTCGACCTGGAGCGGGAACTGCCGCCGATCGAGGTGCCGGGCACGCGGGTGGTGCGCGTCGAGGGGCCCCGGCAGTGGCTGGCCTTCCCGGCCGCCGAGTCGGCGGCGCCGCTGGTGGCGCGGATCGCGGACCGGTACCCGCTGGTGGACCTGTCGGTGCGGGAGCCGGACATCGAGGCGGTGATCGCCAAGATGTACGCTGGTTCGCCGGCCGGTGCGGAGCGTGCGGTGTCGTAGCCTGGCGCGCGGGGAACTCGTAGGCTGCTCCCCATGACCGACGATGCCCCGGAGCTGCGCGCCTCCGACGCCGATCGTGAACGAGTCGCCGAGGTCCTGCGGGACGCCCTCGCCGAAGGACGCCTGGACATGGCGGAGTTCGAGGAGCGCCTGGAGGGGGCCTACAAGGCGCGCACCTACGGGGAACTGGCCCCGCTCACCCGTGACCTGCCCGCCGCGCAGGCCGCCGCCCCTGCGGTGTCCCTGCACAAGGCGCCTGCGGAGAACGGGAGTTGGGCGGGCCGCGTGGTCGGCGGTGAGGGCTCCTCGTCGTGGGCCGTCGCCGTCATGTCCGGGTTCCAGCGCAAGGGTGCCTGGACCGTGCCCAAGCGGTTCAACTGCTTCGCGTTCTGGGGCGGGGGCGAGATCGACCTGCGCGAGGCCAACTTCGCCGACCGCGACGTCGAGATCAACTGTGTGGCGATCATGGGCGGGATGCAGATCATCGTGCCGCCCGGCGTCGAGGTGATCGTGCGCGGCATCGGCATCATGGGCGGCTTCGACCACCGTGAGGAGGGCGTACCGGGGGAGCCGGGCGCCCCGCGCGTGATCGTGACGGGCTTCGCCTTCTGGGGCGGCGTGGGCGTGGAGCGCAAGCTCACCCGGACGGAACGGCTGCGCCTGAAGGAAGAGCGCCGCCAGGAGAGACTGGACCGCCGGGCCGAGCGCCGCGAACTCCAGGCGGCCCGCCGCGAGGAGCGCTGGGAGCAGCGCGACCGCCGCCGTCACCACGGCCACCACTGACGCCCCGGCGTCCCGCACCCGCGTCGCCGCCGTCGCCGTCCGGTACTCCCGTGGGCGTCACCGGCGTCACCGCCGTCCCGAATCCCGTCCCGCTCCCCGTCCGCGCCGTCGCCGTCCCGGACCCCGTCCGCGTCGTCCGGCGGCTCAGACCCCGGTCCGTACCGCCGCGCGCAGGTCCTCGAGGTCGAACACCGCGCCCATCCTGCGATACCCCTGGTCGCTGGGGTGCAGATGGTCCCCGGAGTCGTACACCGCGCGCAGCCGGTGCGGGTCGGAGGGGTCCCGCAGCGCCCGGTCGAAGTCGACGACGGCGTCGTACACCCCGCCGGCCCGGACGGCGTCGTTGACCTGCTGCCGCACCGCCTCCCGGGCCGCCGTCCACTCGGGGCGGCCCCCGACGGGCGTCAGGGTCGCGCCGACGACCTTGAGCCCGTGCGCGTGGGCCTGCCGCACCAGGGCCCGCAGCCCGGCGACGATCTTCGCCGGGGCCGGCGGCTGCCGGTCGCGCAGGATGTCGTTGATGCCGAGGTCGACCACGACGACGCGGGCGTTCGTGCGCTCCAGCACGTCCCGGGAGAAGCGGCGCGGCCCGCTGGGGTTGTCCGCCGGCCGACCGGGCCCGTCGGCGAGTATCCGATTGCCGCTGATGCCCTCGTTGACGACGCTGTAGCGGGGCACGTCCCGGCCCGCGGCGACGGCGGCGCGCAGCCGCTCCGCCAGGACGTCGGTCCAGCGGTGGTTGGCGTCGGCGGTCGAGGTGATGCCGTCGGTGATCGAGTCGCCGAGGACGACGACGGTCCCGTCCGCCCGGTCGCCGAGCAGGTCCAGTGCGGTCAGGTAGCGCCAGTACGGCGTCCGCTCGGTGTACGGCGTGCCGGTGGTGTCCTCGGTGTGGTCGCCCTGGGCGAGGTAGGAGGTCTGGCGGGCGCGCGGATGGTAGGTGACCGGGCCGGAGGGGGTGGGGGAGTAGGTGGTGACCAGGACGTCCGCGTCCTGCGGCACGGCGATGCGGACGGCGTCGCTGACCACCTGCCCGCCCGGCGGGACGACGACGCTCGGCGCGCCGGAGAAGGTGAGCCGTCGCATCGTGCCCGGGGCGGCGGCCGCGGTGCCGGTGCGGGTGCGGGTGCCTCGGGCGGCGACGGCGATCGAGGCGTGGGTGATGCTCAGCGGCGACTGGCCGTAGAGATTGGACAGGGTTATTCGGGCACTCGTACCCCCGACGCTCGTGTGCACCACGTTGCGCACCGAACGGTTCACCATGCCGGCGGGCTCCGTGCCGGGTTCGGCGGCGGCAGGGGCGGCGGCCCAAGCTCCCACCCACACGGCGGTGGAGGCGGGTGCGGCGGAGTCGTGCGGGCCGTGCCGGGGGGCGAGGTGGTCCTCGGACGTGCCGTCGTCGGAGGCGAGCACGCCGTACAGAGCGGCGGAAGCGGCCACGATCAGCGCGACGATCGCGGCGAGCAGGCCGTAGCCGTGAGGCCTGGTCATATGGGTGATGCTCTCCTCCGGCGGGCGGGAGCCCGGCGCTCCGCTCCTCATCCGACAGACGCCGGGAACTTCTGTCGCGTTCCGGGAGTCGGTCAGGCAGGGACAATTGTGTACGGGGCCCGCGGGCGATCATCGAACGGGTGGACCCGCAGGCTCCGGAGTACCCCGGTTGCGGCCGGGACCCTACGGACCGGGATGGAGCGGATCGAAGCGGATCGGAGCGAGCCGGACGACTGACCGGAGCGAGCCGGACGACTGACCGGAGCGAGCCGGACGACTGACCGGAGCGAGTCGGAGGACCGGCCGGAGCGAACCGGAGGACTGGCGTACCGGCGGACCGCATCGGACCGATCGACCGGAGCGGACCGATCGACCGGAGTGGTCCGATCGATCGGATCGGACCGGCCGACCGGACGGGTGGACCGACTCGGAACCGACCGGATCGGAGCCGACCGGATCGGAGCCGAACGGATCGGAGCCGAACGGGTCGAGTGGATGGAACGGTGGATGGAACCAACGACACAGGCCGGCCCGGAAGCGGCGCAGGCGCAGGCGGAGGCCGAGGCCGCCGTCCCGCGTCGCGCGATGACCGTGTTCAGCCCCGCCGACGAGGAGCGCCGGCGCGGTGTGCGCCGGATGAAGCTGACCGCGACCGGACTACTGCTGTTCGTGGCCGTGGTCTACGTCCTGGCCAAGTGGTCCGAGCACCAGGGCGCGGGCGCCTGGGCGGGCTACGTCGCCGCGGCGACCGAGGCGGGCATGGTGGGCGCGCTCGCCGACTGGTTCGCCGTCACCGCCCTGTTCCGCCACCCCCTGGGCCTGCCCATCCCGCACACCGCGATCATCCCCACCAAGAAGGACCAGCTCGGCGTCTCACTGGGTGAGTTCGTCGGCGAGAACTTCCTCTCCGAGGACGTCGTACGGCTGCGGCTGCGCGCCGTGGGGATCGGCAGCCGCCTGGGCGCCTGGCTCGCCCGCCCGGAGCACGCGGACCGGGTGACGGCCGAGCTGGCCACCGCGCTGCGCGGCGCCCTGACGGTGCTGCGCGACTCGGATGTGCAGGCGGTGGTCGGCGAGGCGATCACCCGCCGGGCGGGCGCGCAGGAGATAGCGCCCGGCCTCGGCAAGATGCTGGAGAAGATCGTCGCCGACGGCGGCCACAGACGCGCCGTGGACCTGGTCGTCACACGTGCGCACGACTGGCTGGTGCTGCACGGCGACTCCGTGATGGACGCGGTGCAGGGCGGTGCGCCCGGCTGGAC
Source organism: Streptomyces sp. NPDC003393 (assembly GCF_053589015.1). NCBI lineage: Bacteria > Bacillati > Actinomycetota > Actinomycetes > Kitasatosporales > Streptomycetaceae > Streptomyces > Streptomyces sp. NPDC003393. The sequence goes on along the minus strand of NZ_JBSFRB010000009.1, from coordinate 64,622 downwards.
CCCGAAGTTCGTCGACCGCAAGGTCGGGGAGCGCGTCTACAAGGAACTGCTGCGCTTCGTCACCGAGATGCGGGACATGCCCGGCCACCCCGCGCGCGGTGCGCTGGACCGCTTCCTCACCGACTTCGCCTCCGACCTCCAGTCCGACAGCGACACGCGCGCGCGGGTGGAGCGGCTCAAGGGCGACGTGCTGGGCCGGGGCGAGGTCCAGGACCTGATCGCGTCCGCCTGGACGGCCGTACGATCCATGATCGTCGCGGCGGCGGAGGACGAGCGGAGCGAGCTGCGCCTGCGCGTGCGGGCCTCGCTGCTCTCCCTGGGCTCCCGGATGGCCGTGGACCCCAAGGCGCAGGGAAAGGTGGACCGCTGGGTGGAGGGCGCGGCGGTCTACGTGGTGACGACGTACCGCAAGGAGATCACCTCCCTGATCACCGACACGGTGGCGAGCTGGGACGCCGAGCACACCACCCGCAAGATCGAGGCCCACATCGGCCGCGACCTCCAGTTCATCCGCATCAACGGCACGGTGGTGGGCTCGCTGGCGGGGCTGCTGATCTACACGGTGACGCGGGTGCTGGGGGCGTAGGGCGAACGAGCGTGGAGACAGGGTGGGCCGGGGGCCGTGGCCGGTTTGCGACGGCCGGATAGGCCGGTCGGCGGTGCCCCTGGCGTGATCCGTTCACTCGGGGGGAACCCGCATGGCGTTCCGCTCGACGAGGAGGGAGCCCATGGCCACCGCCGAAGCCGCCACCGGCCGTACCGTGACCACCAGCATTCCCGCCCGGCTCGACCGCCTCCCCTGGTCGCGCTGGCACTGGACGATCGTCGTCGGTCTCGGCACCGTGTGGATCCTCGACGGCCTGGAAGTCACCGTCGTGGGCAACATCGCCGGCCGGCTGTCGGAGCCCGGCAGCGGGCTGTCGATCACCTCGGGTCAGGTCACGGGTGTGGCGGCGGCCCTCTATGTGGCGGGCGCCTGCATCGGCGCCCTCTTCTGGGGCCGGCTGACCGACCGCTGGGGCCGCAAGAAGCTCTTCATGATCACCCTGGCGGTGTATCTCGCGGCGACGGCGCTGACCGCGATCTCCTTCCAGGCCTGGTGGTTCTTCCTCTTCCGCTTCTTGACGGGCTTCGGGATCGGCGGTGAGTACGCGGCGATCAACTCCGCGATCGACGAGCTGATCCCCGCGAACTACCGGGGACGCGTCGACCTGATCATCAACGGCAGCTTCTGGGTCGGCGCCGTGGCGGGTTCCCTGCTGTCGATCCTCGCGCTGAACACCGGCATCCTGGCCGCCGACGTCGGCTGGCGGATGACGTTCGCCCTGGGCGCCGTCCTCGCCCTGGTGATCCTCCTGGTCCGCCGCCATGTCCCCGAGAGCCCGCGCTGGCTGCTGATCCACGGCCGGGACCGCGAGGCCGAGGAGGTGGTGGCCGACATCGAGAGCCGCGTCGAGGCGGAGAGGGGTGAGTCGCTGCCCGAGCCGCACGGCGAGATCACCATCCACCAGCGCAAGAGCATCAGCTTCGTCGAGATCGCCCGCACCGTCTTCGCCGACTACCGCAGGCGGGCCGTCCTCGGCTTCTCGCTCTTCATCGGCCAGGCCTTCCTCTACAACGCGATCACCTTCGGCTTCGGCGCCATCCTGACCAAGTTCTTCGACGTCCCCGCCGACCACACCGGCTACTACTTCGCCGTCATCGCGGTCGGCAACTTCATGGGCCCGCTGCTGCTGGGCAAGCTCTTCGACGCGGTCGGCCGCCGGGTGATGATCTCCTCCACCTATCTGCTGTCCGGCGTGTTCCTCTTCGGCACGGCCTGGCTGTTCCACAGCGGCGTGCTGAGCGCCGTCACGCTGACGGTCTGCTGGTGCGTGGTGCTGTTCTTCGCCTCGGCCGGCGCCTCCAGCGCCTATCTGACCGTCTCCGAGATCTTCCCGATGGAGACCAGGGCGATGTCCATCGCTTTCTTCTACTCCATCGGCACCGCGGCCGGCGGCATCAGCGGACCGCTGCTCTTCGCCGACCTCACCGGCACCGGCAGGGTCGGCGACACGGTCCTCGCCTTCTCCATCGGCGCCGCGCTGATGTGCGCGGCCGGCCTGGTGGCCGCCTTCCTCGCGGTCGCCGCCGAACGCCGCTCCCTGGAGGACATCGCCAAGCCGCTGACGGCGGTGGCGCAGAAGGCGAAGGCGGCCACCAAGGGCGGGGGCCAACCGGGCAGCACGCCCCCGGACGTCACACCCCCGTCGTCGAGACCGGCCTGACCCGACGGCGGGCCTGGCCGGGCGGCGCACCTGACCTGTGACGGCGGCGGGCCTGATCGACGGCGGGCCACCTGACGCCGGGCCGGAACCGGAACCCGCGCCTACGGCTGGCGCCGGTCGGCGACGGCCCAGGAGGCGAGTGCGACCGCACCCGCGACGGTGAACACGGACGGCCAGGCGCCCATCTTCTTGGCCAGCGGGTGCGACCCGGCGAACGCGGCGACGTAGGCGGCGGTGAGCGCCCCGGCCGCCTTCCCGCCCGCCCGCTGCCGCCACTGCTGTGCGGCGGCCGCCCCGGCGACGGCCAGTACGGCCCCGCCCAGCTGCCGCTTCTTGGTCCACCGGGCCACGCCGTACCCGCCGACGAGCCCACCGGCGGCGACCACCGCCGGGGGTACCTTCGCCGCGACCTTCGCCATCACTGCCTCCCGAAAACATCGAACAGAAGTCGAGCAAACCGAGGCTAACCCGTACAACCGTGCGCCGATCGGCCGCCCCTCCGGACCGCGAGCCGCCCGCCCGCCGGATGAGACGCAGGTCACATCGATTGTCCGGGCGGAGCTGTCACACACCGGGACCGGCCTCCGTCGTACCTGTGCAACGCCGGAACGGCGACCAGTGAACGAACAACGAGCGACGAAGCACGAGCGACGAAGCAACGAACCGAACGCCGAGCAAGGAGCCCACGATGGAAGCCCGTATCAACCTCTTCGGAAACGACGTCGCGAACAAGTTCCTCCGCTACATCAACTCCGCGGGCAAGGTCCTGTCGGACTCGACGCTGCCGCACGCGACACAGGAGTTGGTGAAGATCCGCGCCAGCCAGATCAACGGCTGCGGCTTCTGCACCGACATGCACACCAAGGACGCCCTGCACGCCGGGGAGGACGCGCAGCGCCTTCTCCTGGTCGCGGCCTGGCGCGAGGCGACGGTCTTCACCGACGCCGAGCGCGCCGCCCTGGAACTGGTCGAGCAGGGCACCCGGATCGCGGACGCGGCCGGCGGCGTGAGCGACGAGGTCTGGGAGAACGCCGCCAAGCACTACGACGAGGACCAACTGGCCGCCTTGGTCTCCCTGATCGCCCTCATCAACGCCTACAACCGCGTGAACGTCATCGTCCAGCAGCCGGCGGGCGACTACCAGCCGGGCATGTTCGGCTGACACCAGGCCTGGACGCGACCGGGCCGTGGGCCGGCCGCGGCCGAACCTGGGCCTCGGTGCAGCCGGGCCCGGGCTCGGCCGCGGCCGGGTCCGGGTCTGAGGCCGGCCCCAGCGCGGGCCCCGGCGCCCGACCCCGCCTGATCCGCACCTCCGCGTGCGGCCACCGCGCGAACCTGAGTCCGGGCTTGTCAAGTTTTCGTCCTGCGAGCTATATAAGGGGACGTAGGGCATCGCACAACAGTGCCGCACGAGGGGAGTGACCCGTGATGCTCATGCGTTCCGACCCGTTCCGCGAGTTCGACCACCTCGCGCAGCAGGTCTTCGGCCCGGACCGTCCCGGCGGGATGGCCATGGAGGCCTACCGCTCCGCAGACGACTTCCTGGTCCATGTCGACCTCCCAGGAGTCGACCCGGAGACCATCGACATCGACGTCGAACGCAGCGTGCTCACCGTCCGCGCCGAGCGCAGGTCCCCCGCCCCGGAGGACGCCGAACTGATCGTCGCCGAACGTCCGACGGGCACGTTCACCCGCCGGCTGTTCCTGGCCGAGACCCTCGACACCGAACGCATCGACGCGTCGTACGAGGCAGGCGTCCTCACACTGCGCATCCCGGTGGCCGAAGAGGCCAAGCCGCGCAAGATCCAGATCACCGGAGGCGGCGGACGCAAGCAGCTGACCGGCTGAGCACCCGAGCCGGCGGCCGCGGCGAAAGCGGCTCGCAAGAGGCGTCCCGCGGACCTGGTGCCGCTGTGGCACCCCCGCGGGCGCCGCCGTGACGTGTCCCTGCCCGGACGGACCCATGCGGAGGAGACGACAGAATGATCGCGACGACGGCACCGGTCGAGACGGCGAGGCGCGGGGCGAACGCCGCGCGCGGTGACGAACCGGTGGAACAGCGCCGGTGGCGGGAGCTGACCGAGAAGGTGAGGGACGCCGGCCAGTACGCGACGAGAGCGGAGGCCGAACGGATCACCCGCATCGTCCTCTCGGCCCTGGGTGGCCATGTGACCGGCGAGGAGCGAGTGGACCTGGCCCAGACCCTCCCCCGGGAAGCGGCGCGGCTGATCGCCTCCCAGATCCCGGTCACCCGTCCCCTCACCGCACCGGAGTTCGTCGAGACGGCGGCGGCCCGCATCGAGGGCTCCACCCCGGCCACGGCCCGCTGGGACGTCAGCTCGGTCCTGAGCGTCCTGGCCGACATGCTGGACCCGAACCTGCTGAACCGCATCCTGGCCCAACTCCCGCCGGGCTACGCGCTGCTGTTCGGCAGGGCGGAACTGCCCGCGGTCCGGTAACACCCACGGGCACCCCCACGGACCTACGGTCACGCCCACGGAGCCTCCGGCCACCGCCAGAAGGCGCTGAACCACTGGCGGTGGCCACCGTGTTCGACCAGGTGAGGCAGGCGGCGGCGGTCAACTCCGGGAGTGTGGCGGTGTTGTGGAGGTGTACGAGGGAGGTGTGTCGCACGCCGGCACCGTGCAGCCAAGGCAGACGGCCGGCCGGTACGTTGCGCCCGTGTCACGAAAGAGATCGGATCTGGGCCCGCCGCACCGGACAGGCCAGGATCAAGGAGCGCCGAACGCCCTGGGGAGAGCATTGATGAACCGCACCGTCCTGACCGTCATAGCGGTGGGCTCCCTCGTCGCCGTCACCGGCTGCCGGTCCGGGTCCAGGGCCGCACACCCCCGAGCGCTCCCGGTAACGGCGGCCCCCTGTGCCTCCCACAGCGCGACTTCCCGCACGGCCGGCTCGTCCGCCACCCCCCGGCCCCTTCAGACGAAGATTGCGTGGCGGGCCGAGGAACTGGCCGACGGTTCCCTGCGCATGACCATCGGCGATGTCGGCGCCGCGCCGAAAGACCCCAAGGCGGTACGGACCACCGACTACCGTGCGCCTGGCAGCCAGTTCGAATGCGACAACGTCCGGATCATCAAGGTGCACGGCTGGTGGTGCACCACCAGCGTCTCGCGGATCGGCCAGGACGGTGAGATCGTCCTGGGCGGAGCCGAGCCGCGCGCCCGGATCCACTCCGCCGGCTTCCGCACCCGCTGCTCCGAACGTCCGGCACGCATGCGACAGCGCTACGAGATCCAGCGGGACAGCTGGTCAGGCTGGCGCGGCTACAGCAAGCCCGGCCACACCGCCTGGACGCGTCAGCAGCATCAGGACCACGGGCTGGTCTCGGTGCCCTGCCCGGACGGACGGGTCGGCACGTACAACTACCGACTCGCGGTGACGGTCGAGGTCGCGGGCATCGAGGCGGACGACTCCACGGCAGCCAGCGCCGTCATCCGCACCGACTGCGGCACAGGCGTCAGCTGAGTTCGAACGCGCGCGCACCCCGGAATTCCGGAACGATCACTCTCCGAGACTCGCGATCACACGCTGCCGAACGGGACGGGCGTGGCCTGGTGGTAGTACATCCGCCAGGTCGCGTCTGCACCCTGCTTGCGCCAGAGCGAACTGCGCCGTACCCGGTTTCCGTCCAGTACGGTCTCGTAGGTCACGTGCACCAGCCCGGGAGCCAGCAGGACACCGGTGAATCCTGAAGGCTCGTACCGTGGACCGCTTTCCACCGCACCGTCCATCTCGGGCATCGCGGCGAGCATCTCGTCATACGTCCACCGCCGTCCCGAAGCGCCGACCTCCACGAACTCAGGGTCCAGGAGTCGCCGGGCAAGCGAGCGCGACGCGCGCACCTCGGGGTCCATGAGGCGCAGTTCGCCCGCGATCGCTGCCCGTACCGCATCCGTCTCATCACTCATGCGGGCATCTTCACTCAGGTGGCCAAGTCGGTCGCAACCGGGTTACCGGGCGGTGCATGGCTCGGCTTCGGTCCGAGCCTTGGCGGCGTAGGGCTCCTGCAAGGCTTGGGGTCCGTCGATGGGCGAGCGGGCACCATCGGTGGACCCGCTCGGATCGCCCTGGCTAACTCGCCGTGATGGCCGAGTACGTCCACACGTCTGCCGGGAGTGCGTGTTTCAGGCGCCACTTGATGGCCATGGGCTTGCTGCCGGTGTGGTCCTCATAGGTTGCAGGGCCCAGGAGCATCCAAGGCTGGGACTTGCCTATGTCGGAGTTCTTGTAGCGGCGCAGGAACAGCAGTACATGGCTGCCGCGCTGCTTGTGATGCCGATAGCGCAGCCCGGTGGGTGAGTCGGCGGCCGTCGCGTTCTGGGATTCCCAGTGGAAGAGGGTCGGGCTGAGTGCGTAATCCTTGTAGCGGACCGTGGGGGAGAAGTCCTTCTCGTTCTTCTCCGAGGTGATGAACAGGGCATCCGTCTGGAACTCCTCGGTCCACTGGACACCTTGCGACCAGGACCGAGGCATCTGGCCGCCGAAGCGGGCCACACCGAGGGCCGCAAGGATTTCGGAGCGGTTGTAGGAGCTGTGTACCTTCAGCGGTGCCTGGCTGAGGCGTCCGGTCAGCGGGATGGGGAAGTGGTCCGCCTGATCGATGACGTACGACAGAACCTGCCTGAGTTCGTCGCGGAACGTCTGCTGGCGGCGCAGCGACTCGAGGCCTTCCTGAAAGCCCTTGAAGCCACCCGCGTTGTCCCAGAGGTTGAAGAACAGCATGCGGGCGTACGACTGGTGTGTGGCGTCGAGGTCCTCGTATCTCGGAGCGTCGTCCTCGAGGAGGTGCAGGTAGGCCTGAGCGCGTTCCGGATCGTCCACGTGGAGGAACGCGTGGACGCGCTTGAGCAGGGAGTCCTCACCCTGGGGTGCGGTTTCATCGAGCATGCCGGCGCGCCGCAGGACCGTCGTCCATGAGTTGCCGTTCTTGTACAGCTCCTTGATCTCCCGGCGGCTTTCCCGGAGGTAGTCGGCTAGACGCGGAGTGCTGAAGGCCCTGGCCTCCTTCGCCAGTGTCTTCACGGTGGCGCCCAGTTGGGTTCGGATGTTGTCGAGGACCAGTTCCTTCGACTTGCCTTCCAGGATGATCTGGCAGCCGGACGGCAACTGCGGGAAGTCGTGCTCGATGTGGTCGACGAGGCGGTTGCGGGACAGGTTCGTCAGTGCGCGGAACTGCTCCTCGAAGCGGAACTCCGCCCGGTGCTGGCCGATGAAGTCGAGCACGGTGAGGACCGGTTTGGTCGCGGTTCGGCGCAGACCGCGTCCCAGTTGCTGGAGGAAGATCGTGGCGCTGTTGGTGGGGCGGAGAAGGAGCAGTGTGTCGACGTCGGGGATGTCGAGGCCCTCGTTGAACAGGTCGACGGAGAAGATCACCTGAAGCTGGCCGTCGCGGAGGTCGCGTAGTGCCTGGGCGCGCACGTCATCGGGTGAGTCGCTGTCGAGCGCCATCGCCTTGAAGTTGGCCTGGCGAAAGAAGTCCGCCATGAAGCGGGCGTGTGCCTTGCTCACGCAGAAACCGAGTGCCCGCATGGCGCCAGGGTTGGACACCTTGTCCCGGATCTGCTTCAGCACGATCCGGCCACGAGCCGTGTTGCCCGTGTACAGGTTGTCGAGGCCCTGATCAGCGTATGTGCCCCGCTGCCAGCCCAGGTTTCTCAGGTCCGTGCCGTCCGGGATGCCGAAGTAGTGGAAGGGGCAGAGCAGGTCGTTCTCCAGGGCTTCCCACAGCCGCATCTCGGCGGCGATGCGCCCCTCGAAGAACTCGTCCTGGACGTTGAGCCCGTCCATTCGCTCCGGAGTCGCGGTCAGGCCCAGCAGCTCCTTGGGTTCGAAGTGGTCGATCACCCGGCGATACGTCGCTGCCGTGGCGTGGTGGAACTCGTCGATGACGATGATGTCGAAGTGATCGGGAGCCAACTGCTCAAGGCGCCGGAGGTTGAGCGACTGGACGCTGGCGAAGACGTGACTCCACTCGCGGGGATCCTCGCCCTCGTGCAGCAGCTCACCGAAGGAAGCGTCGACCAGCACTTCCTGGTATGTGCGCAGCGACTGGTTGAGGATCTCCTTGCGATGGGCCACGAACAGCAGACGCGGGCGCCCGTTCGCCGACCGCTCGCACTGGTTGCGATAGTCGAGGGCGGCCATGACCGTCTTGCCTGTACCGGTGGCCGCGACCAGTAGGTTGCGGTGGCGTCCGCGGATCTCCCGTTCGACCCTGAGCCGCTCCAGCATGTCCTGCTGGTGGGGGAACGGCCGCACTGCGAGACCTGAGAGGTTGATTCTCAGATCGGTGCCCTGTGTGCGGCCGCCGGCCTGGGCCAGGGCTTCGTCGAGACGCTCGCTGTGCAGGTCGGGGTCGTATGTCTCGAAGGCGGTGTCGTTCCAGTACGCGTCGAACGTCGCCTCGAACTTGTCCAGTACCGCGGGCGTGGCGACGGACGACAGCCGTACGTTCCACTCCAGGCCGTCGAGCAGTGCGGCTCGGGACAGGTTGGAGCTGCCGACGTAGGCGGTGTCGAAGCCGGTGTCACGCCCGAAAAGCCATGCCTTGGCGTGCAGGCGCGTGGATCTCGTCTCGTAGTTGACCTTCACCGTGGCACCGAAGTTCCGGACCAGACGGTCGAGGGCGTGACGGTCGGTGGCACCCATGTACGTGGTCGTGATGACCCGGATCTTCACGTTCCGTTCCTTGGCGGCGCGCAGCGCGTCCTCCAGGACCCGGATCCCGTACCACTTCACGAAGGCGCAGATCAGGTCGATGCGGTCAGCGGTCGCGAGCTCGGCCCGCAGCTCGGCGCCCAGGCTGAGGTCTTCCGGCGAGTTGGTGAGGAGAGATGTCTCGGACAGCGGGGTGAGCGGGCGGACGGCGTAGGCCCCCGGTGCCTCCTGCTGGGCCAGCGCCAGCAGTTGCCGCGGGCCTTCCACGAGTGTGCTTATGGGCTCGGGGTCGCTCTGAGCGAGGGTGTCCGCCGCCAGTGACCTAAGGAGCCGGTTGGCGAAGGGCACATGCTTGTCCGGCGGGAGCTGGTTGAGCCTGTGGGTGATCACTTCGCTGATGTGACGCGCCAGCACATGGGGGGAGGACTCTTCGCTGACCGGTGCGTCGATGGCCTTCCACCCCATGGCCTCGAGCTGCCCCAGCTCATCGTGTACCCGCTGGGTGATCAGCTTCTCGTACACCCCGGCAATGGGCTTGCCCTGCTCCCGTGCCTGCGCCACCACGACCCCCTCGACCGCACGCCAATGTGCACTGTGCATCTGTTGTAACAGGGCGCACTGACAACGGAGGGTCGTGCCCACCCTTTACCCCAGGTAAGGCTCGCGACGGCGCTCGAGGAAGTGCCGGATGCGCAGCCGCTGTGTGTGATGCATGGGCAGCGTCCCCAACTCGTCCGGGGCGATGAACCGCAGCTCCATCGACTCGTCGGAGAGCGCCAGTTCCCCACCCGTGATGCGGGCGGTGAAGCACACGTTGAACTGGCGCCGAACCTCGCCGTCCGTGTAGGCGATCACATGCCGTGGATCGGTGTAGGTGCCCACAAGGCCCGTGATCTCGACGTCCAGGCCGGTCTCCTCCTTCACCTCGCGCACGGCCGTGCCCGGCAGCGAGTCGTCCATCTCCATGCCGCCACCCGGCAGCGCCCACAGCCCGTTGTCCCGGCGGCGTTGGAGCAGGATGCGCCCCGCCTCGTCGGTGACCACCGCCGAAGCGGCGACTACCAGGCTGTTCGGCTTGGGGGCGTTGGGATCGTCGTAGTACTCCGTACGCGCCATCGGCTATCCCTCCACCGGCCGGGCCGTGTCCCACACCGCGTCGAAGCTCGCGGCGTACGTGTCGAACATGCCCCCCTCGGTGCTGCGCCGCAGATGCCATACGGGAGCCGCGTACGCGTTGACGCCCCACACGTGGGTGTTGACGAGCATCTGGTCATCGGCACGGTACAGGGAGTTGTACAGCGTTGCGCCGTGGGTGCGTAGCTCGATGCCGGCTGTGCCGGCCAGCGGTTGGTAGTGCATCAGGGCAAGGCGGCAGCGGGAGTCGATGCCGTGGCCGTAGCGCTCCTCCCGTCCGCGCTGCCGGACGTTGGGACTGTCGGCGTCGCCGACCGCGATCCGCACGGTGCAGCCCTCGGCCGCCCGTTCGGTCAGCAGCGTGTTCAGCTTCGGATAGGCCTCGTGGAGGAAGACGGCAGCGTAGACAAGAACGTCGATGCGCTGGCGAGCCTGCTCGAAGAGGTCGATGAACACGGAGACGGGCAGGTCGGCGCGTTGCGTGTACAGCGCTTCGAGGTCGGGGCTGACACCGCGGGCTTTGCGAGGTTGCCGGATGGCGGGCCACAGGGCGTGCACGTCTTCTCCCAGGATTTCCGCGGCGCGTAAGGCGGTAGTCCGCCGCGGTACTCGGTTCAGATTGACCCATCGCTCGACGGACTTGGGATCCACCTCGGTCTTCGCCGCAAGGGCTTCATAGGTCCAGCCTCCCGCTGCCATGACAGCCCTCAGCCTCTCGTTCGGCATGCAGTCTCCCTCAGGGATCGAGACGTTCCTAGGGACGTTCTACTGCGTTCAGGACGTCCTGAAGTGCCCGTTGGGGGTGGTTCCTCCGTCCGAGGGAGCCAGGCAACGATTCCGGCGGTAACGACAGTTGACCCCGGCGGCCGCGCGAACGGCCCCGGGGCATGGCCAACGCTGCTGAGGAGCGCCGACAGCATGCAAACTACCGTTCCCGAGCCGGACCGCACGCCCCGTGCCAAGATGACCATCAGGGTCTACTCGGTCAACCGTGCGGGCACCGTGAGCGAGCCGCGCGCCACCGTGATCGTGCCCTACGACGACTTGCCGGAGCCCTCACTGCTGACGCTGGCGCCGTTCGCGCCGTGCCGCTGCCCGCGATGCAGGGAAGTAGGGGCCGAAGACGAGTAATTGGTCTGCGCGCCGGAACCGGACCCGTTCACAGAAGCGCGGCCACATCCAGCGCCAACCCCACGGCCAAAGTAACTGTCCTTCGGCTCAGCTTGTTGGTGTGCCGTGGCACGTCTCGTACGGTCCTTCCGAGCCGCACCAGCACGGAGTGCCCTGCTGCGGCGGCCACGCCACCGCCCGCCCGCGGGCCGCCAGCGTCGTCGCGTACTGCGGAAGCAGGGTCGGGTCCGACGGGGACGAGCCCTCCGAGGCGGCGAAGGCCTCGTAGGAGGGGAGGGTGCCGGAGACGATGCCGAGGTTCTGGGTGCCGGAGGCGGCCAGTTCTCGCAGGGACGCCTCTATGGTCGCCAGGTGGGTCTCGTGGGAGGGGTACTCCGTGGTGAGGTCCGGGTAGGCCGTGAGCAGTTCTTGCAGCTCCTGGGTCGGCCAGTGGAGGACCGCGACCGGGAAGGGGCGGGAGAGGGCCTCACGGTAGGTGCCGAGTTCGGCGCGCAGGCGGACCAGTTCGGCCCGGAGTTCCGCCGGGTTGTCGGAGCCGAGGGACCAGACGCGTTTGGGGTCGTGGAGTTCGTCCAGGGAGACCGGGGCGGTGTTCAGGGTGTCGGCCAGGGTGTCCCAGTCGTCGTGGGCCGCGCCCAGCATGCGGCGGACCCGGTGGCGGCCGAAGAGGAGGGGGTGCGTGGCGTACGGGGGTTCCGGGACGTCCCTGAGGATCAGGTCCACCGCCTCCGTGAACGTCTTGTGCGCCGACTCCAGTTCGTCGTGGGACTCCAGGGACTCCGCGATGATCACCCAGGGGGCCGGGTTGCGGGGGGCCGCCGTGCGGATGCCCTCGATGATCGCCCTCGCCTCCGCCTCGTGGTCGTACTCCCACAGGTTGGAGGCCTTCAGGGCGCGGACCAGGTGGGGGTTCTCCAGGCCGTCGCCGGAGGAGAGCAGACGGTCGTACAGGGCCGTCGCGGCGGGGCGGTCGCCGGACAGTTCCAGGTGCGCGGCGGCCCGGAGCAGCAGGGCCTCGGCGTCCTCGGGGTACAGGCCGGCGGTCCGCTCCAGGCGGGCCGCTTCGGCGGCGTGGTCGACGGTGTCGGCGTTGTCGGCGGGCGGCGTGTCGGGGCGCATGGGGGACACCGTACTGCCGGGCGGTGACGAACGTGAGGTATCTGCTGGCCAGGGTGCCCGGTGGTGGTCCGTCGGACGCGCGGGCGGGTCCGCGTCCTCGGCCGGTTCATCGGCCCGCCGCGACCGCCCCAGGTACGCCCGCCCCCGCTGCGCCCCCGCGCCCGCCCCGCAGCGCCCCCGCGCGACCGCCTCGGCGCGCCCGCCCCCACGCGGCCCCCCCCGACCGCCTCCGCCCGGCCGCCGCCCTCAGCGTCCTCCCCGCGCCGCCGCCACTGTCAGCGTGCCGGCCGCGGCCAGGCCCGCCGACACCAGCAACGCCACGTTCGCGCCGCGCGCCGGGCTCGCCGCCGACGTGGCGATCGCGATCGTCAGGGCGACGCCCGCGCAGGAGCCGATGTAGCGGAAGGTCTGCTGGGCGCCCGAGCCCATGGCCGCCCGCTGCGCCGGTACGGATTCGACGGCGACCAGCGGCAGGGCCGCGTTCAGCAGTCCGCTGCCCACGCCGCCCACCAGCAGTCCGGGGAGCAGGCGTACCCAGGAACCGGAGCCGATCGCGCCGAGCATCGTCAGGACGGCGACCGCGTGCAGGACGAAACCGAGGGCCAGTTGGCGGCGGGGGGAGAGCCGGCCCGCCAGGTGCCGTGCCAGGAGCGCGACGGCGAAACTCAGGCCCGACCAGAGCAGGAACAGCCAGGCCGTGGCGAGAGGGGACAGGTGGAGGTTCTGCTGCAGCAGGGCGGGCAGGAAGCTGAACAGGCCGATCACCGCGAGGCCCGTGAACAGGCCGCCCGCCGAGGACGCCAGGAAGGGCGGGTGGCGCAGCAGGGACAGGTCGATCATGGGGCCGGCCGTACGGCGCTCCACCGCCACGAAGACCCCGACCAGCAGCACCGCCGCCGCGAGCAGGACGCCCACCGAGGGGCGGAGCCAGCCGTCCCGGCCCAGGGTCAGGGCCGCCACCAGGGCGATGAGGGCCAGTCCGAAGGCCAGGGCGCCGGGAACGTCCGGGCGGCCGGGCCTCGGGGCGCGCGACTCGGACAGGGCGCGCGCGCCGAGCGCCGTGACCACCAGGGCCGCCGCGCCCAGGACGCCGTATCCGATGCGCCAGTTCGGCAGGGCGCCCGAGACCAGGGGGCCGACCGCGATGCCACCGCTCACGAACGCGCCCCAGACGCCGGTCGCGTGGAGCCGGCCGCGCGCGGTCGGGAAGGCGTGGACGATGAGACCCAGGCTGCTGGCCAGGAGCGCCGCGCTCGCCGCGCCCTGGGCGATGCGGGCCGACGTGAACTGCCAGGTGGAGGTCGAGAAGGCGCCGAGGACCGTGGTCAGGCCCAGGGCGAGCGTGCCGGCGAGGAAGACGCGGCGGCGGCCGTGGTCGTCGGCCAGGCTGCCGGCCACCAGGAGCAGCGCGGCCAGGCCCAGCGGGGTGCCGTTGAGCAGCCAGGCCTGGGCCGAGAGGGGGGTGTGCAGGGCGGCCGCGGTCTCGGGGAGCGTGACCATCGGCGCCGTGTACGTCATCAGGGCCACGGCGGTGGCGGCGCTGGTCACCGCGAGGGTGGCCCGGGGGCGTGGCGGCGAGTCCCGGAGTCCTTCCCGTGGACGGGCCGTGCCGCCTTCGGATGCGGCCGAAGCCGAGGTCGGGGGCGCGGGTTCGGCCGCGGCCGCGGTGGCGTCTGCCGTGGTGGGGGAGTCGAGGCCGGTCATGGCCTTGTCCTTCCGGGGGGCGGGGGGGTGCACGGGTTTTCGTGTCGGTTCAATGATTGAACTCGGGAGCTGTCGCCACCGTAGCAGCCTAGGTTCGTTCATTGAACCAAGGTGTCGGAAAGTGGCTACAGTGGGCCTCATGGCACTGGGCAAGGACTACGCGACGCAGGAGTGCTCGATCGCCCGCGCGCTGGAGATCGTCGGGGAGCGCTGGACGCTGCTCGTCGTCCGCGACGCGCTCTACGGCGTACGGCGCTACAACGACTTCCTGGTCCACCTCGGTGTCCCCCGCGCCGTTCTCGCCGCCCGGCTCCAGACGCTGACCTCCGAGGGCATCCTCGAGAAACGGCGGTACCAGCAGTCGCCGCCCCGGGAGGAGTACGTCGTCACCGAACGCGGGATCGCCCTGTGGCCCGCCCTGCGGGCGCTCGGCCTGTGGGGGCGCGAGCACTTCGGCGAGGAGCAACTGCGCGTCTTCCGGCACGCCGACTGCGGCACGGAGCTCGGGCCGTACGGCGAATGCCCCGCCTGCGGAACCGGGGTGCCCGTCCCGGACGTGCTCATGGAGCCGGGGCCCGGACTCGATCCCCACCCGGCGGACCCGGTCAGCCGGGCGCTGCTGCGGCCGAAGAGGCTGTTGCAGCCGCTCCAGACCGATCCTGTATGACGAAGTCGTCTGTACGATCGAGGCGACAGCCGGCTCCATGGACAGCCGGGACGAAAGGAAGGGGGAGTCGACCGTGATCCGTCACCGGGTCGGTGCGCGACTCGCTCCCGTGCTGCTGTCCCTGCTGGTCCTGGCCCTCCAGCTGTCGCTGCTCGACACCGGCAGTCTCTCCGTCACCGTCGCGGCCGGGGCGGCGCTCGTCGCCTGCGCCCTGCTCGCGGCGCGCTCCGTGCCGGTCATGCCGCTCACCCGGGTGCGAACAGCCATCCGCGACCGAGCACGCCGTACGGCCTTCCTGCCGCAGCGCGATCCCGACGCCGCGGGCCGGCGACGGCCTCGAGCGCCCGGACACGCCCTCCCGACGACCGCCGTCGCGTAGGGCGCACTTCCCGTTTCCTCCTCGGCCCTGCGCGGGTCCGGTCGTCATGCCGCCATGTCTTCGACCCCGGCACGACGTATGACCCCGGAGGGCTCATCCATGTCCGCACTGCTGTCCGTTTTCGCGACTCTGGTCGAGCGGCTCGCCGACCTGCTCCAGCCGCTGTTCCACGCCTCCGCGGCCGCCGCCGCGATCGTCCTGTTCACCGCGCTCGTACGCCTCCTCGTCCTCCCCCTCTCACGCGCCGCCGCACGCGGGCAGCGCGCCCGGGCCGCGCTCCAGCCGAGGGTCGCCGAGTTGCGGAAGAAGTACCGCAAGGATCCCGAGAGGATGCAGAAGGCGGTGCTCGAACTGCACGCCGAGGAGAAGGTGTCACCGCTGTCGGGATGCCTGCCCAACCTGCTCCAGCTGCCCGCCTTCTTCCTGCTGTACCGCCTCTTCTCCAGCTCGACGATCGGCGGCGAGGACAACGGGCTGCTCGGCCACCGGCTGCTGGCCGCCCCGCTCGGCGGCCGGTGGGCGGACGTCCTGGCGGACGGCCAGGTCTTCGGGGTGTCCGGGTTCGTGTACGTCGCGCTGTTCGCGGTCGTGGCCGCCGCCGCGACCCTCAACTTCGTGCGCGCGAAGCGGAGCGCGGCCGAGAGCGGTGCGGTCGCGCTCGGCGGCGGCGAGCAGACGCCCGGGCTCGGCGCGGTGAGCAAGGCCATGCCGCTCATGTCCTACGTCACGCTCGTCACCGTGGCGGTGGTGCCGCTGGCCGCCGCGCTGTACGTGGTGACCAGCACGGCGTGGAGCGCGGTCGAACGGGCGGTGCTCTACCGGTGACCCCGCGCGTGGACCTGCCCACGGTCCAGTACGTGAACGGGGTATTGCGGACTGGACCTCGACCTTGGAGGATCGACCGGTCCTCCGACGGCCGCGTCCGCCGCACCCAGGTCGCGTCGCTCGGCCGGGCTGCCCGCGATCGAGGGAGATGGGGAACATGAAGCTGCTGCGAGTCGGTACGGCGGGGGCGGAGCGGCCCGCGCTGCTGGACGCCGAGGGCACCCTGCGTGACCTGTCGGGAGTCGTCCCGGAGATCGACGGCGCGCTGCTCGCCGACGACGCGGCGCTCGGCCGGGTCCGGGCCGCCGCCGACGCCGGCGAACTGCCCGCGCTCGACGCGACCGGGCTGCGGATCGGGCCGCCGCTCGCCCGCATCGGCAAGGTCGTGTGCATCGGGCTGAACTACCACGACCACGCCCGTGAGACCGGGTCCGAGCCGCCCGCCGAGCCGGTGATCTTCTTCAAGGCGGCCGACACGGTGGTCGGGCCGAACGACACCGTGCTCGTACCGCGCGGCTCCACCAAGACCGACTGGGAGGTGGAGCTGGCGGTCGTCGTCGGCCGTACGGCCCGCTACCTGGAGTCCGACGAGGAGGCGCTCGCGCATGTCGCCGGGTACGCCGTGTCGCACGACGTGTCCGAACGCGAGTTCCAGATGGACCGGGGCGGCACCTGGGACAAGGGCAAGAACTGCGAGACGTTCAACCCGCTCGGGCCGTGGCTGGTGACCGCCGACGAGGTGCCCGACCCGCAGAACCTCTCCCTCAGACTGTGGGTCAACGGGGAGCTGAAGCAGGACGGCACGACCGCCGAGCAGATCTTCCCGGTCGCGGAAGTCGTGCGCTACGTCAGCCACTTCATGACGCTCTACCCCGGCGACGTCATCAACACCGGCACCCCGGCCGGCGTGGCCCTCGGGCGGCCCGACCCGAAGCCGTTCCTGCGCTCCGGCGACGTGGTCGAGCTGGAGGTCGAGGGCCTGGGGCGCCAGCGTCAGGAACTCAAGGACGCGTAGGCAGTCCCCGGAGGACCGGGGAACGGGGGGCTGCGGTGTTCCCGTGTCGGCCGCGCCGCTGGGACGGGTCACGCCCCCACGGCGGAGCCGCATGGCGGCGCCGCCGCGCCCCCGCTTCGGTCAGCCGAGGAGATCTGCCAGCCTGCGCCACTGCTCCCGCGGGAGTGCGTCGCGGTCGCCCGTGCCGGTGACGATCTGGAGGGCCACGTGGTCCGCGCCCGCCGCCCGGAACTCCTCCACGCGGGCCCGGATCCGGCTCTCGTCGCCCCAGGCGAACACCGCGTCGACCAGGCGGTCGCTGCCGCCGTGCCGCACATCCTCCTCGGTGAAGCCCAGGCGCAGGAAGTTGTCCGTGTAGTTCGGCAGTTGCAGGTACATCGCGAGGTAGCCGCGGGCCGTCTCGCGGGCGCGGTCCGGGTCCTCGTCCAGGACGACCTTGAACTCCGGTGCCAGCAGCGGCTCCTCGCCCAGGGTGTCCCGGGCTCGCGCGGTGTGCTCAGGGGTGACCAGGTACGGGACCGCGCCCGCCGCCCGGTCCCGGGCCAGCCGCAGCATGCGGGGGCCGAGCGCGGCCAGCACCCGGCGTGCGGCGGGCACCCCCGCGGCGTCCAGGCCGTCCAGATAGGCGACCATCGCCGAGTACGGGCGCCGGTACTGCTCCGCGAGCTTGGCGTGGCTCACCCCCAGGCCCAGGACGAACCGGCCCGGGTGGGAGGCCTCCAGCTCGGTGAGGCCGGCCGCGCACGCCTCGGCGTCGTACTCCCAGATGCTCTGGATGCTGGTGCCGACGACGAGCTTCGAGGTCGCTTCCAGCAGCGGGGCGGCGTTGTGGGGCGCGCTGCTGCCGCCGAGCCATGCGGCGCCGTAGCCGAGCTCCTCCAGTTCGGCCGCGGCCTCGGCGATCTCGCCGCGCCGGGTCGGGTCCTCCGAACGGAGGCCGATGCTCCAGACGCCGTACCGGCCGACCTTCTCCTTCAGCGCGGCCGTTTCCTTCGGCGTGGCTGCCGTGTCGCTCATCGATTCCGATCCCTCCGGGCGGGTGCGGTGATCATCTCGCGTACACGCACCCCGACCCGCGGGGCCTCGCCGTTGATCCCCCGAGGGGACTACGCCTCCCTCGGGGGATCACGGTTGTCCGTGGCCGGCCCGGCACGGCTACCGGTCGAGGAACGACTCCAGGGCCTCCACCACGAGCTGGTGGTCCTGCACCTGCGGCAGGCCCGACACCGTGACCGCGCCGATCACGCCGACGCCCTCGACGATGATCGGAAAGGAGCCGCCGTGCGCCGCGTAGGTGTCAGGGTCCAGGCGGGAGGAGTCCTCGAAGGTCGTCCCCTTGGCCCGGAAGCGCGCGCCGACCAGGTAGGAGGCGGAGCCGTAGCGCTCCACCACCCGGCGCTTGCGGGCGATCCAGGCGTCGTTGTCGGGGGTGGAGCCGGGCAGGGCCGCGTGGAAGAGCTGCTGGCCGGCGCGGTGGATGTCGATGGCCACCGGCGCCTGCCGCTCCCGCGCCAGCTCCACCAGCAGCGAGCCCAGCACCCAGGCGTCCTCGTGACTGAACCGGCTGAAGACCAGGCGGCGTTCCTGCGCCTGGAGCTCCTCGAGGGTGGGGACGGATTCCGGGGTCGCGGTCACAGTCGCACCGCCACTCCGTCGCGGGCCGAGCGGCGGGCCGCCTCCAGGACGTCGAGCGCGGCGGCCGCCTCACGGGCCGTCACCGGGTTCGGCGCACCCTCGCGCAGGGCGGCGGCCACGGCGGCGTAGTAGGCCGGGTAGTCGCCGGGCAGGGTCGGTACGGCACGGCCGCCGCCGGTCACCGGGGACTCCCCGGCACCCACCCGGCCCCACAGGGACTCGTCCTCCCGGCCCCAGCCCTCGGGACCCGGACGTGCCCCCGTCCGCAGCGCGTCCTCCTGCGGGTCCAGCCCGTACTTGACGTAGCCCGCCCGCGAGCCCAGCACCCGGAAACGCGGGCCGAGTTGGGCGGCGGTGGCGGAGACGTACAGGTGGGAGCGGACGCCGCCGGCGTGGGTGAGCGCGATGAAGGTGTCGTCGTCGGTCTGGGCACCCGCGCGGCGGATCACCGACTCGGCGTACACCTGTGTGACCGGGCCGAACAGGACCAGGGCCTGGTCGACCACGTGGCTGCCGAGGTCGTAGAGCAGACCCCCGATCTCCACCGGGTCACCCGACTCGCGCCAGCCGCCCTTGAGTGCCGGACGCCAGCGCTCGAAACGCGACTCGAACCGCCATACGTCGCCCAGCTCGCCGTCGGCCATCAGCCGGCGCAGCGTCAGGAAGTCGTTGTCCCAGCGGCGGTTCTGGAAGACGGACAGGAGCAGTCCGCGCTTCTCGGCGAGGGCCGCGAGGTCGCGTGCCTCGGCCGCCGTGCCCGCGACCGGCTTGTCCACGACCACCGGCAGTCCGGCCTCCAGCGCGGCCGTGGCGAGCGGGACGTGCGTCTTGTTCGGAGAGGCGATGACGACCAGGTCGAGTTCGCCGGCGCGGGCGAACAGCTCGTCGGGGCCGGCCACGGTCCGCACGCCCGGGTGCCCGGAGCGGGCCTGCGCCTGCCGATCCGGGTCGGAGGTGACGACCGTGTCGAGGACCAGGCCGTCGGTGGTGGCGATCAGCGGGGCGTGGAAGACGGAGCCCGCGAGGCCGTAGCCGATGAGGCCCACGCGGAGGGGGGTGCCTGTCGTACCTGTCATGGCACCCACTTTCGCAACGCTGTTGCCAAAGTGCAAGCGGCGGGGAGAATGGGGACCGTGAGCGGTACGAACAGCAGGGCAGGCACGGGCGGCGGAGCCGGAGGCGCGGGTGGCATCGGCGGGATCAGGGGCGACGCGGCGGGTGTGAACCTGCTGGGTGTGCGCAGCCACAACACCGCGCTGGTGCTCGACCTGCTGCGCACGGCCGGCGAGCGGGGCATCAGCCGGCTGGAGCTCGCCGAGCGCACCGGGCTGACCCCGCAGGCCGTCAGCAAGATCACCGCCCGGCTGCGGGAGCAGGGACTGGCCGCCGAGGCCGGGCGGCGCGCCTCCACCGGCGGCAAGCCGCGAACGGTGCTGCGGCTGGTGCCGGACGCCCGACACGCCGTGGGAGTGCACCTGGACCGCGACGAACTGCGGGTGGTCCTCGTCGACCTCACCGGCGCCGTCGTCGGGCAGTGGCGTGCGCCGCTCGACCTCGGGGCGGGGGCCGAGTCGGTGCTGGACGCCGTGGAGCGGTCGGTGCGACCGCCGGCCGGGTCGGTTCCGGAGGGCTCGGTCCTCGGGGTGGGCGTCGCACTGCCCGGGCCGCTCGACCACGCACAGGGGGTGCTGCACCGGGTGACCGGGTTCCCCGAGTGGGACGGCTTTCCGCTGCGGGACGCGCTCGCCGCGCGCCTGGGGCTGCCGGTCGTCGTCGACAAGGACACCAACGCCGCCGCGCTGGGGCTCACCGTCGCCGGAGAGGGCGGCTCCTTCGCCTATCTCCATCTCGGCACCGGACTCGGGGCCGGGCTGGTGATCGGCGGGAGCGTGCACCGGGGCGCGCGGACCGGGGCGGGGGAGTTCGGCCACCAGGTGATCCAGCTGGACGGGCCGCGGTGCGGGTGCGGTGAGCGGGGGTGTGTCGAGGCGTTGTGCCTGGCGGCCGTGGAGCGGGGGGACGTCCAGGAGGCGGCGCGGGTGCTGGGGGCGGGGGCGGCGAATCTGGTGGGGCTGCTGGACATCGATCTGGTGCTGCTGGGCGGGCGTACGGTCGCGTCCGCCCCGGAGGTGTTCGTGGCGGGGGTCGGCGCGGGGGTCGCCGCGCGGGCCCGGCGGGGCGGGAGCGCTGCGTGCGGGGTGCCGGTCCGGGCGGCGCCGGGCGGGGAGTGGCGGGTCGCGACGGGGGCGGCACAGCTGCTGCTGGCGCCGTTGTTCGGGCGGGGAGACGGATGAGGGCACCCGCGGGGACGGTCGCCGGGGAAGCGGGGTGCCTGCCCCGCGTGCCGGGCGCCTTCCCTCAAGGGGGTGCCACCCGCGTGCGTGCGTGCCGCCCGGGGTACGTCCGGGGCGCCGCACACCGGGTGAGGTGCACCGGGATGACGCACCGGGGCGGCGCGCCACGGGGGCGCCACTGCCCGCGGCCGAGTCGACTCGACCGCCCGCAGTTGCCCCGGCACGACTGCCCGCAGCCAGGTCGGCCGCTGGGCCGGTCGGGCGGAAACGCGGGGCTGTTCGAGGGGCGTGTCCGGGGTGGCTCCTTGGAGACGCCGGGACTCGGGAAGGTCACGTGGTCATGCGACTGTGCACGCCCCTGTTCCCCTGCCTTGCCGCAGCCGCCCTGCTCCTGACCGGCCCCGCCCCCGCCCGGGCCGACTCGCGTCCCGCCTGCGCGGGAACGGACGACCGTCAGTTCCCGATCGCCAGCCGTATCCACGGCGGCCCTGCCGCCTACCGCGCGGGCGGCGGACACGGCACCTTCTCCCTCGACCTCACCAACACCACCACCAGCACCTGCACCGCCGTCCACCCCGTCGTCGTCCTCGTCGACGACAAGCGCGCGCTCAAGGCCGGCCAGGTCCGGCTGGAGTTCTACGACGGCGCCCGAGCCCACCCCGTGCGCCTGGAGTCCACCGACCAGGACGAACTCGTCGGTCCGTTCGACGCCGGGCTGCCCGGGTTCACGGTGGGGCCGGGCAGCACGGTCACCGTGAAGGTCAGGCTCTCGTTCACCTCCGACGCCGTGGCGAACGAGGTCACCGCGACCGCCGCCGTCGTACAGCGGCACGACGACGACGGCGACTGGGTCGGGCAGTCCAACGACTACCGGTTCCGTATCCGGTCCCACCCCCACGCCCACACGCACAAGCACGCGCGGACGGACACCGCCCCGTCGGCCACCTCCACCCCCACGGCCTCCGCCGACCCCGCCGCCCCCGACGACGACCTCCCCTTCGCCGACCAGCTCGCCCGCACCGGCCTCGCCGCCGCGTACGCGGTGATCTCGGCCGTCGCCCTGCTGCTGGTCGCCGGCGGCACGCTGCTGCTGACCTGGAGGCGCCGCTGAACCCGTGGCCGGCCGCGGCGATCGACGACCCCGAGTGAGCCGCAGCCCACCCCGGCCGCGGATGCCGACACCTTCCGGCGCGGCCCGGCGCCCGTCTGCGCCGCCCTCCAACCCTGCCCCGCTGTCCGTACGGCACCGCGCGTGTCGCATCGTGGAAGCGGACCGCGGGAAGCCGAACCGTTCCGGCAAGATCGGGTCACTCGTTAGGCTGAGGCCCATGCAGGCCCGCGTACGGCAGGAGATCCGCAACATGGCAGAACGCAAGCCCGTCCAGTCGTGGCTCACCGACATGGACGGGGTCCTGATCCACGAGGGTGTCCCGATCCCCGGTGCCGACGCCTTCCTCAAGAAGCTGCGGGACTCCGGCCACCCCTTCCTGGTGCTCACCAACAACTCCATGTACACCCCGCGCGACCTGCACGCCCGGCTGAGGCGCATGGGCCTGGACGTGCCGGTGGAGAACATCTGGACGTCGGCGCTGGCCACCGCCCAGTTCCTGGCCGACCAGCGGCCGGGCGGCAGCGCCTACGTCATAGGCGAGGCGGGCCTGACCACCGCGCTGCACGACGTCGGCTACATCCTGACCGACCACGACCCCGACTTCGTGATCCTCGGCGAGACCAGGACGTACTCCTTCGAGGCCCTGACGAAGGCGGTGCGGCTGATCAACAACGGCGCCCGGTTCATCGCCACCAACCCCGACAACGTCGGCCCGTCCGCCGAGGGCGACCTGCCGGCCACCGGCTCGGTCGCCGCCCTGATCACCGCCGCGACCGGCAAGAAGCCGTACTTCGTGGGCAAGCCCAACCCGCTGATGATGCGTGCCGGGCTGAACGCGATCGGTGCCCACTCGGAGAGCTCCGCGATGATCGGTGACCGCATGGACACCGATGTGCTCGCCGGTCTGGAGGCCGGGATGCGCACGTTCCTGGTGCTGACCGGGGTGACGCAGCCGAAGGACGTCGACCGCTACCCGTTCCGGCCGTCCCAGGTCGTCGACTCGATCGCCGACCTGGTGGACCTGGTCTGACCCCTCCGTACCGCTTCCCGTCACCCGGACGGAGCAGCGGCGCTCCGCCGCGGATGCGGGACCGGTCCCCCGGGCGTCTCCTGGTACCCGGAGGTTCACGATGGGTTCACTGGACATGACGCTCTGTGCGGAGCTCCATCCCGTCACGGCCCCGCCCGGCACGGCGCACGCGGTGACCGGCCTGGTCCTCGCGGGAGCCGCGACGACCGCCGTCCTCCTCCTGCCCCGGGCGCTCGGCGCGACCCGCACCCGGGACGACGGCGAGACCGGGACCAAGACCGAGAACCGGGTCGAGAGCGAGGCCAAGCCCGAGACTCGGGCCGAGAGCGGGACCGAGACCAAGACCAAGCCCGGGGCCCGGGCCGAGAGCGGGACCGAGCCCGAGCCGCAGTCCGAGACAGAGGTCTGAGGGATGCGATCACGATGTCCGACACCGAACGTCTGAGGAGTGCCGGCCGTCTGCTGGCCGGGCTCGCCTGGCTGGTCCTTCTGCTCGGGGTGTGGGAGTGGGGAAGCGGCCGGGTCGAGGTGCGGCAGGACCCGGCCCGGCCGGCCACCGTCACCGGGGACATGGCCGCGGTCGGTCGCCCCACGGAGGACAGCCCGCCGCCCGCACCGTCCGGCCGCTGAAACACGACCCGCCCCGGCGCCCGGAGCATGTTCGCGCACCCCCTCTCACCTCGTGCAACCGGCTCACGCGCCACCTCTTCGGAACCGGCCCGTGAGCCCGAAGCGGCCTGGCAGCATGGAGCGCGGCCAGGGCGTACGCACCGAGGGGAGTCGCATGGACGGCAGCAGGGCGGCCCGGGCCCGGCGCGCCCCGCTGACCGTGGCGGTGCTGGGGGCGGCGCTGCTGCTCGGGGGGTGCGCGTCGGGGGACGGGGACGACAAGGACGGGGCCGGCGCCCGTATCAGCCGGCAGCCCAAGGCCGCCGACCCGTTCTGGGTCAACCCGGACGGCACCGCGGCCCGGCAGGTCGAAGCGTACGAGAAGGCCGGCAGGAAGGACGACGCCGAGCAGATCCGCAAGATCTCCGAGCAGCCCACCGGCGAGTGGATCGGTCCGGAGCATCCCGAGCGGGAGGCCCGGGCCTTCACCGAGGCCGCCGATCGCGCGGGCCGTACGGCCCTGCTGGTGCTGTACAACATCCCGCACCGCGACTGCGGACGGTACTCGCGGGGCGGAGCAGCCGACGGCGACGCCTACCGCGCCTGGATCGACGCCGTCGCCCGGGGCATCGGGGACCGCCCGGCGACGGTGGTCCTGGAGCCGGACGCCGTGCTGCACCTGGTGGACGGCTGCACCCCGGACGAGTTCCACGAGGAGCGCTACGACCTCCTGGAGGGCGCCGTCCGCACGCTCAAGTCCCTGAAGAACACCAAGGTCTACCTGGACGCGGGCAACGCCGGCTGGGGCCGCCCCGACCAGGTCGCCGAGCCGCTGGAGCGGGCGGGCGTCGGCCATGGCGACGGCTTCGCGGTCAACGTGTCCAACTTCTACTCGACGCCGGACTCCCTCGCCTACGGCAGGCAGCTGTCGGCCGAGGCCGGCGGGAAGCACTTCGTCGTCGACACCAGCCGCAACGGCAACGGTCCCTACACCGACGGCGACCCGGACGAGCGCTGGTGCAACCCGCCGGGCCGCGCCCTGGGCGATCCGCCCACGACCAGGACCGCCGACCCGCTCGCGGACGCCTACCTCTGGGTGAAGCGGCCCGGCGAGTCGGACGGCGAGTGCAAGGGCGGCCCGAAGGCGGGCCGGTGGTGGGCGAGCCATGCGCTCGCCCTGGCCAGGGCGAGCCGGTAGGCACGGTCCGGCTCGGCCACCGGCCGGCTCGGCGACCCGGGCCGGCTACGGCACCTTCACCCACCGCGCCGTGCTCGGCGTCCCCTGGTCGTCGACCACGAACAGCATGTACCAGCCCGACTGCACCAGATTCCGGTTCCTCGGCACCGTCACCGTGAGCTTGTTCCCGGACGCCTCGAAGTCCAGCGCGATCGAGCGCTGGTCGACGTCCGTGACGTGCGTGGAGGCGCTGGGCCGGATCAGCCGGACCTTCCTGATCGCGGTGGCGTGCCGCGAGGTGAACGTTCCCGAGGCACCCCGCGCGATGGTCACCGGGCCGCCGGAGAGCGAGGGCCGCGCGCCCCGGTACAGATACGGCGGCGTGTAGATCTCGATGCGCTGTTCGAACGTGCCCGGCTCGGTGCCGGCCTTGTCGCCGTAGAGCGGGTCGGAGCCGAAGAACATCACCCGGCCGTCGGGCAGCAGGATGGAGCCCGCGTGGTAGTCGCGGCCCACCAGCGGGTCGGCGACCCGCGTGAAGGTGTCGGACTTCGGGTCGTACAACCGGGCCTGGAGGATGTCGGAGTCGCCGCGGCCCCGGTAGTCCCGGGAACCACCGGAGACCAGCACGGTGTCGTCGGGGAGGATCGAGGACTGCGGATAGCGGGTGCCCTTCTCCAGGAGCGGCCCGTCGCTGAAACGCGGGTGCTCGGCCTTCAGGTCGATCAGCCGGGTCCTCCTGCTGGACCGCCTGGACTCGCCGACCCCGCCGCCGCCGATGACCAGGTACCTCTCGTCCTGGGCCGGCGGCAGCAGCACCGTGCCGGAGGTCTCCATCAGGTCCGGGTCGCTCAGCCCGGGCACCTTGCTGAACCTGTTGCTGCCGACGTCCCAGACGCCCGGGTCGCGGCCCACGTCGTCGGGGCCGTAACCGGCGTTCGAACCCGAGTAGAAGATCTTGCCGTTCCGCATCAGGAACAGCGCCGGATAGGTGGGGAACTGACGGGTCTTCGGCGTGTACGTCCACTTCTTCGTCCGGGGGTCGAAGATCTCGTTCTTGCCCGGGACCAGCTGGCCGATGTCGTCCAGGCCCGAGACGCCGAGGATCCTGCCGTCGCTCAGGGTGGTGAGCGTCGGATACCAGCGGGCCTCGTGCA
The DNA here is from genome assembly GCF_053589015.1 of Streptomyces sp. NPDC003393. Taxonomy (NCBI): domain Bacteria; kingdom Bacillati; phylum Actinomycetota; class Actinomycetes; order Kitasatosporales; family Streptomycetaceae; genus Streptomyces; species Streptomyces sp. NPDC003393. The sequence goes on along the minus strand of NZ_JBSFRB010000009.1, from coordinate 38,687 downwards.
TCGGATCGACCTTGATGTACTTCTCCGCGACCGGGTCGAACTCGTACGCGTCCCGGATGCCCTGGAAGTCCTTCTTGTCCAGGGCGAGTTTCTGCGCGATGCCGTACGTGTTGCGGGCGTCCGCGCCGGTCAGGCCCTGGATCCGGTAGTTGTCCTGGGTCCCGGTCTCGTACGCGGCACCGCGCCGCTGCGCCTCGACGTAGATCCGGCCCAGCCCCGGGGTGTTGCCGAGGAACCTCCCTGTTCTCCGGTCGAAGTTCTTCTTCGCGCGCGGCACCAGCACCGGGTCCTTGGAGACGAAGGTCTTGCCGTTGGCCCGGCCGGTGAACCGGGTGCCCGCGGGCAGGGTGATCGGCTTGTCCGGGTTCTCGTTGTGCACGATCATCAGGCCGCCGGCCTTGGTGACGTCCCCCTCGAGCTTCTCGTACCGCTTGGTGCCGCCCGCGATCAGGATCTTGCCGTCGCCGAGTTGGGTGTGGCCCGTGCAGAACAGGTCGTCGGGTGTGGGCACCTTCTTGACGGTGCCCCTGACCGGGTCCCAGATCCGCGAGTCGAACCTCTTGGCGTCGAAGTTCTCCTGATCGTTGCCCGAGCCCGCGACCAGCAGCACCTTCCCGGTGTGCAGCAACACCGCGTGGATGGTGTTCTGCCGGTACTTCCCGGGGAACTCGACGATGTCCCAGTGGCCGTTGGCCGCCTTGTACTCGGGCTTGTCGATCGCGTACTGGTGGTAGCGCTCCGTGCCGAGGCGGTAGAGCCACGGCCCGTTCGTCCCGGCCAGGGCGAGGACCGCCACCGCGCCGATCCCGAGGCGGCGGGCCCGGCGGAGGCCGGCCTGCTGCTCCCTCACTCCTCACGTCCCCCCAGCCCGCCGAGGGCGATCCGCAGGGTGCGCTCGCCCGTCCCCTCCGCGCTCCTGCCGCCGGACCAGGCGCAGATGGGTCGGCCCGGTGGCGTGTGCTGTGGCTCCCGTGGCCCGCGGGGTTGTGGGTGCGACAGGTGCGCCGACGGAGGCATGTGCGGTGTGCGGACGGGCGGTGCGGAGTCCTGCGGATCGCCGTGCGGCACGGCCGTGACCGGCTCCGGCCTGCGCACGTCGTGACGCGGCGTCCACCGCCAGGCGAGGATCGGCGAGGCGGTGATCAGCAGCGCGAGGGCCGCCCACGTGATCATCGCGGGGTGGGCGTGACCGCGGGCGAAACCGGCGGCGAGGGAGCCCGCGAAGACGAGGAGGAAGAACCAGTGCGCGCGGAAGGTCCCGAACAGGGTGTCGGGGCTCGCCGACTCGCCCTTCGGGGTCACCACGAACCTGCTCCGGCGGCGCAGCACCGCGTCCAGCAACGCGCGGGCGTAGATCGGCGCGGACAGCGCCGCCATCACCATCCCGGCGACACCACCGGAGCCCTCCGGCTCGTGCGGGGAGACGTTGTGCCGGCGGTTCCGGACGTACAGGCCGATCTGGAGCGCCGAGGCGTTGCCGTACAGCATCAGCCACACCGTCGGGTCGATGTTCACGCCCGAGGCGCCCAGGCCCAGGAACAGCACGCAGCTCAGTGCGGCCAGGATCCAGTTGAGGGCGGACATCGGATAGAAGACGATCATCATGGTGTAGTTGAGGAGCCGGCCCGGCGGCAGCGAGCCGAAGCCCTTCCAGTACTGCTTGAGGATCGTCTCGTAGGTCCCGCGTGACCAGCGCAGCTGCTGGGTGAAGAAGTCCGTCCAGGCGTTCGGGCCCTCGCCGACGGCGAGCACGTCCGGGGTGTAGACCGACTTCCACCTGCGGCCCGTCTCCGGGTTCTTGGCCCGGTGCATCTCGAAGCCGGTCGCCATGTCCTCGGTGATCGAGTCGTACAGCCCGCCGATCTGCTTGACGGCGCTGATCCGTACGGCGTTGGAGGTGCCGACGAACATGGGCGCGCCGTAGCGGTTGCCGGCGCGCTGGACCAGGGCGTGAAAGAGGAACTGCTGCGACTCGGCGGCCTTGGTGACGAACGAGTCGTAGTTGCCGTAGACCTGCGGGCCGATGACGAAGCCGACGTCCGGGTCGCGGAAGTAGCCCAGCATCCGCTCCAGATAGTTGGGCAGCGGCACATGGTCGGTGTCGACGGAGGCGAAGAAGTCGTAGGCGTCGCCGTGCGCCTGGAGCCAGGCGTTGTAGTTGCCGTGCTTGGTCTTCGCGCGGTGCGGGCCCGTGGGCCGGTTCCAGCGCTCGACGCCCTTGCGGGTGAAGTGGTGCACGCCCAGGCGTGCGCAGACCGCCTTCACCTCCTCGTCGTCGCCCTCGTCGAGCAGCCAGACGTGCATCACGCCCCGGTGCCGCAGCCGCACGGCGGCCTCGAGGGTCTTCGTCACCATCTCCAGCGGTTCCTTGCCGGGCACGAAGGTGGTGAGGAAGGCCACACGGGTGCCGGTCTCGGGCACCACCGGGACCGGGTCGCGGGCGACCAGGGTGGCGTGCGCGTTGGACAGCACGTTCATGCAGCGGAAGAACTCGATGAGGCCGATCGAGACCAGCATCACCACGTCGAGGACCGGCAGGAAGCCGTACGCCGGGTGGTCCCGCTCGGTCCAGTGCCCCGGTTGCAGCAGCCAGGCCAGCAGGACCAGGGAGAGCAGCGGCGCGGCGGCGAGCATCAGCGCGACGCGGAGGCGGTGCGGCTCCTGCGAGATCAGCGAGCGGTACCGCACCCGGTAGGGCCGGTCCGGGTCGGGCCGGGTGAGGGGACCGGCCAGGCGGCTGTAGTGCTCGTAGTCGTATCTCGGCAGGGTCGTCCGGAGCGTGCGCAGACTCCCGGTGTGGCCGGAGCGGCTTGTGTGACTGTCGCGGTCTGTGTGGCCCGTGCGACCAGTTCGGCGGGTGCGGTCATACTGCTGCCAGGCGCCCGTCGGCGTCGACGTCATGAGTCATCCCCCCACACGCAGGTCACGCGCGTGTCATCGGATTCGTGCCGGTTGCATGGCTGCCCTGCTCGGCGGCCGTCGACGCACAGGAGCCGCTTTTCCCCGTACATCGGGCAGCAGGCTCAAACGGCCATTCGACGCACGCGCCAGGGCGGCACACCCGTGCGAGGGGTGGTGCGGGGGTGGGTGGCGGAGTGCCGATGGGTGCGATGGGCGGAGGGGGCGCGGGTGGCGGAGCGCCGATGCGGTGCGGAAAGGAGGGTGGTGGCCAAGCTGCTTCGCCGGGAAGCGGCGTCGGGGGTGTGGGTGGCGAAGCCCCCACAACGCGCGGCGAAGCCGCGCAAACACAACGATGGCGAGACTGGTTCGCGCTTTCCGCGAACACGTCTCGCCATCGCCATCGTGCGCCGCCAGGGACTCGAACCCCGGACCCGCTGATTAAGAGTCAGCTGCTCTAACCAACTGAGCTAGCGGCGCCTGCTGACGTGGACAACTTTACAGGACGGGGAGGGGTGCTCCTGACCACCGGATGTCCGGAAGCCGTCCTGTTGTCGGTGTGGGCATGCCCAAGGGGTGACCATCGCCCCATTTGGTCTAGACCGGCGGACGGCGGCACGCCGTAGCCGGCCCGAGCCGGGACGCGAGAGGCCCCCCGCTTTCGCGAGGGGCCTCTCGACTCGTGCGCCGCCAGGGACTCGAACCCCGGACCCGCTGATTAAGAGTCAGCTGCTCTAACCAACTGAGCTAGCGGCGCATGACTCTCGCCTTCCGCTTCCCGCGGTCGGCGACGAAGAAAATAGTACCTGGTCCCCAGGGGTGCTCGGGACCACCCCGGGCAGGGCGGACCGGCATGGCCGTGCGGGCCGCGCCGCGCGCGGCCACGCCGGTCGAAGCCGGTCCGGCGCCCATACGGATCAAAGCACCGCGCTGAGGAACTCGCGGGTGCGCTCGTGCTCCGGCTCGCCGAAGATCTTGTCCGGCGGACCGGACTCGATCACCCGGCCGGAGTCGAACATCATCACCTGGTCGGAGATGTCGCGAGCGAAGCTCATCTCATGGGTGACGCAGAGCATCGTGATGTCGGTGGTGTGCGCGATCTCCCTCAGCAGGTCGAGCACGCCGGCGACCAGCTCGGGGTCCAGCGCCGAGGTCACCTCGTCCAGCAGCAGGATCTCCGGCCGCATGGCCAGCGCCCGCGCGATCGCCACCCGCTGCTGCTGGCCACCGGAGAGCTGCGACGGGTGCGCGTCGACCTTGTCGGCGAGCCCGACCAGGTCCAGCAACTCGCGCGCCCGCTGCTCGGCCTCCTCGCGGCTCAGCCCGAGCACGTTGACGGGTGCCTCAGTGATGTTCCGCAGCACGGTCATGTTCGGGAAGAGATTGAACTGCTGGAAGACCATGCCGATCTTCTTGCGGATCTGCCGCAGGTGCTTCTCGTCGGCCGGCCTCAGCCGGCCGTCCGGACCGGGCATGTGGGACAGCGGCCGGCCGTCCACCCAGATCACGCCGTCGCTGACCCGCTCCAGGGTCATCAGCAGCCGCAGGATGGTCGTCTTGCCCGAACCGCTCGGCCCGATCAGCGTCACGTGCTCGCCGCGCCGGACGCTGAAGTCCAGTTCGTCGAGCACGACGTGGTCACCGAAGCGCTTGACCACATGGTCGAAGCGCACCAGGTCGGAGGGTGCCTGCGGCACCGCGTCCGCCGGGCTCGTCTTCTGCAGGGGATCAGTGGCCAAGGCGCCTCTCCAGCTTTCTCATCAGGAGCGAGGTCGGATAGCTAGCCGCCAGGAAGATCAGTCCAGCCAGGGTGAACGTCTCGGCGTACACGAAGTGGGTGGCCCCGTACTCGCGGGCCTGGGAGACCATCTCCGACACCGTGATGACGGCCAGGAACGGGGTCTCCTTGAACATGGAGATGCCGTAGTTGCCCAGCGCGGGCAGCACGTTGCGCACGGCCTGCGGCAGCACCACCGCCTGCCAGGTGCGCCGGGTCGACAGCGACAGCGCCCGGCAGGCCTCCCACTGGCCCTTGGGCACGGCGTCGATGCCCGCCCGGTACACCTCCGACAGGTAGGAGGCGTAGTGGATGCCGAGCACCGCGATGCCGATGACCAGCGGCTCGACCGTGTGGAAGATCGCGTAGGCGCCGACCAGCTGCACCAGCATCGGCGTGGACCGCACGAACTCGGTGACGGCCCGCACGGGCACCGTGACCAGCCGGGTCGGGGCACGGCCCAGCACGGCGACGATCAGCCCCAGCACGGCGGCCACGAGGGTGCCGAGGACGGTGGCCAACAGCGTGGTCTCGAAACCCTTCAGCAGCAGGGGCAGCGCGTCCCCCATCGCGCCCCAGTCCCACTGGTAGTTCACCGGGCACCTCCCGCCAGTTCGGACCTGCGCGGCGACTCGGCGCTCCGGGTGCGCAGCAGGGAGCGGACGTCACCGCGCTGGCCGAGCCGGGACTTCGCGTGCCGCTCCAGGGTGTTCATCAGCAGGGTCAGGACGTAGGCGATGACGAAGTACAGCACCAGCAGCGTCAGATAGGCCCATGTCGTCTCGCCGGTGCGGGTCCGCATCTGCTGCACCACCGTGGTCAGGTCCGCCGCCTGGATCAGCCACAGCAGCGGGGTGGACTTCACCAGCTGGATCAGCAGGTTCGTGAACGGCGGGATCATCTGCACCCACGCCTGCGGCAGGATCACCCGGCGCATCCGCTGCGACGGCGTCATGTTCAGCGCCACCGCCGCCTCCCACTGCGCCTTCGGTACGGCGTTCAGCGCGCCGCGCACCACCTCGGAGCCGTAGGCGCCGTAGTTCATGCCGAAGGCCAGTACCCCGCAGAACAGCGGGGTGAGCTGGTACTGGAAGAGCAGCGGGAAGGCGTAGAAGAACCAGAACAGCTGCACGTACAGGGAGGTGCCGCGGAAGAACTCCACGATCACCCGGGACACGCCTCGCACCAGCACGGACCGGCTGCCCGCCATGAAGCCGAACACGAAGGACAGCACGAGCGCGACGGCCGCGCCGAGCACCGTGGCCTCCAGCGTCACGGTCAGGCCGGACCACACCTGGGAGAAGTGGCTGAAGAAGTAGGAGAAGAAGTCACCCATGCGCAGGCGTCCCTGTCAGCCCTTGCAGAGGTCGGCGGTCTTGAGGTTCGCGGGCGGGATGGTCTCCTTGCCGAAGCCGTACTGCCCGATGAGCTTCACATAGCGGGCCTGGTCGGAGGTGATCTTCTTCAGCTGCTCGTTGAAGGCGTCCCGCAGCTCCTCGTTGCCCTTGCGGAAGACGGCGCCGCCCGGGCTGTACTGCTTCTTGCCGTCGACCTCCGGGATGAACGGCTGGGTGACCTCCAGCCCGCTGTTGGTCTTGGCCAGCCAGTTCAGCGAGATGCTGGTCAGCAGGAAGGCGTCGATCCGGCCGGCCTTGACCGCGTCCGCGCCGTCCTGCGGGTTCTGCAGCGTCTTGATGCTGCCGGCGGGTATCCCGGCGCCGGTGGCGTAGTCCTTCTCGACGGCGCCGGACATCACGCCGATGGTGACCCCGGCCTTCTTCGCGGCCGCCAGGTCGGTCAGCTTCTTCGGATTGCCCTTCTTCACCATCATCGCGGTCGGCGAGATGAACTCCGGCTCGGAGAACAGCGCCTTCGCGCAGCGGTCCGGGATGATCGCCATACCGGCGCTGATCACGTCGTACTTCCCGGCCTGCAGGCCCGGAATCAGGCCGTCCCACTCGGAGAAGGTCGGGCGCAGCTCGGGCACGCCGAGCGCCTTGAAGATCTCCCGGTGCAGCGTGGGCGCCTCACCCTTGAGCTCGCCGTTCTCCTTGTAGCCGTAGGGGGCCTCGTTGGCGTACGCCACCTTCACGTAGCCCTGCTTCTTCAGCTGGTCCAGCTTCCCGCTGCCGTCATCGCTGTCCGTCTTGCTGCAGGCGCTGAGGAGTCCGGGGACCGTCAGCAGGCCGCCGACGGCCGCGGTTCTGGTGAGAAAGCCCCTGCGGGACAGGTTCGGAAACTCGGTCATGGACGTGGAACCTCCAGAGAGCCTTGCCGGACGGGCCAGATACGGCCAGTGGGGGCCCCTTCCCGACTCACGGGAACTATGCGGGTCTGCCGTCGGACGTGATGGAACGGTGACGTGGGCGAGACGGTTCCGTTTCGCGGCGGCGGGGAGCACGGGCTGAGGTGCACAGGCAGTGGCACCGGTACGAACGGAGCGTGCCCGTCGTCCCGGCCGGCCGGGTCACCGGGTGGAACGGTGTCGCGACAACTGGGTACCCGAGCGGTGGAACCTGCCGGGCGCCGCCGGACGACTCGGCGAGCGCTCTGCCCGTACTGCCCGGAAGAACAGCAGAAAGGCTGGTCATGACCGCACTCGGAGTCCTCTACCCGGGCCACTTCGCGGACGACGACTATCCGCGCATCGAGCAACTCCTGGGCAGCGACGTCCGGGTGGACCTGGTGCATGTCGCCTGCGAGGACGCCTACCGGGCGGCGGCGGTGCGCGAGGCGGTCCCGGCCGAGCGGCTGACGCGGAACGTCGAAGGGCTGCGGCTGGCCGGCGCGGAGGCGGTGGTGTGGGCGAGCACCAGCGGCGGCTTCGGGCCGGGCCTGCACGACGCCCACACGCAGGTGCGCACCCTCGCCCGGGCCGCCGGCATGCCGGCCTCCGCCACCTCCTTCGGCTTCGTGCACGCGGTGCGCGAGATCGGCGCACGTCGTGTCGCGGTCGCGTCGCCGTACCCCGAGGACGTGACCGCCCTGTTCGTGGACTTCCTGCGGGCCGGCGGCATCGAGGTGGTCGCCGAGCACAGCGGCGGTGCCGCCACCGCGGCCGAGGTGGCCGGCTGGGGCGAGCCGGAGGTGCTGTCCCTGGCAGGGGCCGTGGACACCACCGGGGCCGAGGCGCTGCTCCTGCCGGACACGGCCCTGCACACCGTCTCCCACATCCCGGCCCTGGAGGAGCGGTGCGGCACACCGGTCCTCACCGCGAACCAGGTCACCGTGTGGGAGGGGCTGAGGCTCACGGACCGCCGGGTCAACGCGCCCGACCTGGGCGCGCTGTTCATGCGGGAGCCGATCGTCCAGGTGTGATGCCTTGGCGCGGTTGCGGCCCCGGTCGCGGGGGCGTTACCTGGAAGAGTCCGGCGGTGCAGCGAGAACGCCCGGGGCCCACGGCAGCACCCGGCGGTCCGGTTGGCCTGTGTGTCCCCGTCCCTGTGTGTCCCCGTCCCCGGCAGCGGCCCGTCGGTGCCAGCGTCCGACGCGGAGGTGACCCAGGTGAAAGCCGTCGTCTATGAAAAGCCCTACAACGTGGTGGTGCGGGACGTCGACGACCCGCGCATCCAGCACCCCAACGATGTGATCGTCCGGGTCACGTCGTCCGCGATCTGCGGCTCGGACCTGCACATGTACGAGGGCCGCACGGCCGCGGAACCGGGCATCGTCTTCGGGCACGAGAACCTCGGCATCATCGAGGAGGTCGGCAGCGGCGTGACCTCCCTGTCCGAGGGCGACCGGGTCGTGATGCCGTTCAACGTCGCGTGCGGGTTCTGCAAGAACTGCCTCGCGGAGAATACCGGGTTCTGCCTGACGGTCAACCCCGGCTTCGCCGGCGGAGCCTACGGATATGTGGCGATGGGCCCGTACCTCGGGGGCCAGGCGGAGCGGGTGCGGGTGCCCTACGCCGACTTCAACTGCCTGAAGCTGCCGCCGGGAGAGGAGTACGAGACCGACTTCGTGCTGCTCGCGGACATCTTCCCGACCGGGTACCACGGCTGTGAGCTCGCCGGGGTCTCGCCCGGCGAGTCCGTGGCGGTCTTCGGCGCCGGTCCGGTCGGCCTGATGGCCGCCTACTCGGCGCTGCTGCGCGGCGCCGCCAAGGTGTTCTCGGTGGACCGGGTGCCGGAGCGGCTCGCCAAGGCGGAGGAGATCGGAGCCATCCCCATCGACTTCACCAAGGGCGACCCGGCCGAGCAGATCAAGGAGCAGACGGACGGCGAGGGCACCGACAAGGGCGTGGACGCCGTCGGCTACCAGGCGCAGTCCCACCAGGACACCAGTCACGAGGAGCCCGCCGTCGTCCTCAACACGCTCGTGGAGACGGTACGGCCCACCGGCAAGCTCGGTGTGCCGGGCCTGTACGTGCCCTCCGACCCGGGCGCACCCGACGAGCACGCCAAGCACGGACAGCTGCTGGTCTCCATCGGCCGGATGTTCGAAAAGGGTCAGCAGATGGGCACCGGCCAGACCAACGTCAAGCGGTACAACCGCCAGCTGCGCGACCTGATCATCGCCGGGCGGGCCAAGCCCAGCTTCGTGGTCTCCCACGAGCTGCCGCTGGAGGACGCGCCTCAGGCGTACCAGAAGTTCGACAAGCGGATCGAGGGCTACACCAAGGTGGTCCTGCATCCGGGACACGCGCTGGCGGCCTGAGGGACGCAAAGAGGCGGACCCGGAGACGGGAAGAGGCGGACCGAGAGACGGGTGAGGGAATAAGCGGAGAGCGTCTCCTGTTGTGGCCGCGCAGGCAGGACAGCGCACGGCACACACAGGAGGCGCCCCCGTGTTGGCGAACGAGATCCGCGGCGAAGCCCACGGCACCGCACCCGTACCCCTTTCCGTACTGGACCTGGTGACCGTGGGAGCGGGCCGCACCGCCACCGACGCGCTGCGGACCAGCGTCGCGATGTCGCGCCTCGCCGAGGCCAGGGGGTACCACCGCTACTGGGTCGCCGAGCACCACTCCATGCCGGGCGTCGCCTCCTCCTCACCGGCCGTGATCCTCGCCCACCTCGCCGCCCACACCGAGCGCATCCGCCTCGGCTCGGGCGGCGTGATGCTGCCCAACCACGCCCCGCTGGTCATCGCCGAGCAGTTCGGCACGCTGGAGGCCATGGCCCCCGGCCGGATCGACCTCGGCCTCGGCCGGGCCCCCGGCACCGACGGCGCCACCGCCGCCGCGCTGCGCCGCACCGACCACCTGAACGAGGGCGCCGACGACTTCCCCCAGCAGCTCGCCGAACTCACCCGCTTCCTCGACGACGACTTCCCCGACGGCCACCCCTACCGCCGGATCCACGCCGTCCCCGGCCCGGTCCAGGCCACCTCCCCGGGCGGCGTGCAGTCCCCGCATCGGCCGCCGATCTGGCTGCTCGGCTCCTCCGGCTTCAGCGCCCGCCTGGCCGGCATGCTCGGCCTGCCGTTCGCCTTCGCCCACCACTTCTCCGCGCAGAACACCGTCCCGGCCCTGGACCTGTACCGCGAGTCGTTCCGGCCCAGTGCGGTGCTCGACGCCCCGTACGCCCTGATCGGCGTCGCCGCCCTGGCCACCGACGAGGAGAAGGAGGCCCGCCGCCAGGTCCTGGCCGCCGCGCTGAACATGGTCCGCCTGCGCACCGGCCGCCCCGGTCTGGTCCCCACCCCGGAGGAGGCGGAGGCGTACGAGTTCAGCCCGATGGAGCGTGAGTTCATCACCTCCTGGAACGCCAACGTCATCCATGGCACGCCCGACGAGGTCCGCGACGGCCTGGACGAGCTGCAGAAGCGCACCGGCGCCGACGAGCTCATGATCACGAGCAACGCGCACAGCGGAGACGTGCGCCTGCGCAGCTACGAACTCATCGCGGACGTCTACGGGTTGCCCGGCACCGCTTCCTAGGCGGGCTCGCCACCGGCTGCCTGCCGCCGCTACCGGCGTCCGCAGGCGTGGCCGGCGAGGAGTTCGGAGATGCGGTCCGGCGGCACCGGGCGGGAGTAGAGCCAGCCCTGCCCGGTGTCGCAGCCGATGCGGCGCAGCCGGCTGGCCTGGTCCGAGGTCTCCACGCACTCGGCGGTGACGGTCAGCCCCAGCCGGTGGGCCAGCTGGATCATCGCCTCCACGATCACCTCGTCGGCGGGGCTCGGCCGGCCCGCCGCGGCCTCCCGCGTCCGCGCCGGCCGGACGTCCGCCTGCGGGGGTTCCGCCCGGCGGTCCTCCGCCTGCCTGTCCTCGGTCTGTCTGTCCTCGGTCTCCCGCATCTGTCGCTCCGCGTACTGGAAACCGCGCACGAAGGACCCGTCCAGTTTCAGCGCCGACACCGGCAGCCGGCTGAGGTAGGCCAGGTTGGAGTAGCCGGTGCCGAAGTCGTCGATGGCGATGTGCACGCCCATGTCGCTCAGCGACCGCAGGGCCTGGAGCGGCCGTCCGGCCGAGCCCATCACCGCCGACTCGGTCAGCTCCAACTGGAGCAGGTGCGGCGCCAGTCCGGTCTCCGCCAGCACCTGGGCCACGTCCGCGACCAGGTCGGAGTCCCACACCTGGCGGACCGCCACGTTGACGCTGACGAAGATCGGCGGCTCGTCCGGATGGTCCAGCTGCCAGCGCCGGGCCTGGCGGCAGGCGGTGGCCAGGATCCAGCGGCCGAGCGGCACGATCGAGCCGTCCTCCTCCGCCAGTGTGATGAACCGATTCGGCGTCAGCACGCCGAACTGCGGGTGCCGCCAGCGCACCAGCGCCTCGACCCCGCGCAGCCGCCCGTCGTCCAGGCCGACCAGCGGCTGGTACTCCAGCGTGAACTCGCCCCGCTCGACGGCCGCGCGCAGCGTGGACACCAGCGCCTGACGGGTCATGCGGTGCGCGTTGCGCTCGGGGTCGAACAGGGTCCAGCGGGCCCTGCCGTCCGCCTTCGCCCAGTACAGGGTGGTGTCGGCCGCCTGCATCAGGGCGGTGGCCGAGGTCCCGGCCGCCTGCCGCTCGACCACGCCGATCGACGCCGACACCGACAGCCGTCTGCCGGAGATCTCGAACGGCTCCTGAAGCGCCGTCAGCACCGACTCGGCCAGGGTGGCGAGTTGCTCGGTGCCGGTGGAGTCCTCGACGAGCAGCGCGAACTCGTCGCCGCCGAGCCGGGCCACCAGCGGGGCGCCGGACCGGCCGGGCGCGGCCGCGTCGGCGCAGCTCGTCAGCCGCTGGGCGACGGCCGAGAGCAACCGGTCGCCGACGCGGTGGCCGAGGGTGTCGTTGACCGCCTTGAAGCCGTCGAGGTCCAGGTAGCACAGGCCGATCCGGCCGGTCCCGCCGCGCTCCTCGGCGTACGACGTGGCCGGTGCCGTCGGCTCCGCCTCCAGCGCGGCCGACAGGCGCTCGAAGAACAGCGTGCGGTTGGGCAGCCGGGTCACCGGGTCGTGCATCCGCACATGACGCAGCCGGGCCTGGAGTTCGCGCCGCGCGCTGACGTCGGCGACGGACAGCAGCACGCCGGGGAGTGCGTCGGTGGGTCCAGGGGGCCCGGCCGGTCCTGTCGGGCTCTCGGGCGGCAGGGGGGCGACCGTGACCTGGACCCACAGGGAGCGGCCGTCGGCGTGCTTGAGACGGCGGGTGCAGCGCAGCCGGGCCTGCCGGCCGCGCAGGACCTCGAGGTAGGCGTGCCAGGTGCGCGTGTCGGAGGCCAGGTCGACCAGGTCGGCGGCGGCCTGCCCGGCGAGTTCGCCGGGACCGGTGCCGAGCAGCGCGCCGAAGGAGTCGTTGGCGCTGACGACCAGCCCGTCGCCGTCGAGGACGGCCATCGCGAGGGGGGCGGCGTCGAAGACCGAGCGGAAGGGCTCGAAGGCGGAGGCGGGGTGGGAGATCTGCGAGGGGCGGGCGTCCGGCGGGAGCCGCGGCTCCCGTGCGGATCGGGGGGTCTCGGGGAGCGGAAGGTCCTTCGGGGACTCGGCCAAGCCGGTGAAATCCAGTGGCGCGGGAGCCGGTTCCGCCATCGGAGTGAGGCCGGGGGCGCGGAGAAGGGCCGGTGAGGGTGTCGGGGCCGGCGCCGGGGCAGCGTCGGCGGGGGCGGCCGGACCGGTCGGGGAGAGTGCGGAAGGGCCGGAGGCGGGGGGCGCGGGAGGGACGGGGCCCGCGGCGGAGACGGCCTCCTCGCCGACGGCGGCCACGAGCGGCCCGGTACCGGGCGACTTCGTAACATCACTCTGTGTGACTTTCGGCTGGATGAGGTCTGCCGCGGGCGTCGGCCCTTCGGACGTTCCGCTCACCGCTCGCTCCCGCAATGCACTCGGTCTTCGTATCGGTCTCGTCGGGTGGCCGGCCGGGTGACGCACGGCCGCCGGGCCCGTGTCCGCGCAGGAAGTGCCAGGAAAGTGTGCCGATCATAGATGCCGACGCCTGACCCGTTCCAGCCACGTGCCGGTCCCGCCGTACGGCGGATCCTTCCGGCAGTTCGTTTCTGCTCGTGCCTGGACGGGTTCTTCCGGCAACCGACCACTTGTGACGTTCCGTGAGTGGTTCGGGGGTGTCGCCTTCTGGATCCGCCACGGCGGCGAACTCCCCACGGACCCCGGCCGCGAGCACCGCACAGGCGACGGCCCGGTGCGGCGCGAATTCGTACCACTCACCCTTCCCTCACCCTTCCGGTGCAGACAAACAGGGCGTACACCTACAAAGTCCCACAGGCTGGGTGCGGTGTCCCCGTGAACCGCCCCCGGAGGTCCCTGTGCCGCGTCAGCTCCCTCTGAAGGCGCTGGGCCGTGACGCCCTCGGAGCGCTGACCGGGAGGGCGGCACGGCCCCGACTGCGCAGTACGGCGGCCGTGTTCAGCGTCCTGTCGGCGGTCGCCGCCACCTCGATCCTGAGCGGTCCCTCGGTCGCCGAGCCCTTCTCGCCGGCGCCCTGCGAGCTGCGGCGGACCGACGCGCACCACTCGGAGGGGGTGGACACCTGGAACGCCGCCTATGCCCGGCCCACCAAGCCGATCGACGCCGTGATGGTCTTCCTGTCCTTCCCCGACTCGACCCCACTCACCACCCCGGCGGAACTCGCCGCCGACCACTTCCCGGCGACCAGCCGGTTCTACGCACAAGCGTCCTACGGCAGGTTCGTGCTGCGCCCGCATCCGCTGAAGCGCTGGATCCGGATGCCCCGGCCGTCCACCGCGTACGCCATGCACCGCGACTGGAACTTCGCCGACCGGGCCGCCTATCTGCGGGACGCCCTCGCGGCGGCCGACAAGCAGGTGGACTTCTCGCGGTACCAGGTCGTCTACTTCGTCGCCGATCCGGACGCGCCCGGCGTCGACTCGGACGCCACGAAGGTCGTGAACCTGGACACCCCGCTGCGGGCCGACCACACGGACATCCGCCGGGTGGTGACGGTGTTCGAACGGCATCCCCCTGACCGGCTGGTGCTCGCCCACGAGACCGGACACGTCTTCGACCTGCCGGACCTGTACCACCGGCCCTCGGACGGCAAGGGCGACTGGGACACCTATGTGGGCGACTGGGACCTGATGGGCAGCCAGTTCGCGCTCTCGCCGGACCTGTTCGCCTGGCACAAGTGGAAACTCGGCTGGCTGGACCCGCGTCAGGTGGCGTGCGTACGAGGAACCGGGCCGACCCGGCTGACGCTGGAGCCGGTGGAGGTGGGCCCGGCGGGCGTGGACGTGCCCGATGCCCAGTCGCCGGGGTCGGGTGCCGCCGGGCCGCCGATGTTCGGGCTGGGCGGCGGCACCAAGCTCGCGGTGGTGCGGACCGGGAGCGACAGCGCGCTGGCGTTCGAGGTGCGGGAGTCGATCGGGAGCGACATCGCCGGGTGCCGGGAGGGGGTACTGGTGTACCGGGTGCGCAGCGAGACGCAGTCGGGCGGCGGCCCCGTCCAGGTGATCGACGCCCACCCGCACACCTCGGCCTGCACGAGCAGCTCGGTCTACCCACCGCTCGCGGACGCGCCCGTCGGCGTCGGGGAGAGCTTCACGGTGCCGGGCGACGGCGTCCGTGTGCAGGTGCAGGACCGCACCCCCTCGGGCGCGTACACGGTCGAGATCACGCCCGGCTACCCCACGTCGCAAGCGGGTTGACCCCACGGAAGGCGCGTGGAGGTGGGGCGGGTGGCGAGGCGCGGATGCGGGGCGGCGCGTGGAGGGGCGCGGGTTGGTGAAGCACCGACGGGGGCGGTGCGCGGAGGGAGTGTGGGATGGCGAGGCGCAGATGCGGGGCGGCGCGTGGAGGGGCGCGGGTTGGTGAAGCACCGACGGGGGCGGTGCGCGGAGGGAGTGTGGGATGGCGAGGCGCGGATGCGGGGCGGCGCGTGGAGGGGCGCGGGTTGGTGAAGCACCGACGGGGGCGGTGCGCGGAGGGAGTGTGGGGTGGCGAGGCGCGGATGCGGGGCGGCGCGTGGAAGAGGGGTGCCAACGAAGCTGCGACGAGAAGAGGCGTCGGGGGGTGTGGGTGGCGAAGCCCCCACAACGCGCGGCAGAGCCGCGCAAACACAACGATGGCGAGACAGGTTCGCGCTTTCCGCGAACACGCCTCGCCATCGCCATCGTGCGCCGCCAGGGACTCGAACCCCGGACCCGCTGATTAAGAGTCAGCTGCTCTAACCAACTGAGCTAGCGGCGCCTGCTGACGTCGTAGACCTTAGCATCCTGGTCGGCGGGAGGAAAAATCGAAATCCGTACGGCCGCACGGGCCGCCCGCACGGCCGCCCAGACCAGGACCTCCGGGCCGGGCAGCCACGGGTGGCGGGTGTCCGGAGCGACCAGCCAGCGGGACGTGGATCGCGTGAGCCCGGTGCCGCCGACCGGGGCCGGCACGGTCACCGCGTCACCGTTGCCGTGGCACAGCAGCGGGGGTACGCCGCCGGCGCGTCCGGAGCCGTCCTGACGGGTCCGGGACCCCCAATCCTCCCAGTCCAGCAGCGACGGCAGCCGCTGCGCGGTGCCCGGGGCGGCGAACAGCAGCATCCGCCCCCGGCGGACGGCCACCGGACCCGTGCCCGGGCCCTCCACCCACAGCCGGTCCAGCATCCGGCGGCCGAAGATCGCCGGTGCGCTGACCACGTCGAAGGCGGCGCCGCACGGCAGCACGACGGGCGCGTCCGGCCGTTCCCGCCAGAACGCGAGCGTGCTGCGGGGGTACGGGCCGGCCGAGGCGAGCCAGGCCGCGCCGTCCGCGGTGACGCCGGAGGCGTCGGAACGGTGGCCTGCCGTGAGGTCGGGGCGGTCGGCGAGCGGTTGCTTCCCTGTGCGGCTCATGCGATACGTCTACCGAGCGTGAGCCGGTCCATTCACAGGGTTGCCGGAAACCGGGACAGAACGGGGAGTCGGGGAGTATCTTGCCCACCTGGCATATGCCGGTGTGACCCGGCGGGGATGCGCCAGGCGGCGGAAGAGCTGTGCGGCGGTGGTGCGTCAGACGGGGTCGGCCGGATTGGTGTGCAGACCCTCGGCTCCGCGCAGCAGGTCCCGTCCGAACTCGACCATCTTCTTGGCATAGTCCTCGGTCCACTCCGCCCGCTCGGCGATGTCCGCCGGGCTCAGCCGGTCGAACCGCCGCGGGTCGGCGAGCTGGGCCGCCGCGATCGCCTGGAACTCCACGGCACGGTCGGCCGCCGCACGGAACGCGAGCGTCAGCTCGGTCGCCCGCGCCAGCAGCGCCCGCGGGTCGTCGATCGACTCCAGGGCGAAGAAGTGCTCGGAGTCGGCGACGGCCTCGGCGGGCTCGAAGAGCAGGGGCGCGGGGCGTAGCCGCGGCTCGTTCCGGCGCGGCTCGGGCTCCGCCATCTTGTGTCCTCCTCGTACGGTTCGATCGGTGACACCTCTACGGGGCCACCCTCCATTGTCCCGCGCCCGTGCAAGGGGGCGGTCGCATCGCGGCGCCTGCCCGTCCCGGGGTCACGCGGGAGCCGGCGGACCGGACCGAGGCAGTTACTACCCACCCCGGCGGTTCTCAAGGCCCGGACATACTCAAGGCGCCCACGGCACGCGATGTTCCCGCAGCCGGGCCAGTACCGCGTGGTTCGCCTCCCAGCCGTCGGGGAACTTCACCGTGACGCCCAGCTGGACCGGCTCCGTGGAGGGGTGGTCGTCCAGCAGGTCTCCGACTCCCGCGCGGCAGATCACGATGCACGCGTGCCGGTGACGGGAGGCCAGGACGCACAGGCGGCCGGTCTCCAGGTGGAAGGCGGTGGCGTCGGGGCGGCCGGAGAGCGGATGCAGGACCACCGTGACGTCGAACTCCCGGCCCTGGAGCCGGTTCGCCGTGTCCACTGTGACGTTCGTTACACCGAGCTCCGCCAGCGCCGCCCGCACGGCCGCCGCCTGGTCGCGGTGCGCGGTGCCGACGGCGATCCGGTCGGCGGTCAGCGGAGCCGGGTCGGGGGACCGCTCCGAGACGGCGGATCCGCCCCGCTCCAGCAGCCGCGCCACGACCGCCGCCACCGCCCGCACCGCCTCGGGGTCCGTGCGCGGAGTGTGCCGCGCGGGCAGCTCCAGCAGGCCCCAGCCCGCTGCCGCGGCCTCGTCGATCACCCGGTCGGGGCCCGAGCCGTCCGAGGACACCGCGAAGGCGAGCCGCCGGTCACCGGGCTCGGTGCCGCTGCGGAACGGCGTGTACGGGTAGAACGCGTCCGAGACCAGCGGCGCCGCCGACGCCGGGAGCCGCCAGGACACCGGCAGCCGGTGCTGGGGCAGCTCGGGGTTGTGGGCCAGCAGGGTGGTCACCGCGGAGGCCGACGGGTCGTACGACAGCCCCGCCCACTGCTCGCCACCCACGATCGAGAACGGGTCCAGCTGACCGGGGTCGCCCACGAACAGCGCCCGCTCGAACAGCCCGGCCACGGCGAGCAGCGCGTCGGAGCGCATCTGGTACGCCTCGTCGACGATCGCGTGCCGCCACGGCTCGTCGACCTTCACATGCGCCCACTTCGCGGCCGTCGACAGCACGACGTCCAGACCGGCGAGATCGGCCGCCTTCGCCGACTTCCGTACGTTGGGCAGGCCGTCGAGGGCCTTGTCGTAGGGGTCGGTGTCGCTGCTGTGCAGCCGGCCCACCGGCAGTTCGGGGTTCTTCTCCGCCAGCCGCACCACCAGGTCGTCGACCTGCGCGTTGGTCTGCGCGACCACCATCAGCGGCCGGCCGGCCTGGGCCAGCTCCAGCGCCGCGCGGACCACGAGCGTCGACTTGCCCGCACCCGGCGGGGAGTCGACGACGACACCGCGGTGCGTGCCGTGCAGGGTGTCGCGCAGGATCGCCCCGGTGGCGCGGGCGGCCGCCGCACCCGGATCGAGGGCGGCGCCGTCCCCAGGTCGCCGGGCGGGGTGCGCGGGGGCGGTCACAGCACGTCCTCCTCGGTCACCGGGTCCGGGAGCTCCGGCACGCTCTCCTCGTTCGGCGGGCCGCCGTGCGTCCACGGGGTCTGCTCGGGGTCGGGCAGCTTCGCGCCGCCGCGCTGCTCGTGCTCGAACAGCGTGAAGCACACGTGGTCGCCCTTCTCCGGCACGGAACCGGCCTCGGGCTCCTTGCCGCGGCCCATCTTGTCGACGATCCGCAGCACGATCAGCCACCCGTCCGCCCCGGGACCGTCCGTAGCGGCAGGGTCTTCCCGCGGACCCCGGTCCTCCGCGACGCCGACGAACTCCGCCGACTGCGGCTTCCCGCCCAGCGAGCGGTACACCCGGACCCGCTCGCCCAGGTGCGGCCGGTCGTCCGTGCGCACGGTGACCAGCGGGCGCGGGCTGGGCCGTCTGCCCTCGCTGTACGCCATGGTCACGTCGGTCACCTCGCCCGCGAACGCCTCCCCGGCCAGCCGCCGCCCCGCCATGACCAGCGGGTCGTCCAGCGCCTCCTGGGCGTCGAGGCGGGCCTGCTCCCGCTCGCGAGCGGCCAGCTTGTTCGCGGCGGTGACCGCGTCGTCGCGGCGCGGCTGCGGCGGTTCCCCTGCCAGCACCCGGTCGCGGTGGCCGGTGAACGACCAGCGGTCGCGCGTCCACCGCTCCGCCACGTGGGCGCCCTCGGGCAGCGCCCGCAGCAGGTCCAGACCGTCCCAGACCTTCTCCCACGTGGGGCGCGTGCACTGTTCGACGAGCCCGCGGATGTGCTGCTCGGCGGCGGTGAGGGCGCCGAGCCGGCCGTCGGCCTCCAGGCCGTCCTCGGCGGCGGCCAGCGCGGTACGGGCCCGGTCGTAGCGCTCGATGGCGGGGGCGAGCAGCTTGTTGTCGAACGCCGGGTCGGTGGCCGGGCCCGCGGGCGGGCACTCGAGCTGGCCGGCCGTGTCCCGCGCGAGCTCCGCGCGCAGCGCGGCCTCGGCGCCCGAGACGCCCTCCGGCGGGGCGATCCACGCCAGCAGCGCCCCCAGGTGCTGGTCCTCCAGGCTGGACTGGCCGGTCGTCCAGTGCCGGGCCAGCACATCGCTGAGCGCCAGCAGCAGCGACGAGCCCGGCACCCGGGCCCGCTCCCCGAAGTGGGTCAGCCACCGTCCGAGCAACGGCACCCTCGGCGGGGCCGGGTGCGGGGCCTCGGGGTCCTGCTCGGCGGTGCGCCGGAACCGCATGGAGCGTCCGAGCAGCCGTACGAAGTCGATGCCCGCGCGGCTCGGCACGATCAGCTGGGGCGCGTCCGCGCACAGCTCGACCTCGACCTTGACCCGCTTGCCGGTCTCCGGGTCGGTCTCGCTGCGCTCGGCCGCCTCCACGGTGTCGGCGTAGGAGTCGATGTACGGCAGGATCACATCGGCCAGCTCGGCCAGGAACGCGAACCTGAGGTCCCGGTCGCGCGGCTGCGGCACGGCCAGCAGCCGGGGCGCGTCCCGGTCGGTGCCGACCAGCGCGCCCAGCGGAGCGCCGGCCTCACCGGCGGTGGTGAGCGGCACGAAGACCAGCGGGCGCCCGGAGAGATGCCGGTGGCGGACGGTCGCGGCGGGCTGGGCGCGCCCGGCGCGCACGGCCTCCAGCCGGGCCAGGGTGGTGATCAGCGACACGCCGCCTCCCGGAGGTCCCGGTGCGCGCGGTCCCGCAGGGCCGGGTGGCCGCCGGGTGCCTCCTGGTGGCCGCTCAGCGCCTCCGCCCGCAGCCTGGCCGCCCTGCGCAGGGCGGCCACCGCCGGGTCGTCCGGGTCGCCGGCCTCGCCGTGCGCCGCGGCCAGGACGTCCTCCACCGTGGTCAGGCCGCCCAGCTCGGCGCGGACCGAGCGGCCCAGGGCGGTCACGGCGCCCTGGGCGCGAGAGTTCGCCCGGCAGTGGAAGGCCAGCTCACAGGCGGCCAGGCACTCGGGCGCGTAGGTCGCCGGGACCGCCTCGACCGCGGCCGTCAGCTCCTCGGCGGGCAGCTCGGGCGAGAAGCACACCCCTTCGGGGAGCGTGTCGGCGATGTCCTGGACCCGCGTGAGGCGCGCGAGCTGGCGGGCGGTCACCGCGCGCTGTTTGCGGACGTCCACGGCGGAGGCGGTGGGCAGATTGGAGAAGTCCTTGGGGCAGACGAGCAGCACCCGGTGACGCACCCGCGGGGCGGGTGTCCCGTCCGAGGCGTCGTCCTGGCCGGCGACCTCCCGGATGTCCCGGGTGATCCGGGCGGCGACGTCCTCCAGCGCCAGGACGTACACCGCGGCCTGGCGCGCCGCCGCGCCGACCTTCGCCGGGTCCGCGGAGCCGTCCAGCATCGGGAACGACTTGATCTCCACGACCGTCCAGC
Source organism: Streptomyces sp. NPDC003393 (assembly GCF_053589015.1). Taxonomy (NCBI): domain Bacteria; kingdom Bacillati; phylum Actinomycetota; class Actinomycetes; order Kitasatosporales; family Streptomycetaceae; genus Streptomyces; species Streptomyces sp. NPDC003393. The sequence goes on along the minus strand of NZ_JBSFRB010000009.1, from coordinate 18,353 downwards.
TGCCGTCCGGGTGCACCGCCACCGCGTCCGGCTCCAGGTAGGCGGGGGAGCCGGCCACCTCCAGGGCGAGCATCGGGTGGTCCAGCAGCGTCCAGCCGCCCGCCGCCGTCGCCTCGCGCAGCGCCATCGCCGTACGCTCCGCGCGTCCCTCGGGGCCCGCCGCGGTCAGGTCCGGGACCGGGGCGCCATGCGGCGGCTCCGCGCCGGCGTCCAGCCGCTGGTGCGCCAGCCGCAGCAGTTCGGCACCGCCGTCGGCCTTGACCCGGGCCTCGAACGCGTTGCCCCGCACGAAAGCGAACTGGGACTGGCCGAACGCCGAGGGCGACCCCAGCGCGCCGGCCAGCGCCGCCTTGTCCACGCCCGCGCCGTCCAGGATCGCGCGCCGCCTGCACCCCGGGTTCGCGGCCAGTGCCGCCAGCGCACGGGCGTCCAGCGCCCGGGCCGGGACACCGGGGCCGCGCAGCTCAGCGAGCCGGTGCCGGAGCCTCGTCCCCCGCGTCCTGGGAGGAGGCACCCGGCTCGGCTCCGGAACCGAGCCGTGCTTCGCGCTGCCGTGGAATTCGCTCACCCGCCGAAGTCTGGCATCCACCACTGACAATCGGGGAACCAGCGCCGCTCGCGAGCCCCGCGACGGCCGGGACACGAGCCGCCAGCTCCGCCCGGGCCAGGTCCACGCCCCGCATCAGGTACGGCGCGAGCAGCAGCCCGACACCCATCACGGCCACGCCCGCCACCGCGTCCAGCAGGTAGTGGTTCGCGGTGCCCATCACCACCAGCGCGGTCAGCAGCGGGTAGGCGACGCCGGCCGTCTTCGCCCAGCGCGTGCCGCCGTGGCGCCACAGCATGATCCCGCACCACAGCGCCCAGCCCACGTGCAGGCTCGGCATGGCCGCGTACTGGTTGGTCATGCCGCCCAGGCCGCGCGGTGCGCTGGCCTCGCCGCCCCACCAGCCGTACGAGCTGTAGTGGGCCATGGTGTCCACGAAGCCGTGTTCCGGGGAGAGCAGCCGGGGCGGGCAGGTCGGCAGCAGCGTGAAGCCGATCAGCCCGATGAAGGTGGACCCCATCAGCCAGGTGCGGGCCGCGCGGTAGTGCGTGGTGTGCGCCCGGAACAGCCACACCAGGATCGCGGGCGTCACCACGTAGTGCAGTGAGGCGTACCAGAAGTCGGCCGGCACGCCGAGCCAGGGCTCGCGCGTGAAGAGGCGGTTGAGGGGGTGCTCGGCGTTGAGGTGCAGCAGCTTCTCCAGCCGCAGGATCGCCAGTCCGTGGTCGACGGCGCCGGAGACGTCACCGCGGACCAGCAGCCGACCCGCCGAGTAGCAGCCGTACACCAGCAGGATCAGCGGCAGTTCCGTCCACCAGCGCAGCCGGGTCCGCGGGGTCGCCTCGGTGCGCGGTGCCGGTGCCTCCGTCTGCGGCATCCGATGCCCCTCCCCGTTCTCGTCGCTCTTGTCGGTGCTGCGGCTCCCGGTGATCTCCGGTGTGTCCGGCCGGTCGTGCCACTTTACGGTCTGTGCGCCCGCCTTCAGGGGGCACCCCGGCCCTCAAAGACGCAGAGATCGACCCTCGGGTTGCTCCTGCACAGGGTGCGCGATGATGGAAGGGTTGCGTATGAAGATCGTACTTTTTTCCCGGAAGGCTCCCCATGGCACCGCGCATCCTGCTGGCCCGGCACGGACAGACGCAATGGTCGCTGTCCGGCAAGCACACCGGCAGGACCGACGTCCCCCTCCTCGAGGAGGGTCGGCGCGGCGCCAAGCTCCTCGGCGCGCGGCTGCACCGGCCGCCCTTCGACGGCCTGCCCGGTGTCGAGGTCCGCACCAGCCCGCTGTCCCGCGCGCGTGAGACGTGCGAACTGGCGGGCTTCGGCGACCGCGCGACGCGCTGGGACGCGCTCGTGGAGTGGGACTACGGCGCCTACGAGGGCCTCACGCCGGGGCAGATCCAGGACGAGCGGCCGGGCTGGCTCATCTGGCGCGACGGCGTCCCGGGCGGAGAGACGCTCGCCGAGGTGACCGCCCGCGCGGACGAGGTGGTGGCCTGGGCGCGGGCCGAGGACCGTGACGTGCTGGTCTTCGCCCACGGGCACATCCTGCGGTCGATCGGGGCACGCTGGCTCGGGCTGCCGCTGGACTTCGCGGCGCGCATACGGCTCCATCCGACGTCGCTGTCGGTGTTGGGGTGGGCGTACGAGGAGCCGGCGATCGAGAGCTGGAACGACCTGGGGCACCTGGTCGCTTGACTTGCTCCTCGGGCTGAAGCCCGAGGATTCTGGCCTTCCTTGACTGGTTGCTGTGCCGTTACGCGGCACGGTTTCCGGTCGGGAATCCGTGGCTTCCTGTTTCTTCGCGCTGTGCCGGGATGGCTCCTGGTCTTACCGGCGCTCCGCAGGCCGATACCGCCAGTCCGGCGGCCGTCTTGATGTTGATCGCGGCGTTGGTGTCCCGGTCGTGGACGGTGCCGCAGGCGCTGCAGGTCCATTCCCGCACGTTGAGGGGTTTGGGTCCGTCCACGGTGCCGCAGGTGGAACAGGTCTGGGAGGTCGGTGTGAACCGGCCGATCTTGACCAGGGTGCGGCCGTACCGGGCGGCTTTGTACTCCAGCATGCTGATGAACTGTGCCCAGCCGGCGTCGTGCACGGACTTGGCCAGCTTCGTGCGGGCCAGTCCCGCCACCGACAGGTCCTCCACGGCGATCCCTTGGTTCTCGCAGATCAGCTTCGTGGAGAGCTGGTGGTGGAACTCACGGCGTGCATCAGTGACTCTGGCGTGGGCGCGGGCGACCTTCAGGCGGGCCTTGGCCCGGTTCTTTGATCCCTTCTGCTTGCGGGACAGTTCCTTCTGGGTCTTCTTCAGCTTCTTCTCCGCGCGCCGCAAGAACCGCGGGGAGTCGATCTTCGTGCCGTCGGACAGGACCGCGAAGTGGGTCAGGCCGAGATCGATGCCGATGGTGCGGTCGGTCGCGGGCATCCGTGCGGCGTCGGCGGCGGGGTCGGTGTCGATGACGAAGGAGGCGAAGAATCTTCCCGCCGCGTCCTTGATGACGGTGACGGAGGTGGGCGTGGCGGGCAGGGGGCGGGACCACTTCACCTTCACCGCGCCGATCTTGGGCAGGTTCAGACGGCCGCTGCCGGTGATGCTCCAGCGGGCATTGGCGGTGAACCGGATGGCCTGCCGGGCGTCCTTGCGGGACTTCAAGCGGGGTGGACCGGTCCCGGGTCCCTTGCGGGTGGAGCCCAGGGAGGCGAAGAAGTTGCGGTACGCCATCTCGGCGTCCCGCAGGGACTGCTGGAGCACCACCGCGGAGACCCCGCCCAGCCAGGACCGCTCCCTTGTCTGCTTCGCCTCGGTGATCAGCTTCCGGGACAGCTGTCCGACTGTCGGGAACGGCTGTCCGGCCTTACGGGCGTTTTCACGGGCGCGGACCGCGTCGTTGAACACGACGCGGGCGCACCCGAACGCCCTGGCCAGCGCGGCCTGCTGAGCGGCGTCGGGATACACCCTGAAGGCGTACCGGAGCTGCATGACGATCACACTAGGCACGTCGAACCCACGTCGTCACCCAGAACATGTGAGCGACCCGTCACCGTCACGCAGCAGAGTCCGGCTCCGCCGGAACGCCACCGCGAGGCTCCGCGTCGCGACCACAGGACTCGCTTCACCCCCGGCCTGAAGGCCCGAGCACTGCGAATGATTCCTGGTAGCGCCCGGTGCCCGTGGGGTGCCGGGGTGGGGAGCGCGGACGGGCCCTATGACCGTGGTGTGCTCGCGTGCCGCTCCAGGAACTCGGACACCCCGCCGGCCCGCCGGTGCGGCAGCAACACCCGGGCCGTTCCCGCCAGCATCGTCTGGATGCGGGAGGACTGGACCTGGTCCAGGAGGTCCAGGACCCGGCTTCCGGCGGCCGCCGCCTCGTCGGGACGCCCCCCGCGCGCGAGGTCGTCGGCCAGTTCCGCCGTGTAGAGCGCGATGTTCCGGGTGAAGTGGGGGTCCTGGAGCCGCGCGGCCCGCCGCGCGTGCCGCGCCGCACGCTCCCAGTCGCCGAGCGTGGACCAGCACTGCGCCTCCAGCCCCTGGAGCTCGGCCTCGCCGTAGAAGCTCATCCACTCCGGGTCGGCGTCCGAGGTGCCCCGGTCGTAGAGCGCCTGTGCGCGGGTGAGGGCCTGCGCGCAGCCGGTGCGGTCGGCGAGCCCCGCCCAGCCGCCCGCCTCGCGCAGCGACAGCAGCGACATCAGGCGTGCCGAGCCGAGCCCGCGCGCGACGCGCTGGGCGGCCTGCGCGGCGCGCACCGCCTCCCGCGGCCGTCCCGCGTCCCGGGCGAGGAACGCCGTGTTGCAGAACGCGTGCGCCTCCAGGGCGGGGTCCGAGGTCATACGCGCGGTGGCCAGTGCCTCCGCGTAGTGCGAGCGGGCGTCGTCGAAGCGGCCGGAGTCGTGCGCCAGCCAGCCCACCGAGATGGCCAGTTCACCGGCTCCCGAGTGCAGCCGGTCGGCGGTGGCCTGCCGGGTCGCGCCCGCGTCGAGCAGCGCGTAGGCCGCGCGCAGCGGGGCTGCCGCGCGCCGGTAGAGACCGTCCGCGCCGTGCCGGTCGTCGAGCAACCGGATCCTGCGGACGGCCTCTTCGAGGGCACCGACGTCGCTCGCCCCTGCCCGGCGGACCGAGCGGTCCGCGGCCGAGGCGTCGAAGGCGAACCCCAGGGGGCCCAGCGAGGCGGCGGCCACCGTGGCGCCCCCGCGGGTCATGAATGCGCGACGCAGCACGTCGCTCTCCTCGTGGTCTTCGTGCGGGTGGTACAGGTCTTGCAGGTGGTACAGGTCTTGCGGGTGGTACGGGTCTTGTGGGCGGTACGGGTGTTGCGAGTGGTACTCGTCTTGCCGGTGGTACGGGTCCTGCGTGTTGTACGGGTCCTCTGTGTCGTAGGGGTCATCACCGCGGTACGGGGCCCGCGTGCCGTACGAGTCGTGCTCCCCGTACGGGTGATACGGGTGGGACGCCCCCGGCGTCTCACGCGGGGCGCGTTCCTGGGCCGTGACGCGCGGGCGGGGAGCCTCGTCCGCCCGCGCACGCGCCGCGCGCCCGCGGACCGTTGAGCGGGGCGCGAACCCGAGGTCGGTGAGTGTCCGGCCGGGGAACATGTGCAGGAACACCCGTTCGTAGGCGTAGTTGGGGCATCGGATCTCACCCGCCTCGACCCGTCCGATGTAGCGCGCGTCACAGCTGACCCGCTCACCGATCTCGCGGGCAGCGCGCCGCACCGCCGCGGCGAACTCGGCCGGCGAGCGGTGTCCCCGCAGTTGCCGGAAGGCGAGATTCGGCCGCGGTGGCCGGGGGGACTGAGACGAGGTCACCGTTGACGACGCCATGGCCGGGCCCTCTCGTGCGAACCGTCGAACCATGCCGGAGACAGAGTGAGTTGTCCGACTTGCCCGAGTGACACCCTGTTTCCGGCGAGCAAGAACGTACCTGCTGTGTCCGACTCGCCACGCAGCGTTTGGCTACAAACCGGATATCTCATCCACGATCTGCCATGAACTGCCATCCTTTGCGGCTGACTTTGTGCGTAGCCGTTGACGCGGTGCCGCGTTGAACCCGGTGGTCCGGGAGCCGCCCGGCTCCCGACCCGCTCGCTCACGAGGAGGGGTACGCGTGGTGGAGGCCGGGATGCAGACCGACGGAAGCGTCGATTCCCGCGCGCCGTCGCCGATGCCGCCGATGTCGCCGACGGCGGCGACCGGGGCCGGGTGCGACCTGGTGACGGTGCCGGCACGGCAGGGCCTGGAGGCCGTCGACATCCTGCGCCGCGGAGCGGCGGACGCCGTGGGGCCCGTACTGCACGACGACGGCGGGGACACGCTGGCCTTCGTGGTTCCGGCGGGCACGGCCGCGGGCTGGGACGTCCCGGGGAGCACCTGCACGAGGACGGACGGCCGCGGACTGCGGACGGCTCCCGAGCCGCCGGTGGAAGGCTCGGACTGGCTGGTGCCGCCCGGGGAGGCCGACCTCGCGACGGACCCCGCCGTGCTGCGGCGCGCCCTGGGCGAGGCGGCGCGGATGATCGAGGCGGCGGACAGCTGCAGCTGACTCTCCGGCCCGCGTGACCGGCTCGCGCGCGTGCGGCCCGCAGCCGCTTGCGACAATGGCGCCATGGGAAGGACCAGGAATCCGCGCCGCGCACGCGGAGCCGCCGAGGCCGTCGTCGAGCAGGTCGACGGCGGGCTGGCCGAGCTCATACCCGACCGGGAGCGGGCACGGGGCTGGACCCTGCTGATCGACGGGGCCCCGCAGTCGTACGTCGACCTGGACGACCCGGCGTATCTGTCCTTCGAGTACCAGCGACGGCTCGGGCACGTCATCGACCTCGCGGCACCCGCGGGGAAGCCGATCCACGCCGTGCACCTCGGCGGAGGCGCGTTCACGCTCGCCCGGTACGTCGCCGCCACCCGGCCCCGCTCCACCCAGCAGATCGTCGAGCGGGACGCGGCCCTCGTCCAACTGGTGCGCCGCGCGCTGCCGCTGGACACGGCCGCCCGGATCCGGGTGCGGTCCGTGGACGCCCGCGTGGGACTCGCCAAGGTGCCGGACGGCTGGGCCGATCTGATCGTCGCGGACGTGTTCAGCGGGGCCCGTACGCCCGCCCACCTCACCTCGACTGAGTTCCTCGACGAGGTCCGCCGAGCCCTGAAGCCCGGCGGGCTCTACGCCGCCAACCTCGCCGACGGCCCGCCATTGGCCCACGTCCGCGGTCAGATCGCCACCGCCGCCGCCCGGTTCGGGGAACTCGCCCTGGTCGCCGACCCGACCGTGCTGCGCGGCAAGCGCTTCGGCAACGCGGTGCTCGTCGCGGGCGACCTCCCGCTGCCGGTCGCCGAACTCACCCGCCGAGCCGCCTCCGACCCCCACCCCGGCCGTGTCGAACACGGGCGCGCCCTCGCCGACTTCACCGGCGGAGCCCTCCCCGTCACCGACGCCGCGGCGGTCGCCTCGCCGGCTCCGCCGGCGTCCGTCTTCCGCTGACCACCGCCACGGACGAAGGCGACGGGCTGCGACGGACCGGCCCCCAGGGCATCACGCCCTACGGCCCCGAAGGCGTCAGGCTCCAGTGCGGCACTAGTAGTTGCCGATCTCCACGTGCGGTGGTCCGTCGTGCCAGGTGCAGAAGACCGACACCCGGTTCGTGCCCGAGGTGAACTCCACCCGGATCCAGCTCTCCGTCTTCCACACCTGCATCGACCAGCCCGTACCCGGGGTGGCCGAGACCAGGGTCGCCGAGGCGGTGCCGAGGTCGAAGACCGCCCGGCCGCCCTCCGTGTCGTAGCTCTTGACGTGGCCGGAGGCGGTGGGGGAGGGGTCCGCGTGGTTCGTACCGGGCGCCGGCTTCGAGGCGTCGGGAGCGGCCGGGGTGCGGGGCGACTCGCTCGTCCGCCGCGAGGGGCTCTGCGACGGGGCCGGCCGTTGCGTGGAGGAGGCAAGGGGCGCCGACTCCGGCGTGGCCGCCCCGCCGGCCGCGATCGGCAGGGCACGCGGCGGGTCGTAGGCGGTGCCCGCCATCACCGTGTGCACACCCCACCACGACAGCGTGACCGCCGCGCTCGTCGCGAGCGACCACGCCAGTACGTGGACGAGTCCTCTGTGCATCGCGGCCATAGTGCCTCACCCGCCCCACCGATGTCGCACGAATGCGGCCGGGGTGAGTTCCTCCACAGGAGTCGGCCCGGTTCGTCCACAGGCCGCCGGGAGCGGCGGGGAGTTGTCCACAGGCCCGCACCGGATCCGTTCGCATGGCGTACGGTGCGGCGCATGGCACGTGTGCTCGTGGTCGAGGACGACCAGTTCGTACGCTCGGCGCTCATCCGGCACTTGACCGACGCCTCGCACACCGTGCGCAGCGTCGGCACCGCGCTGGAGGCGCTGCGCGAGGTCGCCCACATCCGCTTCGACGTGGTCGTCCTGGACCTCGGACTGCCCGATCTGGACGGCTCCGAGGCGCTGAAGATGCTGCGCGGCATCACCGACGTCCCCGTCATCATCGCCACCGCCCGCGACGACGAGGCGGAGATCGTCCGGCTGCTCAACGCCGGGGCGGACGACTACCTGACCAAGCCGTTCTCCGTCGAGCATCTCGCCGCGCGCATGGCCGCCGTGCTGCGCCGGGCCCGCTCCGGCGCCGCCGAGGCCGCGCCGTCCACCGTGCTGCGCGTCGGCGGGCTGACCGTCGACCCGCTGCGCCGTCAGGCCGCACTGGACGGCGCCCGACTGGACCTCACCCGGCGCGAGTTCGACCTGCTCGCCTTCCTGGCCTGCAGGCCCGGTGTGGTCGTCCCGCGCAAGCAGCTGCTGGCCGAGGTGTGGCAGCAGTCGTACGGCGACGACCAGACCATCGACGTCCATCTGTCCTGGCTGCGGCGGAAGCTGGGGGAGACCGCCGCCCGGCCCCGGTATCTGCACACCCTGCGGGGCGTCGGCGTCAAGCTGGAGCCACCCGGAGCGGAGCCGGCGCGATGAGATGGGCACTGGTCAAGGTCTGTCTGGCGGTCACCACGATGGTCGTGGTCGCCTTCGCGGTCCCGCTGGGGCTGGTCATCAAGGAGATGGCCCGCGACCGTGCCTTCTCCAACGCCGAGCGCCAGGCCGCGGCCGTCGCGCCCGCGCTGTCCATCACCACCGAGCGGGACCAGTTGGAGCGGGTCGTCGCCTCGGCCGGCTCGGACGCGCAGATGGCGGTGCACATACCGGCGGCCGACGGCGAGCCGGCCGTCGACATCGGCCGCCGTCACGCCGCCGAAGCGGACATCGTCACGGTGCGGAAGATGGGCCGTGCCTCCACCACCGAGGTGCCCGGCGGATCCACCCTGCTCCAGCCGGTCGCGCTCAGCTCCGGCGCCATCGCGGTCGTGGAGGTCTACGTCCCCGAGGCCGAGGTCACCAACGGCGTCGGCACGGCCTGGGCGGTGCTCGCCGGCGTCGGAGCCGCGCTCGTCGTCGGCTCGGTCGCCGTCGCCGACCGGCTCGGCGTGCGGATGGTGCGGCCCGCGCGGCGGCTCGTCGAGGGCGCGCACGAACTGGGGGAGGGAAAGCTGGGCGCCCGGGTGCCCGAGGAGGGGCCGACCGAACTGCGACTCGCGGCGGTCGCGTTCAACTCCATGGCCGACCAGGTCGTCCAACTCCTGGCGAACGAGCGGGAGCTGGCGGCGGACCTGTCCCACCGGCTGCGCACGCCCCTGACCGTGCTGCGGCTGAACGCCGCCTCCCTCGGCGAGGGCCCGACCGCCGAGCAGACCCGGGCCGCGGTCGCTCAGCTGGAGCGCGAGGTGGACACCATCATCCGCACCGCCCGCGACGCCAAGCCGCAGACGGCGGCCGCCGGTCCGGGCGCGGGCTGCGACGCGGCCGAGGTGGTACGGGAGCGGATGGAGTTCTGGTCCGCGCTGGCCGAGGACGAGGGACGCAAGTGGCGTGTGGCCGGGGTCGACCGGCCGGTGCGCACACCCGTGGCCCGCGCCGATCTCGCCGCCGCACTGGACGCCCTGCTCGGCAACGTGTTCCGGCACACCCCCGAGGGCACGGCCTTCGCGGTGGACGTGCACCACGGGGACGACGCCGTGATCGTGCTCGTCTCCGACGCGGGCCCCGGCATACCCGACCCGGAGGCGGCCATGCTGCGCGGAAGCGGATCCGGCAACGACGGATCCACCGGGCTCGGCCTGGACATCGTGCGGCGCCTGGCGGAGTCCACCGGCGGCGACGTCCGGATCGGCTCCTCGGTGCTGGGCGGGACCGAGGTGCGCATCTGGTTCCAGCTCGCCGGACGCGGACCGGCGGGCCGGGCGCGCCGAGGGGCCGTACGAAGACGCCGGACGGGCCGGCTGGTCCCCACCTTTAACCGTCCCCGATCCCTTCCTTAAGCGCACCCTAAGATCCCCGACCGCCGCCCGTATCAAGGGGTTTGTCCCCTTCGGGACCGCTAGCGTGCTGCCGCACCCCACCCCAGTGAACAGCGAAGGCAGGCACGCGCATGAGCACGCACCGGCGCAGGATCAGTGGCAGGAACAAGGCGATAGGCGGTCTGGTGGCGGCCGCCGCGATCGGTGGCGGAGCGCTCGTGTTCACCGCCACCGCGCAGGCGGCCGGGGTCGGCGCCGCGTACACCAGGACCAGTGACTGGTCGACCGGCTACACCGCGCAGTACGTCGTCACCAACAACAGCGGTCAGACCGAGAAGGACTGGACGCTGGAGTTCGACCTGCCGACGGGCGCGAAGCTCAGCTCGCTGTGGAACGGTGAGTTCACCGCGAGCGGGCAGCACGTCACCGTGAAGCCGGCCAAGTGGGACACCGCCGGGCTCGCCCCGGGCAAGTCGGTCACCGTCGGCTTCGTCGTCAACGGCACCGGCGACCCCACCGGATGCCGTATCGACGACGCCGCGTGCTCCGCCGACGGCGGCGCCACCCCCGAACCCAGCGGTCGGCCCACCCAGTCCGCGACCCCGACGCCCACTCCCACCCCCACCAGGAGTTCCACGCCGACGCCGACCCCCACCCCGTCCCGGAACACCGGAACGGGCACCACCGCCTCCGCCGGCTTCGCGCCGTACGTCGACACCTCGCTCTACCCGGCCTTCGACCTGCTGAAGAGCGCGGACGCGACCGGGGTGAAGAACTACAACCTCGCCTTCGTCACCGACGGCGGCGGCTGCACCCCGAAGTGGGGTGGTGTCACCGACCTCGGCAGCGACGGCGTGGCGTCCCAGATCGGCGCGCTGCGCGCCAAGGGCGGCGACGTGCGCGTCTCCTTCGGCGGCGCCTCCGGCTCGGAACTCGCCACCACCTGCTCCTCGGCGGACGCGCTGGCGGCGGCGTACGGCAAGGCCGTGGACCAGTACAAGCTCACCAAGGTCGACTTCGACGTCGAGGGCGGCGCACTGCCCAACACGGTCGCCAACACCCGCCGCGCCCAGGCCATCGCCAAGCTCCAGCAGCAGCACCCGGGCCTGGACGTCTCCTTCACCCTGCCCGTCATGCCCGAGGGCCTGACCCAGGACGGCGTGAACCTGCTGGCGAACGCCAAGTCCAACGGGGTGAGGATCTCCACCGTCAACATCATGGCGATGGACTACGGCGCCTCCTACAGCGGCGACATGGGCACCTACGCCGAGCAGGCCGCCACCGCCACCCAGGCGCAGATCAAGAGCGTCCTCGGCCTGTCCGACAGGGCCGCCTGGAAGGCGGTCGCCGTGACCCCGATGATCGGTGTCAACGACGTCTCCTCGGAGGTCTTCAAGGTCGACGACGCCACCCAGCTGGTGAACTTCGCCCAGTCCAAGGGTCTCGGCCGGCTGTCCATGTGGTCGGCCACCCGCGACAAGCAGTGCGCCGGCGGCACCAAGCCGACCGCGGACGCCACCTGCAGCTCCATCGCCCAGGACCCGTTCGCCTTCTCCAAGGCGTTCGGCGCCTTCGAATGATCGTGCCCGTCCGCGCATGAACCCCGTGGGGCGCGGCACTCCCCTACTGCTTTCGCGTGCCGCGCCCCACAGTCCCCCCGTAGGCGGGTTCCTCCCCTACCCGCGGTCTTCCTTCGGTGTTCCCCCGGTGTTCCCCGGTGTTCCTTCGGTGCCCCGCCTGGTCCCGTCTGGTCCCGTCTGGTCCCGTCTGGTCCTGCCTGGTCCCGTCCGGTCAGAGAGCGTCCACCGGCGGAAGCTGCCCGCTGCGGGCCGCCTTCCCGTACCAGTGGGCGCTGGACTTGGGGGTCCGCTGGAGGGTCTCGTAGTCGACGTAGACCGCGCCGAACCGCTTGGCATAGCCGTAGGCCCACTCGAAGTTGTCCATCAGGGACCACAGGTAGTAGCCGCGCACGTCCGCCCCGTCCGCGAGGGCGCGGTGGACGGTCGCGAGGTGGGCGTGCAGGTAGGCGACGCGCTCCGGGTCGTGCACGCGGCCGTCGCCGTCCACCTTGTCGGGGAAGGCCGCGCCGTTCTCCGTGATGTACAGCGGCACCCCCGGCGCCAGCCGGCTGTAGCGCATGATCAGCTCGTGCAGTCCGCCCGGGTCGATCGTCCAGCCCATCTCCGTGCGCTCGCCCGGCGTCTGGTGGAACGCCACGTCCGCCGAGCCCGGCCACGGCGAGTGCTCGCTCGCGCCGTGGCCGTCCGTGCGCGGGCCCTCGGGCGCTCTCTCGGGGGAGGAGACCAGTGCCGGCGTGTAGTAGTTGAGGCCGAGCGCGTCCAGCGGCTGCCTGATGTCCGCGAGGTCCTTGTCCAGGACGAACGACCAGTCGGTGACCGACGAGGTGGCCTCCAGCAGCGTGGCCGGGTACGCCCCTTGCAGCATCGGGCCGTGGAAGACGCCGTTGGCCAGGTCGTCGATCCGCTGGGCCGCCGCGAGGTCCGCCGGGTCCTGCGTCAGCGGCCGGATCACCTGGGAGTTGAGGCTGACCGCGATCGAGTCGCGGGCGGGCAGCACCGAGCGCAGCGCCTGCGTGGCCAGCCCGTGCGCCAGGTTCAGGTGGTGGGCCGCGCGCAGGGCGGCCTGCGGCTCGGTCCGGCCGGGCGCGTGCACCCCGGAGCCGTAGCCCAGGAAGGCGCTGCACCACGGCTCGTTGAGAGTGATCCACTGCTCCACGCGGTCGCCGAGCGCCTCGCCGACGAGCTGCGCGTACTCCGCGAAGCGCAGCGCGGTGTCCCGCTCGGGCCAGCCGCCCGCGTCCTCCAGTTCCTGGGGCAGGTCCCAGTGGTAGAGGGTGAGCGCCGGCTTGATCCCGTGGGACAGCAGCTCGTCGACCAGCCGGCGGTAGAAGTCCAGGCCCACCTGCACGGCGGGACCCCGGCCGGTGGGCTGCACCCGCGGCCAGGACACCGAGAAGCGGTAGGCCGTCAGCCCCAGCTCCGCCATCAGGGCCACGTCGTCGCGGTAGCGGTGGTAGTGGTCGACGGCGACGTCCCCGGTGTCGCCGCCGGCCGTCCTGCCGGGCGTATGGCTGAAGGTGTCCCAGATCGAGGGGGTGCGGCCGCCCTCCCGCACCGCACCCTCGATCTGGTACGCGGACGTCGCCGCGCCCCAGAGAAAGGCGGGAGGGAAGGACACGGTCATCGGTTCGGGCATGGAATCGCTCCCACGAGTCGAGTGGGACCCATTATGCATGGGAGCGCTCCCACGTCGCCAGGGGGGTGCCACGCCTCGCTCGACCACTTTCGAGGCCTTCGCAGTCGCCTGCTCGGTGGCCGCGCGGCCAGACGCCCCTTACGTCGACTGCCGTACCACCAGCTCCGTCGGAAGGACCACCTGGCGGTGGCCGGTGCCGCGGCGGGTGATCTCGTCGAGCAGGAGGTTCGCCATGGTGCGGCCCATCTCGTGGACCGGCTGGCGGACGCTGGTCAGCGGGGGGTCGACGTGCCGGGCCACGATCGAGTCGTCGAAGCCGATGACGGCGACGTCGTGCGGCACCCGCAGGCCCGCGGCGCGCAGTTCCAGCACCGCGCCCGAGGCCATCACGTCGGAGGCGGCGAACACGGCGTCGAGACCGGGGTGCCGGCGCAGGAGTTCACGCATGGCCGCGCGCCCGCCCTCCTCCGTGAAGTCGCCGGACGCGACCAGGTCCTCGTCGGCGGTGTGGCCGGCCTGCCGGAGCGCCTCACGGTAGCCGTCGAGCCGGGCCCGGGCCACGTCCATGTCCAGCGGACCCGTGATCGTGGCGATGGCCCGGCGGCCGCCCGCCAGGAGGTGCTCGACCGCGACCCGGGCGCCGCCCGCGTTGTCCGAGCGGACGTGCCCGAGCGGCTCGGCGGCGTTGCGGCGCCCGGCCAGCACGGTCGGTACGGCGAGTTCCTCCAGCTGGTCGGGCAGCGTGTCGTCGCTGTGCACCGCCATCAGCAGCACCCCGTCCACGCGCTGTGCGGACAGGTAGGGCGCGAGCCGGGAGTACTCGGTCGCGTCCCGTGCCAGCACCAGCAGCAGCTGCATCCCGGCCCCGGCCAGTCCGGCGGAGACCCCTCGGATGATCTCCGAGAAGTACGGCTCGGAGAAGAGCCGGGTCTCGGCGTCGGGGACGACCAGGGCGATCGAGTCGGTGCGGCGGGTGACCAGGGCGCGGGCCGCGCGGTTGGGAACGTAGCCGAGTTCGGCGATCGCCTGCTCCACGGCGGCCCGGGAGCGGTCGCTGACCTTGGGTGAGCCGTTGATCACCCGGGAGACCGTGCCGCGGCCGACGCCCGCTCGGGCGGCGACGGCGTTCAGGGTCGGGCGCCGGACGTCCGCGGTCCTGTGCGGCTGCGGCAGTTCGGCAGCGGTCATCGTTCACCTTCCGGTGCGTCGTGGGCGGCCGCTTCATTCTCACCCAAAAAAATCCGGCCACTGCCCCCGCGCCCGGCCCGGAGTCGCCCCTTCCACGGCCGAACCCTCGGTGACCTGTGTAAACGAGGCGTGCGGCGGGCGGATGACGCAGGTGTTACGCCGAGTTGTGCGACACATTCACGTGACGCGCGGAACACGCTTGGGCAACAACGCCGTTTTCAACTCTTGACACCTGGCCCGGCAACAAGGAGTCTTCCGAACATGCCGCGTGGGAGCGGTCCCACGGGTGACCGGGGCTCTCTCCCGTGTGGCCGAAACCACCAACGGCCCTTCCCTCTGTACTCGTCGTCACACCGTTGACCAGCACCGTTTCACCGCACGCCGAGTGCAGTGGGCTGGCCGCTGCTCGATCCGAGAGGGCAGGTCCGGACCGTCGTACCTCGGCGGTCGGATTCCTGAGGTCCCGTTCCCCACTGGAACAAGGAGTAGTGGAATGCGCATCACCCGTACCGGCGGTGGCCGGGGTCGCAGAGCAGCGGCCGTGGCCACGACGGTCCTGACGGCTTCGGCCCTGCTGCTGACTGGCTGCAGCAGCGACGACGGCGGCTCTGACGCCGCGGACTCCGACGGGAACATCACGCTCAAGGTGCAGGACTTCGGACAGTTCGGCTACAAGGAGGCCGGTCTGTTCGCGAAGTACCACGAGCTGCACCCGAACATCACGGTCAAGGAAGAGACGTCCGCCAACGAGCCTGACTACTACACCAAGTTCCTTCAGCAGCTGAACTCGGGCAGCGGTCTCGGGGACGTCACGGGTATCGAGGTCGGCCGCATCACGGAGGTCGTCTCCACCCGGGCCGACAAGTTCGTCGACCTGAGCAAGTCGATCGACGTGAACGACTGGGTGACCTGGAAGGAGAAGCAGGCCACCACCAAGGACGGCAAGGTGATCGGCGCCGGCACCGACATCGGCCCGATGTCGCTGTGCTACCGCAGGGACCTCTTCGAGAAGGCCGGCCTGCCGACCGACCGCGAGGACGTCGCCAAGCAGCTCCAGGGCGGCTGGGAGTCCTACATCGAGCTCGGTGAGCAGTACCAGAAGAAGGCGCCCCAGGGCACCTACTTCATGGACTCCGCGAGCGCGATGTACAACGCGGTCGTCTCCTCCTCCCCGGAGCAGTACTACGACGCCGACGGCAAGCCGATCTACAAGGACAACCCGGCCGTCAAGAAGGGCTGGGACCTGGCCGCCGAGGCCGCGTCGAAGCACCTGACCAAGGGCCTGGCCCAGTTCCAGGACCCGTGGAAGGCGGCCCTGCGCAAGGGCAGCTTCGCCACCGTGGTGTGCCCGGCGTGGATGGCAGCCCAGATCCAGAACTACTCCGGTGACGACTACAAGGGCAAGTGGGACATCGCCAAGGCGCCCGGCAGCGCCGCGGCCAACTGGGGCGGTTCCTTCCTGGCCGTTCCCAAGAGCGGCAAGCACATCAAGGAGGCCACCGAGCTGGTCAAGTGGCTGACCGCGCCGGAGCAGGAGGCGGCTGTGTTCAAGGCGGCCGGTATCTTCCCGTCGAACAAGGGTGCCTACCAGCTGGCCAGCGTGAAGAACGGCAAGCTGCCGTACTTCAACAACGCCCCCATCGGCAAGATCTACGCCGAGGAGGCCAAGACCATCCCCGCGGCGGTGCTCGGCCCGAAGGACGGCACCATCAAGGACACGATCTCCAATCAGATCAACAACATGGAGCAGCGCGGCACCAAGCCCGACAAGGCCTGGAAGGACGCGACCGAGGCCATCGACAAGGCGATCGGCTGACCCACCGTGTGCGGGCGGCCCGCCGGCCGCCCGCACCGCGCCCGCGCACCGGGCCGCACCGCGGCCTTCGCGGCGGGCGTGAGGGTCGTCCGCGCCGCAGTACTGCAGGCGACCCGGCCGTACGGACGCAGGCCCGCGTATCCGAGCAGCCTCCCCGCACGGGTGCGCGAGCCGACTCCGTACCACCGCGAGAACCCGGCGGACGCGGCGCGGGCCGTACCGCATGGTGACGTGGAGGGTCCGCCGCACGGACCGGGCCGCGGGCCGGGTCCGGTATGGCACGAAGCACCTCGTCACCCCGCAGCACTCAGCGGGGCCCGGAAGCCGGCGGCCGGGTCCCGCATCACACGCACGTCAGGCCGCGGCGCGGACCGCTCGATACCGTGGCGATCCGCTCGGGGAGCGACGGGATGGGCGCCCGGCCCGCGAAACTCGCCTCCCACCCCGTACCCGGCCGAGATTTCCAGGGAAGGACTCCCTCCGTGGCAACGACAACCCCCACACGGGGTGCCTACACCCCGCCACCACGCGGCACCGGCGCCGCATCGAAGACACACAGCAAGTGGCGCACCCGACTCTGGCGCTTCGACGACAAGGCGTCGCCGTACGCCTACATCGCCCCCTTCTTCCTCATCTTCGGTGCCTTCGGGCTCTACCCGCTGCTCTACACCGGCTGGATAGCCCTGCACCGGGTGGAGATGACGGGCCTCGACCAGTCCGAGTGGGTCGGCTGGCACAACTTCTCCGTGATCCTGCAGGACTCCGAGTTCTGGACGGCCGTCGCCAACACCTTCATCATCGGCGTCATCTCCACCGTCCCGCAGCTGCTCGTGGCCCTCGGCCTGGCCCACCTGCTCAACTACAAGCTGCGCGCCAGCACCTTCTGGCGGACGGTCATCCTCACCCCGTACGCCACCTCGGTGGCGACCGCCGCCCTGGTCTTCGCCCTGGTCTTCCGCCCCGACGGCGGCCTGCTCAACTGGGCGCTCCACTTCTTCGGCGTCGGCAACATCGACTGGGGCAACGGCCACTGGTCGTCGAAGATCGCCATCTCCGTCATCGTGATCTGGCGGTGGACGGGCTACAACGCCCTGATCTACCTGGCGGCCATGCAGGCAGTGCCCAGTGATCTGTACGAGGCGGCCTCCATCGACGGTGCCACGCGCTGGCAGCAGTTCCGCAAGGTGACCATTCCCTCGCTGCGTCCGACGATCCTGTTCACCATCGTGATCTCGACGATCGGTTCGATGCAGCTGTTCGGTGAGCCGTTGCTTTTGCAGGGCGGCACCCTCGGCTCCGTCGGCGGCAGTGACCATCAGTACGAGACGCTGAGCATCTATCTGTACAACTACGGCTGGAAGCTGGGGCATCTGGGTCCGGCCGCGGCCGTGGCCTGGGCGATGCTCGTGCTGCTGCTGCTGATCGCCCTGATCAACTGGATCGTCGGCCGGTTCGTGCGCAAGAGCGCGGCCTGACGGGAGCGATATCCATGACCACGACCAGTCCCACCAAGACCGCCACGCCGAATCTTCCCCCGGCCAGGCACGCCGCCCCGTCGGAAAAGCGCGGTGGCCGGTTCGGCATCCGTGCCGGCCAGCAGCTCCAGGGCGGCCCCTTCACCTACATCGCGCTCGTCGTCGTCGGCCTGGGCTCGATCTTGCCGTTGTACTGGACGCTGGTGGCCGCCTCCAACAGCCAGCAGCGCGTCCTGGACAGCCCCCCGCCGCTCGTGCCGGGCGGCAGGCTGTGGCACAACCTCCAGGCGGCCTGGGAGCAGGCGCACCTGGGCAAGGCCATCGTCAACAGCGTCATCGTGTCCGGCTGCATCACCGTGGCCACGCTGTTCTTCTGCACCCTGGCCGGGTACGCGTTCGCCAAGATGCGTTTCCGCGGCCGTGGCGTGCTGATGACCGCGGTGATCGCGACGCTGACCATTCCGCCGCAGCTCAGCGTCGTCCCGCTGTTCATGCTGATGTCGGACATCGGGTGGGGCGGACACCTGGAGTCGGTGATCTTCCCGACCCTGGTCGGTGCCTTCGGTGTCTTCTTCATGCGCCAGTACCTGCTGGAGGCACTGCCGTACGAGTTGATCGAGGCGGCCAAGGTCGACGGGGCGAGCAACATCCGCATCGTGTGGAACGTGGTGCTGCCCGCGGCCCGCCCGGCGATGATGGTGCTCGGCATGCTCACCTTCGTGCAGGCCTGGAACGACTTCTTCTGGCCCTTCCTCGCGCTGAACCAGGAGAACCC
>NZ_JBSFRB010000008.1:120462-261384 GCF_053589015.1 Streptomyces sp. NPDC003393 | reverse complement strand
GGTCAACGACGACGAAGCGGCACTCGACGACGCCTGGATCAGCGACGCGGTCGTCGACCTCGGCTCCGAGTGGGGCCAGTACGAGTACGTCACCAACATCGGCTTCGCCGCGTAGGGGACGTCCCCGGCCGGAACGGCCAGGTGGCCGGAGCGGTCCGGGCGACGGGGAGACGGAGTACGCCGGTTTCAGCACACGCGCCGGGGGATCGGCACCCGGACTTGCGATTGTCGCGTAGTTCGCGACGACCGCGTGACCTCGCAGTGCTCGTCAACGCTTTCCTGCTCCGGCTGTTGCCTGTCCTCGGTCCCGCCGAAACCGCTGTATGCATCAGCCATCCTCATGGCTCACCTGCGGCAGAGCGCCCGTCTAGCCGCAGTGAATGGGCGGCATTAGGCTGTTTCGTACCGTCACGGCACATGCGGAACACATGAGGGCAGGCGCTCCTGAGAGTGAACGAGTGGCCATGGACGGGTATCTCACCGCCTCGGCTGGGACACCGGTGGATCTTGAATGGGCGCCGGCCTGTCTGGGTGCAGCCGTGGTCGACGACCACGGCGTTCTCAGAAGGTGGAGCACCGGTGCCGAGCGGCTGCTCGGTCACACCCCTTCCGAAGTCGTGGGGCATTCCGCGACCGACCTGATCGTCGGGCGGTTGCCCGAATCGATCCGGCGAGCCTTTGCGGCACGCTCGCCGTGGAGCGCCGGGATCGAGTTGCGACACCATAATGGCGGCCGTGTCACCGTCGAACTACTGGCTGTTCCCACGGCCGAGGAGGACGGAGCCGCACGATGGGCCCTGGTGGCCGCCCCCGGAGCCGAGCGCTGCCCGCGCGACGAGGAGGTGTTCGCGGAGTGGGGGTTCGAGCAGTCGGGCTTCTCCACCGCGATCTACGACGAGAACGGTCGGCTGCTCCGGATGAATGACGCGTGCGCCAGATCGATGGGCACCTGCGAGGAGCAGGCGCGTGGGCTGCGCCTGACGGAGTTCGCCGTCGGCTCCTCCTACGTGGAGCACGAGCAGATGATCCTCAGGGTCTTGGAGACCGGTGAGCCTGCCCACGCACGGGCCTTCCTGCAAGCGCCCGGCGAGTCCCGACCCCGTGCGTGGGCCCTCTACGTCCACCCGCTCAAGGAGCCGGAAGGCAATGTCCGGGGTGTGTGGGCCTGCGCGCTCGACGTCACCGCCGAGCATCTGGGGAAGGAGAGGCTCTCCCTGCTGGACGAGGCCGGAGCCCGGATCGGGACCACCCTGAGCGTCGAGCGTACGGTCCGGGAGCTGGCCGACGTGACCGTCCCGAGGTTCGCCGACGTCGCTTCCGTCGATCTCCTGGAATCGGTGCTGCGCAGTGAGGAACCGGCCGCCGGACTGGCTCCCGGGAGCTTTGTGCTGCAACGGGTCGCTGGCAGGAGCGTTCTCGGGGAATCCGTGACATCGGTGTCGCCGGGGGAGAGAAAGATGCTCGCGGAAGACTCACCCGTGGGCCGCATTCTGGCTTCCGGCGCTCCTGTCCTGGTGAGACCGGGGAATGCCGACTTCGTGCACTGGGTCGGGCAGCTGCCGCCGGTGGGGCAGGGCTTGGACTGCGCCGTCGACTCGGTGATGGTCGTGCCACTGCGCGCCCGGGGACACCCCCTCGGCGTCGTCGTCCTGGCACGCCGAGGGCGGCCGGATTCTTTCGCCGAGGACGATCTGGTCCTCGCGGGGGAACTGGTGGCCCGCGCGGCGGTCTGCGTGGACAACGCACGCCGTTACACACAAGAGCGCGCGACGGCCGTCGCCCTCCAGCAGAGTCTGCTGCCGCACCGGCTGCCCAGCCACGCGGCGGTGGAAGCGGCCAGCGGCTATCTGCCCGCGGACTCCCGGGTCGGCGTGGGGGGTGACTGGTTCGACCTCATTCCGTTGTCCGGCGCCCGAGTCGCCCTGGTCGTCGGGGACGTCGTGGGCCACGGTATCCGCGCTTCCGCATCGATGGCGGGACTGCGCACCGCGGTCCGCACGCTCGCCGATGTCGACCTTTCTCCCGACGAACTCCTCACCCAGCTGGACGACCTGGTCATCAGCCGGTCCGCGGACGAGGCACTGGACGAGGGCGAGGACGTCTCCAGCGAGATCGGCGCCACCTGTCTGTACGCGGTGTACGACCCGATCTCCCGCCGCTGCAGCATCGCCCGCGCCGGTCATCCACAGCCGGCGGTGGTCACCCCGGACGGCTCCGTCGGCTTCCTCGACGTGCCCGCCGGTCCTCCGCTGGGTGTGGGCGGTCTGCCGTTCGAGACCCTCGAGCTGGAACTGCCGGAAGGAAGTCTCGTCGCCCTGTTCACCGACGGCCTGGTCACATCCCGCGACCGGGACGTCGATCTCGGGCTCGACAGGCTGCGCCAGGCCCTGGCGGTGTCTGCCGGGCCGCTGGAGAGCGTCTGCGACGACGTGCTGGGCAGGATGCTCCCCGATCGCTCCGTCGACGACGCCGCACTGCTGATCGTCCGCACCCGTGCGCTCGACGCCGACCGGGTGGCCACCTGGGACCTGCCCGCCGACCCCGCTGTCGTCGCCGAGGTCCGCCGGCGAGCGGCCGACCGGCTGGCCGCCTGGGGACTGGACGATGCCGTCTTCATCATGGAACTGATCATCAGCGAACTGGTCACCAACGCCATTAGGTACGCCCGCGAGCCCATCGTGCTGCGACTGATCCACGTCGACCACGCCCTCGTCTGCGAGGTCTCCGACGCCAGCGCCACGGCCCCGCACCTGCGCCGGGCGCGGACCTTCGACGAGGGCGGGCGCGGTCTGTTCCTGGTCGCCCAGTTCTCCCAGCGCTGGGGTGCCCGCCAGACCGCGGCGGGCAAGACGATCTGGGCCGAGTGCGCCGTGTAGGCGGCCTGCCCGGCCCGCAGCCGACGGTCCGGCCGTCACCCTCCCTGTTCGGCCCTCGGCCCGGTTCGAGGAGTTGAGCAACTGCGGGCGCGCGTTCGTGAAGCGGTGGGCCTGGGCGGCGGTGTCGACCTGTTCCTCGTCGTCGGCGATTCCCGCAGGGCTGGCATGCCGGTCCGCAGCAACTCCATCATCCGGATGAGGTCCGGCGGAATGTTCGTCCTCGGTCAGTCCCCGCTGCAACCGGAGGTTGAGCTCGGCCCGGGCACGGTGAGTGCAGGGGGCGGTTGCACCGGGCGGCCGTGTCATCGACCGCCTCGTACTCCTCGCCGGGACAACCTCAGCGAGCGTCGGTGGGCTCGATCACGACTTTGATGGCGCCCGACGCGCGGTCGGCAGCGACCCGGAATGCTTCCGCGGCGGCGTCGATGGGGAATCGGTGAGTGATGACAGTGGCGGGAATCTCCGGCCTCGCCGCAAGCAGGTGTGCGACCTCTTCGACCTCTCGGACCCCGTCGTGGCGGCCGTAAGCGATGGAGTGCACGAAGGTGAGTTCCTTCGTCAGGCTCACGATCCCGGGTACGGGTGCGTTCTCCTGGTAGACACCGGTGGACACGATGCGCCCCCCGCGACGGGCGGCCGCGGCAGCGCTGTGAAGACTGGAACTGCTTCCCGCGGCGTCGATCACGACGTCGTATTCGCCGTCCGGCTCCCCGCAATTCAGTTTGTCGGCCGCGTGCCGCTGATGGGGATGCTTCGCCGCCACGTCGACGTCATGGCCGGCGGTCCGTGCCGCCGCGGCGGCCAACAGCCCGATGGGCCCGCCGCCGACCACCAGCAGACGCTCACCGGGCCGCATCCGAGCGCGCCGCACCGCGTGCCAGGCGACCGCACCCGGCTCGATCAGACAGGCGTCCCGGACGTCGAGGCCGTCGGGCAGCGGCAACAGGGTGTACTCGGGCACCCGCACCCGCTCGGCCATTCCGCCGTCGCTGAACACGCCGAGGTTCCCGTGCCCCTCCTCGGTGCACCGCTGCGTATGGCCGAGTCGGCACTGTTCGCATTGACCGCCGTAGACGGTGGGTTCGACGAACCACCCTCGTCCTTCGTCGTCGATCCCGGCGAACTCGTGTCCGTAGACGAAGCCGGAGACTCCCGCCGACACGAAACCGACGTCCGTTCCGCAGATCCCTGCTGAGACGACCGACAGGCGCACGCCGTCGTCCCCTGCTGGTTCCGGCACATCGACAGTCCGTATGCCGCCGATGTTCATGACCGCGCGCATCAGATCCTCATTCTGGCCTGGCCCACGGACGCGACGTCGGCAGCGAAGTGTTTACGTGCGGATCGGTACATGTCGAGCCTCGGAACATGAGCGGCGGCACAGTGCGGCACAGGCGTCTGTGAGGACCATGGACGGTCCGTCGGGCCGTTGCTCCAGGTTCGCCGGGATCAGGACCGCCGGCCAGGCACTGGCATTCCCAGGACTCGCACTCCCACCCTCACTCGCGCACTTGCACGCTCACTCGGCGGGAGAGGACCGGCTGCGAGCGGCGGCCAGTCACCCCGTCCGCATCGGAGTGCCCTGTCCCTGGTTCAGGTGTCGGTGTAGTGCGCGAGGGTGCTGATGAGGCGTTCGGCGATGTCCGGTGGCCAGTGGAAAGAAGGGGCGGCGGCTCGCTGGTGGGCGAGACCGTGGAGTCCGAGCCACAGCACGATCGCGTCGGCGGGCACGTCGGTGCTGGTCGCCTGGCCCGCGGTGACGCAGTCCTCGAGGGCTCCCGCGAACAGCTGCAGGGTGGTCTGGCCCAGGGTTGCCACGTCTTCTTCGGTCACCGAACTTACCTTGAGGTCGGGGATCCACAGGCCCCCGAACATGGTGCGGTAGCGACCGGGACGGGTCTGTGCGAACTCCAGGTAGCCGTGGCACAGAGCTGTCAGGCGCTTGCGGGGTGTGTCCTCCGCGGTGTCCAGGGCAGCGCGCAGCTGTTCGTCCAGTTCCGCGAAGGCGTCGCGGACCACGGCCAGCATGATGGCGGGCTGGTCGGCGAAGTGGCGGTAGATCGAGGGTGCGGCGATCCCTGCGCGGCGGGCGACGGACCGCAGGGTGACGGCGCTCTCGTCGCCGGTTTCATCGAGCAGGTGGACTGCCGCTGCCACGATCTCGTCGCGCAGTCGCGCGCCCTGTCCCCGACGGTTGCGAACCCGTGGTGCTGCTGTGTCTTCTTCCATGCCTTCACCTTACGTGCGGAAGCTTATGGATGTAAGCTTTGGTCTTGTGTTGCTAACGACTGTATCCTTACGACTGTTAGCCATTCGAGAGAAGCGGAGCAGATCATGAGCGGCACCCCTGTCAGCAGCACGGTCACGGAGGTCGTCCTGCCGGGCAAGACCGACCCGGACGGCCTGCGCGTCACCACCCGCGAACTCCCGGCGCCCACCGCAGGCCAGGTCGTGCTGCGCATGGAAGCCACCGGCGTGTCCTTCGCCGAACAGCAGATGCGTCGCGGCAAGTACTTCGACCAGCCGCCGTTTCCCTTCGTCCCCGGCTACGACGTGGTCGGCACCGTGACCGCGGTCGGCCCGGGAGGGGACACAGCCCTCATCGGCCGTCGGTTCGCCGCCGTCACCAAGGTCGGTGCGTGGGCGAGTCACCTGCTCCTGAACGCCGCCGACCTGGTGGCCGTGCCGGACTCGGTGGACGCGGCCGCCGCCGAGACCGTCCTGGTCAACGGCATCACGGCCTGGCAGATGCTCCACCGGGTGGCCAAGGTGCGCTCCGGCGGAACCGTCGTGGTGCTCGGCGCCAACGGCGGTGTCGGCTCCACCCTGGTCCAACTCGCCCGGCACGCCGGGATCACCGTCCTCGCCACCGCGTCCGCCCGTCACCACGAGGCCGTGCGCAAGCTGGGCGCGACCCCGGTCGACTACCGCGACCCGGACGTGTACGAGCAGCTCGGGGCGCTGGCGCCGGACAGCGTCGACGCGGTGTTCGACCACGTCGGCGGCAGCGGAGTGGTGCGGTCATGGCGGCTCCTGCGCCGCGGCGGCACGCTGGTCTCCTACGGGACGGCGGCCACGAAGGACGCCGACGGCAATGCACAGCTGCCGGTGCTGAAGCTGTTCGCACGGTTGACGCTGTGGAACCTGCTGCCCAACGGCAAAAGCGCGCGCTTCTACAACTTCTGGGCCGGCAAGCGCCGCCTCGAGGACTTCCGGAACCGGCTGAGGGAAGACCTCACACAGGTGCTGACCCTGCTGGCCGAGGGCGTCATCGAACCGCAGATCGCCGCGCGGTTCCCCCTGGCCGACACCTCGGCGGCACTGGCCCTCGCCGAGTCCCGCACCGTCGCCGGCAAGGTCGTCATCCTGCCCGACCAGGACCGCGTGTGAAACCGGTGCCGCAAGCGTCCGGCGTCTGCCGGCGCCGCAGCGGCGGCCGCACCCCCGCCGCCGTCCTCGAACGCGCCGCCGCACCACCCACAGACTCGCCGCCGTCCCCGAACGCCGGCGCCCCGCCACCCACCGAGCCGCAACGCGCAAGAGGCCGGCGCACCCACGTCCTCGATCAGCGGGCCACCGGTGTCCGCAGAGTCTCCCGGTGCGCGCGGGCCGTGTCGATCAGGACATCGAGCGCGTCGCGGGTGCGGATGAGGTCGTTGATGTGCTCGGACAGGCGGTCACGTTCCTGCGCCATCCGCTCCAGCGCCGTGTCGGAGTTGTCCTCGCTGGGAGAATCGACACAAGGCAGCAGCTCGGCGATGGTGCGGCTGGACAGGCCCGCGGTGTACAAGCGCTGGATCAATGCGACCCGTTCCACCTCGCTGTCCGTGTAGTGCCGCTGGCCGCCGGCGCTGCGGACGCTGGTGATCAGACCCTGCTCTTCGTAGTAGCGCAGAGACCGGACGCTGACTCCGGCTCGTGACGCGAGTTCTCCGATCCGCACGCTGCCTCCTCCGGTGTGACCCACGGCACGCTTGCCCCTCACATTGATGTCAGCTTTTAGCCTACGCGTCGTAGCCGAATCCAGGGTTGCGACCGCGAAGGAACCTGACATGACAACTCTCTTCACCCGCCACCAGCTCGGCGATCTGACGCTGCCCAACCGTGTGGTGATGGCCCCGATGACGCGAGTGCGGGCCGCCGCCGGCGGTCTGGCGACGCCGTCGATGGCGCGTTACTACGCCCAGCGGGCGACGGCCGGGCTGATCGTGACCGAGGGCGTACAGCCGAGCCTGATCGGACAGTCCAACCCGGGCACACCCGGACTGCACACCGACGAGCAGGTCGCCGCCTGGCGCCAGGTGACCGATGCCGTGCACACCAACGGCGGCCGGATCTTCGCGCAGATCATGCACGGCGGCCGGGTCTCGCACCCCGACACCACCGGTATGCGGCCTGTCGGGCCCTCGGCCGTCCCCGCCGTCGGTGACGTGTTCACCCCGACCGGGCCGCAGCCCGCGCCGGTGCCGCGCGCCCTGGAGACCGCCGAAGTCCCCGAGCACGCACGCTCGTACGCCGAGGCCGCCCGCCGTGCCGTCGACGCCGGGTTCGACGGGGTCGAGCTGCACGGTGCCAACGGCTATCTGATCTCTCAGTTCCTCTCCTCGAACGCCAACCTGCGCACGGACCGCTACGGAGGCCCGGTACGCAATCGGATCCGGTTCGCCGTCGAGGCGGTGGCCGCGACCGTCGAGGCCGTCGGGGCGGCCAGGACCGGCATCCGCCTGTCCCCGGGCGCCGGGCTCTGGGGAGCGGAGGAGACCGATGTCACCGAGCTCTACACCGAGTTGCTGACCGAGCTGGCCCGCCTCGAGCCGGCCTATGTCCACCTCGAGGCCACCACCGACGAAGAGGTGCTCGTCGGCCTGCGTCGCGCGTGGCCGGGGACCCTCGTCATGAACCCGGTGTTCCCGCTGGGGCCCAAGCAGGCCGGGAAGGCCGAGGCCGATCACTGGCTCCGCCTGGGAGCCGAACTCATCAGCTTCGGCCGCGCTTTCATCGCCAACCCCGACCTGGTCGAGCGGCTGCGCAACGGACTTCCGATCGCTCCTGTCGACGAGGCCACGTACTACCAGGGCGGTGACGCGGGTTACCTGACCTACCCGGCGTACCAGTACGCGGCCTGAGGCCGGCCGCCGGCGAGCGGGGTGCGCGCCTGCGCCGGTCCGGGGCGCAGGCCGTCACGGGCACTGCCCCGCCCGAAGGGGCCCCGCCTGCGACTACTTGCGCGCCGGGGCCTCTTCCGCCGGTGGTGCCGTCGAGGCGCGGACCACGAGTTCGGTGGCGAGTTCTATGTGGTGGGACACGACCTTGTCGCCGGCGGCCAGCCGGAGCGCGGTACGCAGGGCGGCGGCGCCCATCTCCCGCAGCGGCTGACGCACGGTGGTCAGGGGCGGCGAGGCCATCTGAGCGAGGTCCGTGTCGTCGAAGCCCACCAAGCTCAGGTCTTCGGGGACGCGCAGGCCCCGGGAGCGGGCGGTCTCGATGACACCGAGGGCGATCTCGTCGTTGCCCGTGAAGATCGCCGTCGGCGGCTCCACCAGGTCCAGCAGTGCCGCGGCGCCCCGCAGGCCGGTCTCGTACGTGAATTCCCCAGGCCGGACGTAGGCGTCGGGTACGGTCGCTCCTTCCGCCTCCATGGCGGCGCGAAAGCCGTGCATGCGTGCCTGGTTGCCCACGGCCATGGCCGGTCCGCCGAGATAGGCGATGCGGCGGTGGCCGAGGGAAAGCAGGTGCCGGGTCGCCGCCAGGCCCCCGGAGAAGTTCGTCGCCCCGACGCTGTTGACCCGGCTGTCCGGCAGGTGCAGCGGGTCCAGCACGACCAGCGGCAGCCCGGCCCGCGCCAGCTCCTCCAGGTGCGCGGCGGTGTACACGCTGGTGACCGCGATGACGGCGCGGCGCCCGGCCGAGACCAGCTCCCGGGCCCAGTGCGGGGCGCGGGACGCCTGACTGATCACCACGGAGGCGCCTGCTTCGGCGGCGGAGTCGATGATGCCTTCCAGGGCCTTGGCCACGTACGACTTGAGGCCGCCCTGGAACTGCACCTCGATGGTCGGGATCTCCAAGGCCTCGGTGTGGCGGAACACGGGCGCGAGGTAGTCGTGCTGATGCAGCAGTTCCTGCACCCGGGCGCGGGTCCGCGGCGCCACGTCGCCGCGGCCGTTGACCACTTTGGACACGGTGGCGACGGAGACCCCGGCCGCTTGGGCGATGTCCGCCAAAGTGGTGCGCCTGGCGTTCGGTGGCATCAGTTCCTCTCAGACGTACATGCACCGGTGCGGTGAGCCGCCGGTCGTAGACGGCGACGCTGGTGGAACCGGTCGACCGTACGGTAACCCGACAGGAAACCCGCAGGGCGGGGGAGCCGCACCCGCGGAACGCCCACGGGCCGGAGCCGGTGGGCGGCGCCGATCGCCGCCACGCCACCGTCGTCCCGACCGGCAGGACATCGATCCGGCACGGCACCGGCGGCATCACACCCCTGCCGGCGCGCCCTGACCTGGTCCGTCACCGGCGGGGCATCGGTTGCAGCCATCGCACGCTCACTCTCCCGGCACTCGCCCTGGGTTTTCGAAAAGTTTCGACGCCTGTCAGAGGCTTGTCGAGAGCCGCGTCCGCTCGAAACTATGCAGTTGGAGGCTGCCCGGCAATGTTCTTGCACATGCCTTGACATGGCCTTGACGCGAAACCTAATTTGCACGGACGGGATTGTAAGTCGGCTGTTTCGAAACGTTTTCACCACGACTCACGAGAAGCCGGTGGCTCTCGAGTGCGGAGAAAAGCATGGACATCCCTCTCTCTCGGCGTACCCTCTCCCGGCGTGCCGTCCTCGGCCTGGCCGCCGGCATACCGGTCTCCGCGGCGCTGACGGCCTGCGGCTCGTCCGGCCCCGGCCAGAGCACCGCCGGAGCCACCTACTGGTACCTGAACGGCCAGCCGCAGGAAGGCGTCAGAGCCGGCGCGGTGAAGGCGTTCAACAAGGCCCACCCCAAGACGAAGATCAGGGACACCACCTTCCAGAACGACGCGTACAAGACGAAGATCAAGACCGCCATCGGCGCCGGGCAGGCGCCCACCATCATCTGGGGCTGGGGCGGCGGGACACTGCGCACCTACGTGCAGGCGGGCCAGGTCGAGGACCTCACCTCGTGGTTCGACGAGCACTCCGAGGTCAAGCAGCGGCTGTTCCCGTCCTCGTTCGGCGCCGGGACCGTCAACGGCAAGATCTACGCGATGCCGTGCGAGACCGTGCAGCCGATCGTCCTCTTCTACAACAAGAAGGTCTTCGACCAGGTCGGCGCGAAGCCGCCGGAGTCCTGGGACGACATCATGGCCCTGGTGCCCAAGTTCAACGCGAAGGGCATCGCACCGTTCTCCCTGGGCGGCCAGTCCCAGTGGACGAACATGATGTGGCTGGAGTTCCTGTTCGACCGCATCGGCGGTCCCGAGATCTTCCAGGCCGTCATCGAGGGTGAGAAGAACGCCTGGTCCAACCCGGCCGCCATCACGGCGCTGACCAAGGTGCAGGAGCTGGTCAAGGCCAACGGGTTCATCAAGGGCTTCTCCTCGATCACCGCGGACTCCAACGCCGACCAGGCGCTGCTGTACACCGGTAAGGCCGCGATGATGCTGCACGGCGCCTGGTCGTACGGCATCCAGCAGGCCGACGGCGGGGACTTCGTCTCCAGCGGCGGACTCGGCTACATGAACTTCCCGCCCGTCGAAGGCGGCAAGGGCGATCCGAGCAACACCGTCGGCAACCCCGCCCAGTATCTGTCCATCTCCTCGAAGGCCAGCGCCGAGGAGAAGAAGGTGGCCAAGGAATTCTTCGCCACCGGCGTCCTCCAGGACGCCGAGGTGAAGGCATGGATCGACAACGGGTCGGTGCCGATCCGGCTGGGCACGGAGAAGCTGCTGGCCGCGTCCAAGAGCGCCGAATTCCTCCAGCTCACCTATGACATCGCCAGCAAGGCCAAGACGTTCGGCCAGTCCTGGGACCAGGCGCTCAGTCCGACGGCCGCCGAGACGCTGCTGGACAACATCTCCAAGCTGTTCCAGCTGTCCATCTCACCGAAGCAGTTCGCCGACAACCTCAACGCGGTCATCGGCAAATGAGCGCGTTCACCAGCCATCCGCCGCGTCGCCGGCCACGCAGCATCCTGCCGTGGCTGGCGACGCCGGCGCTGGTGGTCTTCGTCTGCTTCGCCGTGATTCCGCTCGTCGGCGTCTTCGTGCTCAGCTTCACCACCTGGGACGGCATCGGCGCCATCCACGCGTCCGGACTGACCAGCTGGCGCACGGTGCTCACCAACCCCGGGCTGCCGCACGCCCTCTGGGTGACGTTCCTGGTGATGATCGTGTCCTGGGCCGTGCAGACGCCCCTGAGCCTTCTGCTCGGCACGTTCATGGCCGGCCGCCAGCGCTACCGCGCGGTGCTGGGCGTGGTGTACTTCATCCCGCTGCTGCTCAGCTCCGCCGCGATCGCGGTCGCGTACAAGGCCCTGCTGGACCCCAACTTCGGGCTCGGCGCCGGGCTGAAGATCAAGCTGCTCAGCCAGGACTGGCTGGGGCGGCCCGGGCTCGCGTTCGGTGTCGTCGTCTTCATCGTCTCCTGGCAGTTCGTCCCGTTCCACTCACTGATCTACCAGGCCGGTGTCCAGCAGATCCCGAAGTCCCTGTACGAGGCGTCGCAGCTGGACGGGGCCGGACGGATCAGGCAGTTCTTCAGCATCACGCTGCCCCAGCTGAAGTACACCATCATCACCTCGTCCACGCTGATGGTCGTCGGGTCGCTGACCTTCTTCGACCTCATCTGGGTGCTGACCGAGGGCGGCCCGGGAGACGCCACCCGCGTCCTTGCGCTGGACATGTACAAACGGGGATGGCGGGCCAGCCAGATGGGACCGGCCAGCGCCATCGCGGTGATCCTGGTCCTCGTGGGCCTCGCCCTCGCCCTGCTGCTGCGCCGGCTCGGAGGTCGGGACGCCGGTGAGAGCCAACTCGAGGGGGTTTGACGTGACCACCACGCTCACCGAGGCGCAGCAGTCGCAGAAGGCCGACGGCCGCGAGCGGCAGCGTCACACCCGTCCGGCGGCCCGCCGGCACAACTGGGGCGCCGGCCTGGCCGGGTGGATCTGGCTCGTCGTCGTCGCCGTGCCCCTGTACTGGATTCTGATCACCAGCTTCAAGGCCCAGAGCCGCTACTACGCGAGCAACCCGCTGGCGCCCTCGAGCGACCCCACACTCGAGAACTACCGGCTGGTCATCGAGTCCGACTTCGTCCGCTACTTCGTCAACAGCGTCGTGGTCACCGTCGGCGCCGTGGTGCCGGCGGTCGCGTTCTCGTTCATGGCCGCCTACGCGATCGTGCGCGGCTGGCGCATGCGGGGCCTTCGGGTGATCAACGGGCTGTTCCTCATGGGGCTGGCCATCCCGCTGCAGGCGACGGTGATCCCGGTCTATCTGATCATCATCAAACTGCATCTGTACGACAGTCTGCTGGCGCTGATCCTGCCGTCGATCGCCTTCGCCATCCCGCTGTCCGTGCTGGTGCTCGCCAACTTCGTCCGCGACATACCCAAGGAACTGTTCGACTCCATGCGGGTCGACGGCGCAGGGGAGTGGACGACGCTGTGGCGACTGGCGGCCCCGCTCACCCGCCCGGCCCTCCTCACCGTGACCATCTTCAACGGACTGACCATCTGGAACGGGTTCCTGCTGCCGCTGGTCCTCACCCAGAGTCCCGAACGCCGGACCCTGCCGCTCGCACTGTGGACCTTCCAGGGCCAGTACGGCGTCAATGTCCCGGCCGTGCTCGCCGCCGTCGTCCTCACCACACTGCCCGTCCTGGTCCTGTACGCCTTCGGCCGCCGTCAGATGCTCAGCGGTCTGACCGCCGGATTCAGCCGGTGACCGACGCCGACACCGTGGCCGGTGGCAGGCCCGGCGCCGAGGAGTGCGTCAGGGCCTGCCCAGAGCCGTGGCGCGGCCTGGGCCGCCCATCCTGCTCGTCCATCTGTTCATCCGTCAGCCCTGGTCCAGGGTCTGATGGCGTGGAAGGAACGTGAACGCCGACGTGGCCGTAGAGACCACCCCCGAAATCCCCCTCTGGAACGACCCCGCCCTTCCCGTCGCCGACAGGGTCGACGCCCTGATCGACGCGATGACCCTTCAGGAGAAGACCGCCCAGCTGTACGGAGTGTGGGTGGGCGCCTCCGATCAGGGCGGCGAGGTGGCCCCCCATCAGCACGACATGGAGGAGGCCGTCGATCTCGAGGCGCTGCTGCCCACCGGGCTGGGTCAGCTGACCCGCCCCTTCGGCACCGTCCCCGTCGACCCCGCGCTCGGTGCCCTCTCCCTGGCCCGCACACAGGCCCGCATCGCCTCGGCCAACCGTTTCGGCATTCCCGCTCTCGCGCACGACGAATGCCTGGCCGGGTTCGCCGCCTGGGGTGCCACCGCCTACCCCGTTCCGCTGTCCTGGGGCGCCACCTTCGACCCGGACACGGTGCGCCGCATGGCCGCCGCCATCGGCCGTGACATGCGGGCCGTCGGCGTCCACCAGGGCCTCGCGCCCGTCCTCGACGTGGTCCGCGACGCCCGCTGGGGCCGCGTGGAGGAGACCATCGGCGAGGACCCCTACCTCGTCGGCACCGTCGGCACGGCGTACGTGCAGGGTCTCGAGGCCGCCGGCATCGTCTCCACCCTCAAGCACTTCGTCGGCTACTCGGCCTCCCGCGCCGGCCGCAACCTCGCCCCCTCCTCCGTGGGCCCGCGGGAGCGGGCCGACGTTCTGCTGCCGCCCTTCGAGATGGCGATCCGCGAGGGCGGCGCCCGGTCGGTGATGAACGCCTACACCGACACCGACGGCATGCCGTCCGCCGCCGACGAGAACCTGCTCACCGGGCTGCTGCGGGAGACCTGGGGCTTCGACGGCACCGTCGTCGCCGACTACTTCGCCATCGCCTTCCTCAAGACGCTGCACGGCGTCGCGGCCGACTGGGCCGGCGCCGCCGGCGCCGCGCTGCACGCGGGCATCGACGTCGAACTGCCCAACGTCAAGACGTACGGCGAACCCCTCGTCCAGGCCGTCACCGAGGGCCGCATACCGGAAAAAGTCATCGACCGCGCCCTGCGCCACGTCCTCACCCAGAAGGCGATGCTCGGCCTGCTCGACCCCGACTGGAGCCCGATGCCGGCCGCGCTCGACGGCGCGTCCGCCGACGACCCGGACGCCCTGCGCGGCACGGTCGACCTGGACCGGCCCGAGAACCGCCGACTGGCCCGCGAGATCGCCGAGAAGGCGGTCGTGCTGCTCAGCAACGACGGCACCCTGCCACTGACCGGGCCGCGCCGCATCGCCCTGATCGGTCCCAACGCCGACGAACCCACCGCCGTCCTGGGCTGCTACTCCTTCCCCCAGCACATCGGCGTCCGCCACCCCGGGACCCCGCTCGGCATCGAGCTGCCCACACTGCGCGACACCCTCGCCGCGGAGTTCCCCGACGCGGAGGTCACGCTCGCCCGCGGCACCGGAATCGACGACGGCGACCTCTCCGGCATCGAAGAGGCCGTCCGGACGGCGCGCGAGGCCGACGTCGCCGTGGTGGCGCTCGGCGACCGTGCGGGGCTGTTCGGGCGGGGCACCAGCGGCGAGGGCTGCGACGCCGAGACGCTGGACCTGCCCGGAGCGCAGCAGCACCTGCTCGACGCCCTGCTCGATCAGGGGACACCCGTGGTCACCGTGCTGCTCGCGGGACGGCCCTACGCCCTGGGCCGCGCCGTGGAGGAGTCCGCCGCGATCGTCCAGTCCTTCTTCCCGGGCGAGGAGGGCACGCACGCGATCGCCGGCGTCCTCAGCGGACGCGTCAATCCCTCCGGACGACTCCCGGTCAGTGTGCCGCGCCGGCCCGGCTCCCAGCCGACCACGTACCTCGGCGCGCGGCTCGCGCACGCCAGCGACGTGTCCAACATCGACCCGACCCCGGCGTTCGCCTTCGGCCACGGCCTGTCCTACACGCGGTTCGACTGGAGCGACCTGACCGTGGACACCCAGGAGGCTCCCACGGACGGCGAGTTCACCCTCGCCTGCACCGTCCGCAACACCGGCGGACGGTCCGGAACCGAGGTCGTCCAGCTCTATCTGCACGACCCGGTGGCCTCCGTCGTCCAGCCGGTGCAGCGTCTGATCGGCTACACCCGGCTCGAACTGGAGCCGGGCGAGGCCTGCCGCGTCCGCGTCACGGTCCCCTCCGACCTCGCCTCCTTCACCGGGCGCGACGGCCGGCGCCTCGTCGAACCGGGCGAACTGGAACTGCGGCTGGCCGCCTCCAGCGCCGATCCGCGCCTGACCGCCAGGGTCACGCTGACCGGAGCCCAGCGCCCTGTGGACCACACACGGCGCATGCACGCCACGTTCGGGCGGGAGCCCGTGGCACGGTCCTGAGCCGGGTGTGCGCAGCGCCGTCACGCCAGTGGCGGTGCTGCGCACCCGGATCCGCAGCCGGGCAGGTGGTCGTCGCTTCAGAGCAGGCCACGCTGGGAGAGGTTGCGCATCAGCGCGCCGACGCCGAACGTCCACGGCGGGGCCTGCTCGCTGACGGTGACGGTGTTGACCAGAGCCCCGAGCCGGGGGCTGGAGATCCGTACGATGTCGCCGTGCTCGTGGGTGAAGCCCGTGCCCGGTGCGTGCCGGTCCTCGGTGGGGGCGAACAGGGTGCCGGTGAACAGCACGAAACCGTCCGGGTACTGATGGTGCGCACCGTGGGTGGCGGCCACCAGATCCAGTACGTCGCGGCTGATCTCGCGCATGGAGCTGCTGCCGTCCAGTACGTGGCCGTCCGTGCCGTCGACCCGCAGGGAGACGTCCAGCCCGCGTACGGTGTCGAGGTCGAAGCGGTCGTCGAGCAGGCGGACGAACGGGCCGATCGCGCAGGAGGCGTTGTTGTCCTTGGCCCGGGACAGCAGCAGCGCGCTGCGTCCCTCGATGTCGCGGAGGTTGACGTCGTTGCCGAGGGTCGCGCCGCGTACCCGGCCGCGTGAGTCCACGACGAGGACGACCTCGGGCTCGGGATTGTTCCACTCCGAGGCGCCGAGCACACCGATGTCCGCGCCGGTGCCGACCGCGGACAGCACGGGTGCCTTGGTGAACACCTCCGGGTCCGGCCCGAGTCCGACCTCCAGATACTGTGACCACAGTCCTTCGGAGACCAGAAGTTCCTTGGCCTTGTGAGCCTCCGGCGATCCGGGGCGGACGCCGTCGAGGGTGCCGCCCACCACCTGCCCGATGCGCTCGCGCACCCGCGCCGCCTGTGCCGGATCGCCGCCCGTGCGCTCCTCGACGACACGCTCCAGCAGACTCCCTGCGAAGGTGACCCCCGCGGCCTTGATCACCTGCAGGTCGACGGGGGCGAGCAGATGCGCGACGTCACGGCGGTCGGTCGGGGCTTGCAGCAGTTCGTCGAGGCGCCAGGTGTGTCCGCCGTCGGCCTGGCGGACGATGGCCGCCGCGTCGTCGCGTTCCAGCAGGTCGGAGACGGTGGGTGCGATGGCCGTCAGGTCGACGACCCGCTCGCCCCGCACGGCCGCCACACAGGGCCCGTTCCACTCCGGGTCGTGCACGCGTGCGACGAGGGCGGCCTGGTCGGCGTCCTCCGGCAGAACGGAGGTGGTGGTCAGGACCGGACGCGGGGGCGTTGCTGCCGATTCCACGATGGCGCTTCCTGTTCTCCTGGATTCGGGTAGGGGTGCCGCAGGCTGCGGACTCAGTGGGAGTCCCGGGGGACTTCGTGTCCGCGGCATCCGCGCAGGAAGCCGAAGTCGGCGCCCTTGTCGGCCTGTTCCACGTTCTGGGTGTAGAGCCAGGCGTAGCCGCTGGTGTGCCGCTCGCCGGGAGCCTTCCACGCCTCCCGGCGACGGGTGAGCTCGGCGTCGTCGACGTCCAGGCGCAGGGTGCGGTTCGGGACGTCGAGGACGATCGGGTCCCCGTCGCGTACCAGGGCCAGGGGGCCGCCGACGGCGGCCTCAGGGGCCACGTGGAGTACCACGGTCCCGTACCCGGTGCCGCTCATCCGGCCGTCGCAGATGCGCACCATGTCCTTGATCCCTGCCTTCAGCAGCTTGGCGGGCAGCGGGACGTTGGACACCTCGGGCATGCCGGGGTAACCCTTCGGGCCGGCGTAGCGGATGACGAGCACGGTGTTCTCGTCGACGTCGAGCTCCGGGTCGTCGGCGACCTCGTGGTAGGCCTCGGGGGAGTCGAAGACGCGCGCGGGGCCGCGGTGGGTGAGCAGGTGCGGCGACGCGGCGGACTGCTTGATCACCGCGCCGTCGGGACAGAGGTTTCCGCGCAGCACGGCGGTACCGGTGCCGGCCGGCTGGAAGGGGGCGTCGAGGCCGGTGATCACATCGGAGTCGACGCGTTCGGCGTGCGCGACGTTCTCCGCGACGCCGCGTCCGGTGACGGTGATCTGCTCCCCGTGCAGCAGCTCACCGCGCAGCATCTCGGCCATGACGGCCGGCAGTCCGCCCGCGTAGCAGAAGTCCTCCATCAGGTACTTGCCGCTGGGCATCAGATTGACCAGGGTCGGCACCTCGCGCGCCAGGGCGTCGAAGTCCTCAGGGTCCAGGGCGACACCGACGCGGCCAGCGAGGGCGGTGAGATGGATGATGGCGTTGGTGGATCCGCCGATGGCCGCGTTGACCCGGATGGCGTTCTCGAACGCCTCCCGGGTGAGGATCTGTGAGGGGCGCAGCTCCTCCTCCACCATCCGCACGATGCGCTGCCCGGCCGCCTGCGCGGTCTCCATCCGCCGCGAGTCGACGGCCGGCCAGGCCGCCGAGCCCGGGAGTTGCATGCCGAGCGCCTCGGCCATGCAGGCCATCGTCGAGGCGGTTCCCATCGTCATGCAGTGACCGTTGGAGCGGGCCATGCAGCCCTCGGCGAAGAAGCACTCCTCCTCGGTCATCCGACCGGTCTTGAGGTCCTCCTCGAACTTCCACACATGCGTCCCGGACCCCACGTCCTGGCCCCGGTACTTGCCGTTGAGCATCGGCCCGCCGGTGACCATGACGGCGGGCAGGTCGACACTGGCGGCGCCCATCAGCATCGCGGGCGTCGTCTTGTCGCAGCCGGACAGCAGCACGACCCCGTCGAGCGGGTTCGCCCGGATCAGCTCCTCGACCTCCATGGCCATCAGGTTGCGATAGAGCATGGCGGTGGGGCGCATCAGCGTCTCGCCGGTGGCCATGGTGGGGAACTCCAGCGGGAAGCCGCCCGCCTGCCACACTCCGCGCTTGACGGCTTCGGCGACCCGGGTCAGGTGCGCGTTGCACGGGGCGAGTTCGGAGGCGCTGGTCGCTATGCCGATGACAGGGCGGCCGTCGAACACCTCGTGTCCGAACCCCTGGTTCCGCATCCAGGAGCGGTACAGCATCCCGCCGCGGCCGCTCGCCCCGAACCATGCCTGGCTGCGACGGCTCGGCATCTTCCCGTCGGTCATGTGGGTACTCCCGTGGCTCTCGGTCGGCTGGTGCGGTGGAGCGATGTCGGACGGGGGCCCGCAGGCCGTAGTCTGGGAGCAATCATTAAATGATTCGATGAATGTCGTCCAGGGGTGAACGAAGATCGTGATGCACTTTCCGACCATGCACGAGCGCGTCGTCGACGAGCTCGGCCGGCGCATCGTGGGCGGAGTGTGGGGGCCGGAGGATTCCCTCCCGGTCGAGGACCTGCTCGCCACCGAGATCGGCGTCAGCCGGGGCGTGTTGCGGGAGGCGGTCAAGGCTCTGGTGGCCAAGGGGATGCTGCACGTACGCCCGCGCACCGGCACGCGCGTACTGCCCCCCGAGCACTGGAACCACCTGGACCGTGACGTACTGCGCTGGAAACAGGCCGGGGACGCCACGGCACTGCTGCGCGACACGAGCGAACTGCGCCGGATCGTCGAGCCGGAGGCGGCCCGGCTCGCCGCCCACCGGGCCGGCCCCGACGACGTACGAGCCCTGTACGACGCCCTTGCCGCCATGGAGGCCGCAGCGGCGGAACCCGGCCGCAGCGGCTACGTCGAGGCCGACATCGCCTTCCACCGGGCCCTGCTCGACGCCGGCGGCAACCGGCTGCTCGGCTCACTGGGCCGCGCCATCGACATCGCGCTGGAACACAGCTTCCTCGTCAGCACCCAGACGCCGGGCGCGGTGGAAGCCTCGCTGCCGGGCCACCGTGCCATCGTCGAGGCCGTCGTGGCCAACGATCCCGCCGCCGCGGCAGCCGCCGTACTGGCCGTCGTCGAAGCCGCCGAGAAGGAGATCGCCCAGTCACCGGGGCTGCCGCGTGATGCCGTATGACCTCTGGCAGGCGGTGCGCGGCCGTCCGTTCCGCTCGATGTCGCTGGTGATCAGGCGCTGTGGGAACCCTGCAGGACCGGGTCCACGGCACGCTCGAAACGGGTCTCGTCCTGGGTGCCGGCGGCCACGGCGAGAACGACGATCTTGCGTTCGGTGTCGCCGTCGGCCAGTACGTCGCAGTCCACCGAGATCGGCCCGGCCGCCGGGTGCTGGACGATCTTGTGGTCTTTCCGGTGCGCGGCGACGGCTCCGGTCGCCCACAGTTCGGCGAAGCGCCGGCTGCCCGCCGACAGGTCCCGGACCAGTACTGCACAGCTTCGACGGCGCCGCTGCCTGCCGGGGAAGGCGCGGGGCGGGATGTACGTCACCGATGAGCCCTTGGACGACCTTGAAAGGGCGTCCATTTGTCGCGATGGGGCCGGCGACTTCCGCAGGGCTCGCTGGGGTCCGCTCAGGAGGCACTCCACGCGCGCAGCTGACGGCCGATCAGGCCGACACCCAGCACGCCGGACGCCGCCTCCCGGACCAGGGCGACCGCCTCCTTCGGCGGGTACTCGAGCCGGTGCCCGTTCAGGGCCAGATACGCCTCCGCGGAGTGCCAGGCGAAGGCCTCGTTGGAGTGTTCAAGGCACGGCAGTCTCACGAGGGTCTGCAGCAGCGCGGCGGCCTTGAGGTGCACCGAGCCGTAGACGTCCCGCTCCAGAGGCCGTGCGTTGACGCGGGCGACTGCGGCATACAGGGGCCCGAAGTCGTCGACCTGCGGGTCGCCGTGCAGCAGCTCGGCGGCGTGCAGCAAGAAGCTCACATCGAGCGGGTGCGGCGATCGATCCTGGGTCACGCGGCGTGACCCCGGTTCGACTCCGGCTTCTCGAGATCACGCCGTGCCGCCAACTCCGCCGCACGCTGCTGAGAGCTGGGATCGGCCACGCCGGCCGCCTCGGCGAACGCCTCCGCACTGCGGGACATCGACTCGCCGAACGCGTTCAGGAAGCTGCTCTCCACGGCCGTGGCCCGAGCGTAGGCGGCGGACAGGATGTACTCCTGCAGGCTGACACCCTCTTGCTTCGCGGCAGCTTCGATCGCGGCGCGCTGGGCCGGATCGGGGAACCGGAGGTTCATGGCCTTCACATGCGACATGGTACCTACGGTACCGCCGATACCGACGACGGGCCGGCCTCACCGGGTGTCGTACTGCCCGGCGAGGAACGGCAGCAGTTCGGCCAGCAGGGCCTGCGGCTGTTCCTCCGGTACGAAGTGGCCGCTGTCCCTGATCACGGCTGACCGGAGGTCGGCGGCTACGGGCCGCAGGGCATGTGCCAGTCGGTCGCCCGCGTTGTGCTCGCCGCCGACGGCCAGGACCGGCATGTCCAGGATGCCGCCGGACCGACTCCAGGCTTGATTGGTCCTGCCGTCGGCGATCAGCGTCCGGTAGTGCTCGAAACCCCGGCGCAGGGCCTCCGTCCCGCTGTGGGCGGCGGCGACGGCATCGATCTCGGCCGGCGGGAAGGCGTGCGGCTGGGCGGACAGCCGCGCGAACCACCACTGGAAGAAGGCGCGGTCACGCCCGGCGAGCAGCAATTCCGGCACCTCAGGGGTCATGAAAAGCCCGAAGTGGAAGGAGCCACCCCTGGCCGGGTCCATCGCGCGCTCCAGCCCCAGCCCCGGCAGGGCGAGTTCCACCAGAGCCAGGCACTCGACCTCGTCCGGATGGCGGCGGGCGTAGGCGAAGGCGATCATGCCCCCGATGTCGTGGCCCACCAGGCGGAGCTTGTCCTTGCCGCCGCTGAGCCGCTGGACCGATTCCCGCATGTCCTGGGCCTGGTCGTCCGTGCCGTAGCCGTCCGCGGCGGGTGGGGACGAGCAGATGGAGATGACCGAGGGCGGCATCGTCTATCTTCCCCGCAGCATCCCGCACAGCTACCGCATCACCTCCGACACCGCCGATCTGCTCATGATCGCCACGCCCGGGGGTATCGAGGGCATGTTCCGCCACGCGGGACGTGACATCAGGACGCCCCGGCCCGAAGACTTCAAGCTGGACCCCGTCAAGATGGCCGAGGCCGCCGACCTCTACGGCCAGATCGTCCTCGGCCCGTCCCGCTGAGATGACGGAGGACGACCACCCGGGGCGCGAGCCCGACGTGTCCCAGCCGGGCTCTTCCGCGTCACGGCCGGCTCCCGGCGGCGCGGTACGCCACTGAAGAGCCGGCCGGAGGCACGGTCTGGTTCCGCCGGTCCACGACGGTCGCCGCCGGAATACTGCGCCCCATACCGCCCGATGCGGAACGGGGCGCCCGTGAACGACCCCGGCGGGCGGGTACTCGAGACGTCCCGAAGAGTGCAGCCGGTACGGCAGGCCCAGCGCGTGCGGTGGCCGGTGTCGGAGACAGGAACCGTCCACCACCGATGGAAAGCACAGAGGGTGCCGGACCGACTGGTGCCGGACTCGGACGGTCGCCGAACCTTGCCGACCGGGTGTTCCGAGCGTCGAGGAGACCCGTTCGAGGGAGGAGCTGCGAAGATGGCCGCCCATCACAGCACGGTCAGCGAGGTGATGACGAGCGATGTCGTCGTCCGATGCTGAACTGCGAGATGCGCCATTGGTGGCGCTGCACGTTTGGACCGCGTGGGAGGCGCCGATGCCCGATCCGCAGAACCCGCCCGCACCCTGCGGGTACCCGCACGAGACGTCGGCCGAGGCAAAGGGCCGGCTGCTGTTTGACGCACTCGCCGACCCCAAGAGGCGCCGCCTGGGCGTGGTGACCTACCCGCGGGTGGTGCGTGGCCGGCCCGCTCAGCTGTCGGTGGTCGGTTCACGAGGCGGCGGTGGGTTCGCCGGGCTCCCTCCGGGGTCGGACAGCCGGGCCATGCCGCGTCATGCGTACTGCTCGGTCGCGGTGGTACGGGGAGTACGGGATTGACGTTCATCGTTGCCGTTGCGGCCGCGCTCCTGGCCGCATGCTGTTTCGCCGTGGCGGCGGTGCTGCAGCAGGCGGCTGCCGAGGGCATTCCCGAAAGGGAGTCCCTTCGGCCAGGCCTGATCTGGGCTCTGGCTCATCGGCCACTGTGGCTGGCCGGAATTGCCCTGTCAGCCTTCTCCTTCGTCATCCAGGGTGCGGCTCTCGCCTTCGGTCCGCTGGTCCTCGTCATGCCTCTGGCCTCGACGGACCTGCTCTTCGCCCTGCCGCTCATTGCCCGGCGGCGGCACATGCGTCTCACCCGGCGGGATGTGGCAGGCATGGTGTGCACCGCCGGCGGGGTTGCGGCCTTTCTGGCCGTGCTGCCCCCGCCCGCAGGCGAGGGCCGGCCCGGCGTATGGAGGTGGCTGCCGCTCCTGGTGGTCGTCGCTGCCTGCGTCACCGTACTGGTCAGTGCGGGGCTGCGGTCCTCCGGCAGGGTGCGCGCGGCCGCGTACGCGGCGGCCGCCGGGCTGGTCTTCGCGCTGCTGGACGCGTTGACCAACAGTGCGGCAGGTCTGTTCCGTAATCGGGGTCTGGAAGCGCTCGGCCACTGGGAGCCGTACGCGCTGCTCCTTGTCGGCGGAGCGGGACTGCTGTTGGCGCAGAGCGCGTTCCACGCAGGATCCCTGGCAATCAGCCTCCCACTCATCGACACCATCGAGCCGATCGGCGCCGTCCTGATCGGCGCCGTCGCCTTCCAGGAACGCCTGGCCACGTCGGGATACCTCGCTGTCCAGATCCTCGGCGCGGCCCTCGCCGTGATCGGCATCGTCGTGCTGGACAGGTCGCCACTGGTGCGCCGATGAGCAGGGAGCACATCATGTTGGGTTCAGGCGGTGAGGACGGAGCCAGGTGAGGGTTTCGCCGCCGTCGACGGTGATGATCTGGCCGGTGACGTAGTTGTCGGCCATGAGGAAGAGGGCAGAGGCCGCGGCTTCCTGAGCGGTGCCGAGGCGGCCGAGGAGCGTGGTCATCCGGCGGCGGCAATCGCCTCGTCGGAGTCCAGCCCCGGCCGCGAACGCCAGAGCGGGTGTCGATCCGGCCGAAGCGGACGGTGTTCACGTGCAGCCGTGCGGGCGCGAACTCCACGGCCAGGGCCCTGGTGAGGGTCTCCACGGCACCGACGCCCGACAGCGGGGCGGCCATGCCGGGAGCGGGGGCGGACCACGATTCCCCGAGCCGACCGCCGCCGTTGCCGAGTCGGTCGGGCAGCTCTTCGACTGGTACCAGGGGCACCCGGAGCTGATCGAGCACGTGTTGGGGAAGCGCTCGGGGCCAGGCGACGAACCTGACGACTCACCCGGCCCCACCCACGTCGACTGCCTCCTTGATGCGGCGTTGACAAAGCGGAACAGTGATCCGTATGTTGAAACGGAACGCTGATCCGCCTACCCCGCCGGGGGGAGTGTGTCAGGAACGATCCCGGTCATCGAGAGCGACTGGATTCCGTCGACACCCAGAGCGGCAGGCGCTCATGGACGCGGGCATGCGGTGCGTTCCGACCTCCCCGACCTACCGCGGCTGCTCCGCCCCAGCATCGTCCCAAGCAGCGTGAAGCCAAGAGACCGCAAGACCCGAGAGGAAAGACACCCCATGAGCACGCCGTTCACCGAGACCGCCGGTATCCCCGTCGACGAATCCACCCCCGTCACCTCGGTCAGTCCCGTCGTTCTGTCCGTTCCGGGCCGGACCGTGGACCTCCACCTCAAGATCTCCACACCCTCGACGGGCACCGACCTGCCCGTGATTCTCCTGTCGCACGGCCACGGTCCGTCGAACTTCGTGTCATCTCTGCACGGCTACGGGCCCGTCGCGGACTTCTGGGCCGCTCACGGTTTCGCCGTGATCCAGCCCACCCACCTGGACTCGATGGCACTGGGCCTGCGTGAGTCGGACGACCCGGATGCGCCGCTGTACTGGCGGTCCCGGGCCGAGGACATGCGCTTCATCCTCGACAACCTAGACCGGATCGAGGCCGCTCTGCCCCACCTCGACGGGCCCCAGCGCCTGGACCGCGGCCGGATCGCCGCGGTCGGGCACTCGATGGGCGGGCACACGGTCGGCCTGCTGTGCGGCCAGCGGGTCACCGACCCGGCCGACGGGAACCTCGTAGAACTGTCCGACGACCGGATCAAGGCGGGTGTGCTGATGGCGCCGCCGGGCAGGGGTGAGGACCTCGCCCCGTTCGCGAAGGAGCACTACCCGATCCTCGGGACCACCGACTTCTCCACGATGACGACGCCGGCCCTCATCGTCCTGGGCGAGAACGACTGGAACGCCGCGTTCTCGGAGCGCAAGGACTGGCGCGCGGACGCGTACTTCCTCAGCCCCGGTCCCAAGAGCATGCTCATGCTGCACGAGGCCGAGCACGGCCTTGGCGGGGTGTCCGCGTACGACGCGGCGGAGACGACCGACGAGAACCCCGAGCGGGTGGCCGCGCTGAGGGCGCTCGTCTGGGCCTACCTCCGCACTGCCCTCCACCTCGACGGCGACGCATGGTCCGAGGCCACCACCGCCCTGCGGAACGCGCCCGACCCGATGGGCACGATCGCATCGAAGTGACGCTCTGGCGTCCTGACGTTCTGACCCGCCCAGCGCACCCGCTCCGCACCCTGGGTACGCGCGTGCCCGCGTCTTCCGCACGGTACGGGGCCGGCGCCCGGGATCAGCCGGCCTCGGCCGCGAAGGGGCCGTGGTCGGCGAACACGAGCTTCGCGAAGTTCTCGCCGATGCGGCGGTGGCCCTCGGGACTGGGGTGGATAGCGTCCGGCAGCGGGAACTCGGCGTGGTCGCTCTCGCCGTAGAGGTCGCGTCCGTCGAGGTAGTGAAGGTTCGGGTCGTCGGCGGCCCGCTGCTTGACGATGCCGGCGAGTGCATCGCGGATGATGGTGAGCGTCAGCCGTCCGGCCGCGGTTTCCGCCGGGTCGCCGGTGGCCTTGAACCGGAGGGTCTCGCTGTCGAGGTCCGGCATGAGAGGGCCGGGGGTGTCTTCCTGGACCGGACACAGGATCGGCGACACCACCAGCAGGGGTGCCGTCGGGTGGCCCTCGCGGATGGTGTCGAGGAAGCCGTGGACGGCGGGGGCGAAGGCGCGCAGGCGCATGGCGTCACTGTTGACGACGTTGATGCCGAGCTTGACGCTGATCAGGTCCGCGGGGGTGTCCCGCATCGCGCGTGCGGTGAACGGATCCACCAGAGCGCTGCCGCCGAACCCGAGGTTGATCAGTTCCACACCACCTGCGGCCGCGGCCAGGGCAGGCCAGATGGTGCTGGGGTGCACGGCGTTCGATCCGTGGCTGATGGAACTGCCGTGGTGCAGCCACACCCGGCGTCCACTGTCCGGGGCCGGTTCGACGGGGGCGTCGGTGCGCAGGGCGATCACCTCGGTGATCTCCGTGTGCGGAAGCCAGATCTCGATGTCCTTCTCACCCCGGGGGAGGTCGGTGAAGCGGGCGGTGCCCACCGGTCCCTCGGTGAACTCGGCGGTCTCGGTGAGCATGTCGGTGATCGTGCGGAGGTTCCCGCCGGCCACGGTGGCCTGGGCGGCGAGTCGGCCGTCGACCAGCAGGTCGTACACACCGTCCGGCGGGGGCGGGAAGCCTCGGTAGACCCGCTTGGTGGGCAGCGCGTCCAATTCGATGGTGGTGGCCGGGGTGCGGAAGGCCAGTCGCACGCCGGACGGCTGAGCCTCGGCCACGGCCAGTCGGCCGTCGGGGATCTGCCGGCGCGCTCGGGCCGGCAGCCGGTGCGGCAGCAGACCGTGCGCGGTCCGTTCCGCCTCGAGGTGCCCGC
The DNA here is from genome assembly GCF_053589015.1 of Streptomyces sp. NPDC003393. Lineage (NCBI taxonomy): Bacteria > Bacillati > Actinomycetota > Actinomycetes > Kitasatosporales > Streptomycetaceae > Streptomyces > Streptomyces sp. NPDC003393. The sequence goes on along the minus strand of NZ_JBSFRB010000008.1, from coordinate 235,412 downwards.
GCAGGAAGTCGGCGGTGATGGGGGTGATGATCCAGTTCTGTTCGGTGCTCATTGCCTCAGCCTGTGGTTCTGGGTGCAGCGGTAGAGGGTCGGGCCGGCACGCGGGACCTGGTAAGTGCGCGGGACCGTTGTGGGCGATGACTGGGGCCGTCTGCGGGTTCCGCACCGGCGACAACCAGCCCAGCGGCTTCGGATCCGGCCCTGTCCTCTGCACCGTCATTGGTTCTCGATTTGCCTATATCTCGATGGTACGTTCCTAAAGCCTATAGGAAAATCGGTCGCACCGCTCCACAGGGCGCGCCACCAGGCATGACTGACACACCCCATGTCCGTCAGCGCCGGAGAGCACAGGGAAAGGGGGCCTCACCGGACCACGCATTGATCACGGCCCGTGATGGCGCCGCCGCATGCAAGGCGCCGTCATTCAGGCGGACGCGGGGTGCGCAGCAGATGGCGGAAGGCGCGCGCGGCGGGTGTGCCAGGGTCCGCGGTGATGAAGACGACCTGCTGATCGTCGTCGGGAATCGGAAGCACGTCGCAGTTGACGCGGACGGGGCCGACCTCCGGGTGGGTCACGGTCTTGGTGCGGTGACCGGGGGCCCGTACCGGGTTGCGCGCCCAGATCTCCGTGAACTCCTCGCTCCCGGCGCGCAGTTCCGCGAGCAGGTGGGTGAGCCGTTCGTCGTGCGGGTAGCGGTCGGCGGCATCGCGCAGCCGCGCGACCGCGATCTGCCCGAACTCCTCGCCACCTGAGGTGCGTGCGTGGCCCGGTTCCAGGAAACGCACGCGGGCGAGGTTGGGCCGTTGCCCGCCGTAGCCCAGCAGTGCGTCGGCGAGCGGATTGGAGTCGATCACGTCGTAGGTGGCGTCGGTGACGACGGCCGCGGTGTCGGGCATCCGCCGCAGCAGGGCCGCCACATGGGGGCGGACCCACCGGACCGGCCGGGTCGGCGGCGCCGGGTTCGTTCCGGCCAGGCGGAACAAGTGACTGCGTTCGGCCGGTGAGAGCCGGAGCGCGTCCGCGATGGCGTCCAGAATGCCCTGCGACGGACGTGGGCCCCGAGCCTGCTCCAGCCGGGTGTAGTAGTCGACCGACATGCGGGCGAGTTCGGCGACCTCTTCGCGGCGCAGGCCGGGCGTACGGCGGCGTGGTCCCGGAGGCAGGCCGACGTCGGCGGGGCGCAGATCCTCCCGCCGGTCGCGCAGGAAACGCGCCAGCTCCTGCCTCGCCATCGACTGCCTCCTTCGACGCCGGGTGCTTGCCAGGGATCGATTGTGCCTGGATCGCCGGCTGCGTCGGCCTGCATCGTGGACGTCATGAACGACTTCACTGCACTGGTGACCGGTGCCAACAAGGGGATCGGCAAGCAGATCGCACGGCAGCTGGTGGCCGCCGGGGGCGACGTCTACGTCGGTTCACGTGACGCCGAGCGGGGGAGGCGAGCCGTCGAGGAGATCGGCGGCGGCGCCCGGCTGCTCGTCATCGATGTCACCGACGCCGCGAGCATCGACGGGGCCGTACGGCAGGTGGACCGCCTGGACGTCCTGGTCAACAACGCCGGCATCATGGCCGACAGCGCGTCCCCGGTCGATGCCGACGTCGAGAGTTTCCGCCGTACGTACGAGACGAACCTGTTCGGCGTGCTCGCCGTCACGAACGCGTTCCTGCCGCTGCTGCGGCGCTCGGCCCGGCCGCGCATCGTCAACATCTCCAGCGGTACCGGATCGCTGTCCTGGAGCGCGGGTCCCGACGCCCGTTACCCGTCACCCGGGGCCGCGGCCTACCGCTCGTCCAAGACGGCGCTGAACGCGCTGACCGTGTTCTACGCCCGCGCGCTGGCCGACGAGGGTTTCAAGGTGAACGCGCTCGCGCCGGGCCTGCGCAGGACCGACCTCGACGAACGGGCCGCCGCGAGCGACGGCGACCCCGCCGAGGCCGCGGCGGGCGCCGTCCGCCTCGCACTCCTGCCCGACGAGGGCCCCACCGGCACCTTCGTCTCCTGGGACGGCACCCCCGCCCCCTGGTAGGGCTGCGAAGCGAGCGGCCCGTTCGTCACGGCGTGCCCAGGCAGCAGTGCGAGACAGCAGCCGACCGGCTCGTCGATTCGCAACGAGTGCACTGAGGGGAAGCCGGGACGGGCCGCCGCCCGGGCGGCGGCCCGGGCCAGGGCCAGGAGGCCGCACGGCGCGTCACGTGCTGGGCGGCGAGCAGTCGAGGTCGGAGACCGTCGTGGCCGCCGAGGAGGCCTGGGTGGGTGCGGAAGCGGCGTGCTCCTCGGCCGCACGGGCGGTGTGGATCCGCAGCAGTCCTTCGATGCCGCGCAGCAAGGTCTCGCCGGCCAGGACGGGGTCGCCGAGGTAGCCGGCGCTCATCGCGCCGTCGCGGAGCATGACGAAGTGCCGCCCGGCGTGCTCGGCCTCCGCGGCCGTGATCTGGGCGAACAGTCCGGTGATCGTCTGCAGGAACCAATCGCGGTGGAGCACGACGGCACGGTGCACCGGGTGGTCGGGCTCGGGGAATTCCGCTGCCGCGTTGAGGAAGGCGCATCCCCGGTAACCGGGCGAGCGGATCTGCTCGACCAGGGACGCACCGATGCCCCGCAGGATGCTGTCGGCCGGCACGTCCGCGGCCATCAGGGAGCCGATCTGGGTGCGGATCGCCTGGTCAACGCCTTCGATGTAGGCGACGGCGAGGTCTTCTTTGCTGCGGAAGTGGCGGTAGAAGGTGGCGTTGGTGATCTTCGACTCGGCGACCAGACGGTCGACGCCCACCGTGTGGATGCCTTCCGCGTAGAAGAGCTGCCCGGCGGTCCTCAGGAGCCGTTCCCGGGCCTCGGAGACCCGCCTGCCGGTGCCTGCGCCGGCTTCCGTCTTTGCCATATCACCCATTGTAGCAGGTAGAACGGTCTCTCTTGTTTTCGCGGGAGAGGTGTGCCAGGCTGCAAACGAGAGAGATCGTTCTCTCTACCTCACGGTCACTGGAGAACCCCATGGCATCCACTGCCTCCGCCGAGTCCGTCGGCGCCAAGCCCGCCCTGCGCCGGCTCTACGTCACCCGCTTCGTCTTCGCCGTCGTGTGGGCCGCACTCCTGCTGGCGTCCGGCTCCGAGCTCACCGTCGGGGTCAAGCTGCTGCTGTTCCTCTATCCCGCCTTCGACGTGGCCGCCGCCGTCATCGACGCCAGGTCGGCGCGCGCCGCCGGGCCGGTCAAGGGCCTGTACGCCAACATGGCCGTCAGCGTGCTCGCCGCCGTCGGCGTCGCGGTCGCCGGCACCTCGGGCGTCGCCGACGTGCTGCGCGTCTGGGGCGCGTGGGCGGTCGTCTCCGGCCTCATCCAGCTCCTCGTGGGTATTGCGCGCCGGCCGATGGGCGGCCAGTGGGCCATGATCCTCAGCGGCGGCATCTCCGTCCTCGCCGGCGCGAACTTCATCCGAAGCGCCGCACAGGACGGCCCCTCGCTGACCGCCCTCGCCGGCTACGCCACGCTCGGCGGGATCTTCTTCCTCGTCTCGGCGATCCGTCTGTCCCGCTCGGCCCCCAGGAGCTGAGAACCTGATGCGGAGGCCCTCCCCGCGTACGCCGTCGCCGGTGGCCGCCATCGATCCGGCCGCGGCGCGGTGCTCGGGCTACGGGACGCCGGACCCCGATGGACCGGGACGCCGCTGACCGTGTCGCTGTGGCCGCAGCGCGACGGCGCGCCCCTTCGGCGAGCTACGGCACCCCATGCGCCGGCCCGGCGCCACCTATCAGGTGGTCGAGGCGATTGCCCGGGTGACGGCCGTGATCGCCGGGGTGGCGCGGCCCGGGAGCCGTGCCACGAGGACCCGGCGGATCTCAGCGGGTGCGCCTTCGACGCGCAGCAGGCTCACCCCGGGCGGCAGCACCGGCGAGAGCCGCGAGGGCACCGTTGTCACCCCGAAGCCCCCGGCGACCAGCTGAAGCTTCGTCAGCCAGTCGCGCGCGCGGTGGACGATGTCCGGCCGTCCGGGCAGACCGGGCCAGACGCCCAGCAGTGGCTCGGTGTTCGACGCAGGGGCGGCGATCCACGGGGCGCCGACCAGTTCGTCGACGTGCACCGCGGTGCGGCCGGCGAACTCTCCGGTCGAAGACGCCGCCACGAGCAGTTCGGTGTCCGCGACGGTCTCCACGTGCAGGCGCGGCGACTCGCCGTCCAAAGGCCGGTGGGGTGGGCGGGACGTCAGCACGGCGACGTCGATCGAGCCCGCGCGCAGCGCCCGGATCAGGGAGGGCGTGGTGCCCTCGGTGGTCGTGACCGTGATCTGCGGGTCGGTCGCCGCGAGCCGGGCGAGTGAGACCGGCAGGATGGCCGCGCCCGCGCTCAGGAACAGCCCGAGCCGCACCAGCTCGGTCTGCGGGCCGCTGCCGGTGAGGTCGCGCTCGGCCGCCGCCAGACAGTCCAGGATCGTGCGAGCGTGGCGCAACAGTGTCAGACCCGCGGCGGTCAGCCGCACTCCGTCGGGGCGGCGTTCGAACAGGGCGGTGCCCGCGCTCCGTTCGAGGGAGGCGGCCTGGCGTGAGACCGCCGACTGGGTGTAGCCGAGCCGGGTGGCTGCCGCGGTGAAGCTGCCGGACTCGGCGATCTGCCGCAGGACCCGTAGGCCGGTGCTGGAGATGTCCATGCTGGATACGCATACCAGAGATGCCTGATCGTCGCTTCCCGCATGTCTGCCGGGCTCCTAGTGTCGATCCCGACGACATGGACGAACACGGAGGTCATCCCATGCGAGCAGCAGTCCTGACGCAGTTCGGTGCCCCGCTCACGGTGCGGGAGGTTCCCGACCCCGAGGCCGGCGGCGGCGAGGTGGTGGTCGAGGTCCTCGCCGCCACCGTTGCGCCCTACGCTGCCGAAGTCTTCAGCGGCGAGCGGAACTACCCCCTGGTCCCTCCCGTCGTGCCCGGGACCGGCGGCGTGGGGCGGATCGTCCACGTGGGCCCGGACGCCACCCGGCTGCGCCCCGGCGACCTGGTGTGGTGCGACTCGACGGTGCGGTCGCGGGACGACGCCCTGACGCCCGACATCACGCTCCAGGGCTGGAGCTCCCGCGGTGAGGGCGGCGCGCGCCTCGCCCAGCATGTGCACGACGGATCGTTCGCCGAGCTCATGCGGGTCCCGACGGAGAACGTCTATCCGCTGCCCGCAGCGGCGGGGGACGACCCGGCCCGCTGGGCCGCGCTCGGCGTGCACGTCATCCCGTACGGCGGGCTGTTGGCCGGCGGGCTCGCGGCCGGTGAGACGCTGCTCGTCAACGGGGCCACCGGCAACCTCGGCAGCAGCGCGGTCGCGGTCGCGCTCGCCATGGGGGCGGGCCGCGTGGTCGCCCCGGGCCGCAACCAGGCCGCGCTCGACCTCCTCGCCGACCGGTTCGGTCCGCTCGTGCGCCCGGTCCCGCTCACCGGGGACGAGGCCGGCGACCGCACGGCGATGTCCGCGGCGGCCGGCGGCCCGATCGACATGGTGATCGACCTGCTCCCGCCGAGCGCACCCAGTGCGGCAGCGCGCACGGCAGCCATGACCGTGCGCGAATACGGCCGCGTCGTCCTCATGGGCGGCGTCGGCATGCTCGGTGGCGACGACCTCGCACTCCCGTACCCCTGGATCATGCGCAACTCGATCACCGTGCGCGGCCAGTGGATGTACCCGCGTACAGCCAACGTCGGCATCATCCGGCTCCTCGCCTCGGGCAACCTGGACCTCGCCCCCGAACGGGTCCGGTCCTTCGGTCTCGACGCCGTCAACGACGCCCTCACGTACGCCGCCGCACACCGTGGCCCGTTCGACCGCACCACCCTCATCCCGCCGGCTCACTGACAGGACCGACTGCTCCCCGCACGTCAGGGACCGACATTCCCCGCACCCCCGAGGGCATGAGCAGATGCCCTGGCCCGCAGGCCGGGCGCGCTCGCCACACATCTGCGGCACCCGGCACCCCCCTTCACGGCCGGGGCGACCCATGGCGGGCGAGCCACTCCAGAACGCGGTCCGGGTCCTTCTGGAAGTGCAGGTACCCGTCCCAGCGGCGCGTGGTGCCGTGGATCCAGAACAGCTCCTTCGGCACGTCCGAGGGGATGGCGTCGAACATGGACCCGACATCGGCCGACCGCGTCATCAGGTCGTCGTGGACCTGGTAGAGAAGCGTCGGCACCCGGACACTGGCGGCCGCGCCGCTCTCCGCCGGGGACATCTCGTCGAGACCGAAGCCGGTGCGCAGCCTGATCAGCCGGTCCAGCTCCGTCATCCGCTCGGCCGGGATGCCGCGCCGCTCGAGCGTCCGCTCCAGAACCGCGCGCGGCGACAGCGGCTGGCACGCGACCAGACAGCAGACGTCCGTGAACTCCTGCGGGGCCCGCTGCATCGCGAACAGCGTGGCGTCGGCGCCCAGGCAGCGGCTGAACAGCGCGATCCGTGCTCCGCGCAGGTCAGGGCGCGACCGCGCATACCGCAGCGACCCCACGACGTCGCGCGACTCGAATCTGCCGCTGGTGGTCACGCCACCGTTGGCGGCGCCGCTGAGGCCGAAGTTGCGCAGGTCGTAGGCGAGGACGTGGTAGCCGGCCGCGTGCAGGAGTGCGATGTCCGGCACCAGGTCGACCTCGATGTCATTGCCGGTCTCGCCGTGACTCGACCGCCAGGGCTCCAGATGGGAGGGCAGTCCCGAACGGCTGAAGAACCGCGGATGGTTGACGATCACGATCCGGTCGGAGCCGGGGGCCGGCACGAACCAGCCTTCGAGTGGGATCCCGTCCTCGGACGGGAACGTGACCTCCTCGAAGTCCAGCCCGTGCTCGGCGGGGGAGTGCAGCACGGGCGAGCGCGGCGAGGTGCTGAACCGGTCGGCGATGGCTTCGAGCATGTCAGGCTCCCGTACGTGTCATGCCGCCGTCGACATGCAGGATCTGGCCGGTGATGAAGTCGGCGTCGTCGGAGACCAGGAAGCCCAGGGCGTTGCCGAGATCCGCCGCGACCGATCGGCGCTTGATGGTCTGCAGGGCCGTCACACGGTCCATCACCTGGTCGGCGCTCGGGCCGTCGGGCCGGGCTCGGCCCAGGAAGCCCTGGGTCGCCACCAGGCCGGGCGCGATCGCGTTGACCGTGATGCCGCTGTCACCGAGTTCGTTGGCGAGCGCCCGGGGCAGGGCGTGCACGGTGCCCTTGCTGGTCAGGTATGCGAGGTCGCGGCTCTGGGTGAGGGTGATGCCCGAGCCGGTATTGACGATGCGCCCCCACCCTGCGGCCCGCATCCCCGGCGCGAACGCCCGGGCGAAGAGCAGGATCGACTCGACGTTGACCGCCAGCACTGTGCGCCACAACTCGATCGTCATGTGCTCGAGGTCGGTGAAGGGGAAGATGCCGGCATTGTTGACGAGGATGTCGCAGCGCCCGTACCGGTCGAGGACCGTGCGGGTCACGGCGTCGACCTGCGACGGCTCACTGATGTCGCACACCAGTCCCAGCTTGTCGCCCTCGCCCGTCAGTTCGTTCACGGTGTCCGCCGGGTCGTCGATGTCGACGGCGACCACGTGCGCGCCGTCCGCGGCGAGCCGTCGGCAGTACGTGTCCGATGCCGCGGGCCGCCCCGGTCACCACCGCCGTCTTTCCGTCAAGCGCCACGGGTGAACTCCAGTCCGATCTGGGTGGCGATCGAAAAGTAGTCCTCCAGGTGCCAGGTCCGCACGATGCGGCCGTCGACCACCTGGTGGAAGTCGGCCGCCCGGAACTCCACCTCGCGGCCGGTGCCCTCGACGCCGAGCAGCTCACCGGTGTGCTTCCCGCGGCTGACCGCGCGCACCGCGACCATGTCCTGGTCCGCGACGACGTGCTCGATCTCGACGCTCAAGTCACTGAACACACCACGCAGGTGAGCAATGCTCGCCTTCCATCCCTCCGGGCCGCCCCCGGTGCGCAGAGGCGGGACGGCCTCCCAGCCGGCCGCGAGGGCCCCGTCGACCAGCGCGCTGTCACCGGTGGAAAGTGCCTCGTAGAAGTGTCGGACCGCGATGTCGTTGTCGTCTGCCATGGATCTCACGGTAGGGACGCGGACTCTCGGTCATCAAAGACCTGTTCCGGACCACGTCATACCATTCAGGCATGACGGACCTCGACCTTCGGCTGGTGCGCTACTTCACCACCGTCGCGTCACACCTGCACTACGGCCGAGCCGCGGCCGAGCTGCACATCGCGCAGCCGTCGCTGAGCCGGCAGATCAGCCGGCTCGAGGCCCAGGTGGGCGCGCGACTTCTCGACCGTACGCGACAAGGCACACGGCTCACCGAAGCGGGAGAAGCCTTCCTCCCGCACGCACGCGCCTTGCTGCGCTCGGCCCAGCAGGCCACGGCCGCCGCCCGGACCGCCGCGCGACCCACCCGGATCACCGTCGGCTACACCGCGGGCCTGATCGTCACCCCGGCGGTGCGGAACCTGCGGCACAAACACCCCGACGCCGATGTGCGCACGCCGCACCTGAAGTGGAACGAGCCGCGCCAGGCCCTGCTCGACCGACGGATCGACGCGGCGGTCACCCGGCTGGCGCTGCAGACCGACGGCCTGGATGTGACGGTCCTCTACGACGAGCCGAAGATGCTGCTCGTACCGGTCGGGCACCGGCTGGCGGACAAGGAATCGGTCACGCTGGACGACATCGCGGGCGAGCCGATTCCCCGCTTCCCGGATCCGGAATGGGACGCGTACTGGCGCATCGACCCGCGGCCGGGAGGCCGGCCCGCACCCGGTGGACCCCCGGTCGAGACCATCGAGGACAAGCTCGAGCATGTGGCCGCCGGGCAGGCCGTGGCCATCATCCCGGCCGCCCTGCACTCCGGCGGCACCCGACCCGACCTCACCACCGTCCCGCTGCGCGGCGTCGAACCCGGCCATGTCCTCATGGCAACCCGGGCCGGGGACCGCAGCCGACTGGTGTCCGCGTTCCGCGCGTCGGCCCATGACTGCATGACTGCATGACTGCATGACTGCACGACTGCACGACGGCGTGACGGCCTGATGCGTCTCGGCGCACTGCCCGAGACGGCGGAGGATTGCGGGTGTCACGTAGCGCTGCCGAAAAGGCCGCACTGAGCACCGGGTCTCAGGGCAGGGCCGCGGCGGGTACGGGCGGCTCGGGTCGGAGACGGACCACGTCCTGGCTGGGTGGTGTGCCGAACATACGGCGGTACTCGCGGCTGAACTGTGAGGGGCTCACGTAGCCGACGGTGTGGGCGACGCCGGTGACGTCGGACGGGCGGCCCGCCAGGAGCAGCCGGGCTTCCTGCAGTCGGATGCGCTTGTGGAACTGGATGGGGCTCATTCCCGTCACGGCGTGGAAGTTGCGGTGGAACGCGGACACGCTCATGCCCGCTGTCCGCGCGAGGTCTTCGACGCGGAACGATTCCGCGTAGTGCTCTCGGATCTGCCGGACGGCCCGGCTGATGTGGGCCAATCCGCTGTCCGCCAGGCCGAGCTGACGGATGGCGGGGCCCTGCTCGCCACGCAGCAGGTACCAGAGGATCTCCCGCTTGATCAGGGGGGCGAGGATCTTGTGGTCAGCGGGCCGGTCCAGCAGCCGCAGCAGCCGGACGATGGCATCCAGCAGTTCCGAGGGGGCCTGGCTGACCGCTATCCCGGCGGGTGCGGTGGGTGCGGGGGCGGGCAGGTCGCGGGGGTCGGCGTCCAGGAGCAGCTGAGCGATGTCGGCAGGGGCGAGGGTCATACCGAAGCCGAGGGTGGGCCGCCCGGTGTCGATGACGTGGCCGGTGACGGGGAGATCGACCGACGTGACGAGGTACTGGCCGGGTCCGTACTCGTACAGGTGCTCGCCCAGGGCGAGACGCTTGCCGCCCTGGGCGATGACCGCGAGCACGGTGCCGGACATGCCTGCCGCGGGTGCGCTGTACCGGTCGAATCTGCATGTCTGGACGCCGTCGATCGCTGTGGACATGTCGGGGCGGGCATGCCGGTTCACCAGCTCGCACATCTCGTCCAAAGGCATGGCATCAGTCTTGCATGCACGGACCGACCTCTGCCCGCTCCGAAGCAGCAGGATCAGGCAAGGAGGGCGCGGCGTACCGAGGCAGCCCGCGGTGCGGGCGAAGCCCGGTGGCCGGCGCGACGTGCCACCAGGCGGCAGCCGTGACATCGGCGTGGTGGAGGGCCGCGTTCGCCGGGGCCGCCCCGGACGGCTCGGTCACAGATTCTGGCCGCCTGAGACCTCGATGTCCTGGCCGGTGATCCAGCGCCCCTCCTCGGAGAGGAGCATGGCGATGACCATGCCGATGTCGTCGGGTTCGCCGACTCGCCCGAGCGCGAACGTCTTCGCCAGTTCCGGAATGATCTCGGGGTTCCTCGCGAAAGCGTCATCGGCGAAGCGGGTGCGGGTGGCCCCGGGGGCGACGGAGTTGACGCGAATGCCGCGGGCGCTGAACTCCTTGGCCATGTACCGGGTGAGGACCACCATGGCGCCCTTGAGGGCCGCGTAGACGGAATAACCGGGCGCGGTCACGTGCGGCAGGGTCGAGTTGCTGGTCAGATTGACGATGGCACCGCCGTCGGCGAGCATCGGAAGCAGGGTCTGGGTGAGGAAGAACGGGCCCTTGAACAGGCCGTCGGTGAGCTTGTCGAATTCCCGCTCGGTGGTGTCCGCGATCAGTGCCGTCCCGGCGAATCCCGCGTTGTTGACCAAGTGGTCGAAGGAGTCCCGCCGGAAGGTCTCACGCAGTGCGCCGGCCACGGCCTCGTGGAAGGCAGGGAAGCCGGCCGTGTCGCCGACGTCCAGGTGCAGCGGCACGGCGGTGCCGCCCAGCTGCTCGATTTCGCGGACGGTGTCCTTGGCGCCCTGCTCGTTGGAGCTGTAGGTCACGATGACGCCGGACCCGCGCCTGGCGATCTGGACGGCCGCGCTCTGGCCTATGCCGGAGCTGGCGCCGGTGACGACGGCTACCTTCATCGGTTGTGCCTCCTGGGCGTCCGGAGCCCTGAAGGCTCCGCTCGGAATGTGACACCTCAAGGCAACCGCGTCCCCGTCCTCGCGGAAAGAAAGATCCTGCTGGTCTCTTGCCCAATCCTGCCCGATCAACGGGCCGAATTACACGCCTGACGGTCCCGCGCAGGACAGTAGGCCGCTGCAGCTTCAGGTGGTCACGTCCATCTGCTGCGTGCCGATGACCTTCAGCAGCTGCAGGTTCCGGTAGTCGCTGGAGTCGGGTGCGGCGGTGAACAGGACCAGCTGCTGGTCACGGTCGGGGATGGTGAGTATGTCGAAGTCGAGCTCGATGGCGCCTATGCGGGGGTGGTGGAACGCCTGCCGGGCGTGGTGTTCGATGTGCAGTTCCTGGGAGTGCCACAGCCGGGCGAATTCCGCACTTCCGGCAAGGAGATCGTCGATCAGCGCACCTAGTTCGGCGCTGTTGGGGTAGCGGGTGGTAGCGACTCTCAGGTAGCTGACGGCGGTGATGACGAAGCGCCGGTGGTCGGTGATGCCGTAGGCGCCGTGGTCCCCGTCGGGGTGCAGGAAGTAGCGGCGCAGGACGTTGCGGTCCGTGGCGCGCAGAGCGGAGAAGTCTTCGAACAAGGCGGCGGCCAGCTCGTTCCAGGCCAGGACTCGGCAGGTGTTGTCCAGGACGAGGGCGGGGGTGTCGGCGAGCCGGTCCAGCAGTGCGGCGGTGGCGGGGTCGACCTCCCGGGACGGCATCCGTTCCGCATCCTGTTCCAGCTCGCCGGCCAGGGAGAACAGGTGCGCCCGTTCTTGGTCGGACAGCCGCAGCGCGCGGGCGATGCCCTGGAGCACCTGCCGTGAGGGATGCCGGCCACGGGCCTGCTCGAGACGGCTGTAGTGGTCCGTCGAGATATGGGCCAGCTGGGCCACCTCTTCCCGGCGCAGCCCTGGAGTGCGGCGCCGAAAGCCGCGCGGCAGACCCACGTCCTCCGGCCGGATCTGCTCCCTCTTGCTGCGCAGGAACGCGGCGAGCGCGTGCTTGTCCATGCCCTCAGGCTACGGCCCTGCCGGGGATGCCCTTGCCTCCCAGCCATGGACCGACGGTCCCTGGATGCGCGGCGGCCACGGCCGAACGCTGAGAGGGAGCGGCCGCGCAAGAGGTGCGGTCAGCGACGAGCGAGGAGAACACGATGCGGATCTTTCTGACAGGAGCCAGCGGCTATCTCGGCGGGGTGCTCACCGAGCACCTGAGCGCGGCGGGCCATCAGGTGCGGGCACTGGCACGGTCTCGGGAGGCGCGGGAGCGCGTGACGGCGCTGGGTGCGCAGGTCGTGCCGGGCAGCCTGGCCGACACGGAGATCCTTCAGGAGGCGGCTGCCGGGGCCGAGGCCGTCGTGCACGCGGCGGTGGACTTCACCAGCCCGGCCATGCGCGAGGTGGAGGAACCCGCTTTGGCGGCCATGCTCGCCGGGCTGAAGCAGGGCAGTCCATTCATCTACACCAGCACGGGCCTGGTCTATCCGGACCGCGGCGGCCTGACCGCGGGCGAGGACACGCCGGTGGACCTGGAGCATTCACCGCAGCCGTACAAGGTGCTCGGCGAGCGGCAGGTGCTCGCCGCTGACGGACCGGCGGTCACCGTGGTGCGGGCGGCACTCATCTACGGACGGGGTGGTTCCGGACTGTTGCGGAACATGATCGCCGCGGCTCGGGAGCGGGGAGCGGCCACCTACATCGGCGACGGCGACAACGCGTGGTCCTCCGTGCACGTCGACGACCTCGCCCGGCTGTACCTGGCCGCGCTGGAGCGGGCCGAGTCCGGGCTCGTGGTCAATGCCGCCTCCCGCACCCGCACCTCCATGCGGCAGATCGCCGAGGCGGTGGCCGACCTCACCGGGGCCCGGACCCTGTCACTCAGCCTGGAGCAGGCGCAGCAGATGATGGGCCCCTTCGCCAAGGTCCTCACGCGCTCTTCGCCGTTGGATGCCTCCCGCGCCGAGCAGACCTTCGGCTGGCGGCCGCTCGAACCCGGTCTCCTTCACGAGCTGCGCACCGGTTCGTACGTGGGCGAGGCTGCGGGGGCGTGACGACGGCAGCGCAGATGAAGGGGCGCACCGCCCTGGTGACCGGCGCTACCACCGGCATCGGCGCAGCGATCGCCGACCGCCTGGCAGGCCACGGCGCCCACCTGGTCATCGTGGCCCGCAACGACGTGCGCTTGAAGGAGACGGCCGAGCGACTGAGAGGCCGCCACGGCGTCCAGGTCCTTCCCGTCACACTCGATCTAGGAGTCCAGGAAGCCCCGCGCGGCCTCGCACAGCAGCTGCAGGAGCGGGGAATCGACGTCGAGATGCTCGTCAACAACGCCGGCGTCAGCACCCTCGGAGCCGTCGCGACGGGTGATGCCGCACGACTGCGGACCGTCATCGACGTCAACGCGGGCGCGGTCGCCGAGCTGACGGCGTTGTTCCTGCCCGCCATGGTCGAACGCGGACATGGCTCGGTCGTCAACATCGCAAGCACCGGCGCCTACGCCCCGGCCGCGTACCTGGCGGTCTACGCCGCCTCCAAGGCCTTCGTGCTGTCGTTCACCCAGGCTGTCTGGGCCGAGACCCGCGGCACCGGAGTGCGGGTCGTGGCCGTCAGCCCCGGTCCGACCGACACGCCCATGAACACTCGGCCCATGCGCGGCAAGCGTCAACCCGGTGACGTGGCCGACACCGTCCTGGACGCTCTCGGCGGCCGCGCTCCAGCCGTGGTGGACGGCCGCGCCAACGCCGTGCAGACCTTCGTCCTCGGCCGGTTGCTGTCCGCCCGCACCACCGCGCGCATCGCAGAACGCAGCCTGAGACTTACCGCCGAAAGGAGCAGATGACCTCCAGCGGTGGAGCCCGTCACCTGCGACGGGCTCCCGGGCCTGCCTGACGCTGCCACGGCGACCGACCGCACCATCTCTACTGGCCGGCTCGTCCGCCGCCACCGGTGCCGCACACCGCTCTCGCAGGAACGGCTCGCAGGTCATGGCAGGGCCGCCCGCGACCTGCCCGCCTCCCGGGCGATCGTCCGGTGCAAGGGGATCGCGAACACGAACACGAACAGCCCGAAGACGGTGATGGGCAGCAGCCAGAGCCACTGCGCGGGATCATCCCTCAGCCAGTGCCGGTTGCCCCACCAGTTCGTGCTGACGTCCGACACCATCACGGCACTTGCCAGGCAGACCCCTTCCCGCCGCACAAGCCCCACCAGCACGGCGGTCAACGGATCCAGCACCACCAAGCCGACGAGGAACATCCGCAGAGAGACCTGATGAAACGCCGCATAGGCGTGTAGGCCGCCACGGACCAGATCTGCGATGTGAGCACCGGTGCCCTCGAGGAAACCGATCAAGTACACCGCGAGAACCCATCGCGCCCACAACGGCTGTGCGCTCCACCGTTCCCGCAGCTCGAACCCCATCGCGTCACCCTAGACGAGCGCCCGGGCCGCTGCGGACGAGACGGCAGCGCCGGCAGCGTCGACGTGCCAACGGCCCCCGTTCTCATACCGATTCGAGCGCGGTCAGCAGCAAACCATCGATGGCCGGCGCTCCGGTACGCCCATGACGCGTTTGAAGGCGACGCTGAGGGCGCTCTCGAAGCCGTAGCACTCCCCCCTTTGTTCGGACGGTCGCTCAAGGAGAGCGGACTTTAAGCCATAGTTTGTCCAGGAAGGACGTCCTAGCGTGAGGGCATGACAGACATTGCCCCCTTCACCCCGCTGACCACGCCCTTCACAGACCGCGCCACCGCCGAGGAGGTGATCGACGGCGTCGACCTCTCCGGGCGGCGGGCCGTCGTCACCGGCGGAGCCTCGGGGATCGGGGCCGAGACCGTTCGAGCGCTGGCCCGCGCGGGCGCCGAGGTCACGATCGCCACGCGCGGTCTGGAGTCCGCCTCCGCCTTCGTCCGCGAACTTGAGGAGGTCCCGGGCGGAGGCCCGGTGCGGGCCGCGGCGCTCGACCTGTCCGACCCGGCATCGGTCGACGCGTTCGTGCGGGCCTGGGACGGGCCGCTCGACATCCTGGTTGCGAACGCCGGGATCATGGCCCTTCCCACACGTGTCCTCTCCTCTTCCGGCTGGGAGATGCAGCTGGCCACCAACCACCTCGGCCACTTCGCCCTCGCCACCGGGCTGCACCCCGCCCTGAGTGCCTCGGGCGCGGCACGGCTGGTGATCGTGAGCTCCGGCGCCCATCTGGGTGCGCCCTTCGACTTCGAGGACCCGCACTTCGAGCGGCGGCCTTACCACCCGTGGACGGCATATGGGCAGTCCAAGACCGCCGACGTCCTCTTCGCGGTGGGCGCCCGGCGCTGGGTGGCTGACGGCATCACGGCCAACGCCCTCAACCCGGGTTACATCCTCACCCGACTGCAAAGGCACTTGGACAACGACACGATGCGGGCGTTCGGCGCGATGGACGACGAGGGGAACCTGACGCCGCCGCCCTACTACAAGAGCCCGGCGCAGGGGGCCGCCACGTCCGCCCTGCTGGCTGCCTCTCCGCTGCTGGACGGTGTCACGGGCCGTTACTTCGAGGACAACCAGGAGGCGCGCGTCGTAGGGGCCGACGAGGAGAACCCGTCCGGAGGCGTGGCCACCCACGCCCTCGACCCGGAGGCGGCCGACCGGCTGTGGGAGTATGCCGCGGCCACCTTGCACCACTCGGCCTGACGGGCGAGCGCCGGCGAGCCGGGCCGGCTTCAGGGCTTCCGCGGTCGCCGCGGTGGTCTGCCCGGGGCCGATCCGCGTCCGGCCGCGGGCCTTCCCTTGCGGGAGAGCCCGCGGCTCATCGGGAGGAATCGCCGAAGGCCGGCGCCGCGTGCGTGCACGCCGACATGAAGGACAGCGTGCCGGGCAGCAGGTGCCCCAGTCCGTGCGCCGACCGCGCCGGCAGGCTCTCACGCGACGTTTCGTCGCCAGTTCCTCCAGCACACACCGCATCCGGATGTCGGCGTCGTGTGGAACTGCCTTACGGCGGGGCACCATCCGCAAGAGACCACGTCGTCGGACGTAGTCAGTCGGATTCCTCCGTCAGTTCCACCGTGCACAGCGGATCCTCACGGAACGGCGCCAGTTGCGCCTCCGTCGCGCCCGCGTCCGTGATCAGCGTCCAGGGACGGGTGAACGTGGTCCACCAGTGCGACTCCTCGCGTCCCAGCTTCTCCGAGTGGACCAGTACATAGGCCTCTCGCGACCGCTCGACCATCAGCTGTTTCAAGGAGGCCTGTTCGGGCCGCGCCTCGCAGATGCCGCGCCCCGCCACCACACCGTCGGCGCCGAGGAAGACCGCGTCCGCCGTCAGCCGCGCCACGGCCGACTCGGCCAGCGGCCCGACCATCCCCAGGCTCATGGGCCGTACCGAACCGCCGAGGACGATCAACTCGATCCCCGGCATCCCGGCCAGGATGCCGACGGATGTCAGCCCCGGCGTGGCGACGGTCAGTTCGTGGTGGGTCGCCAGCCGCGACGCCAGTGCCCCCACTGTCGTACCCGCGTCGAGGAGTATCAGCCGGCAGCCCTTCACATGGGCTTCGGCCGCACGGGCGATCGCCTCCTTCTCGACGCGGGCGATTCCCTCCCGTTCCTTCAGCGGCTGCTCCTCGGAGCCCGACGACAGAGCGCCACCGTAGGTGCGGACGATCTCGCCGGAGTCCGACAGCCGTGTCAGGTCCCGGCGGATGGTCGACTCCGACACCCCGTACCGTTCCGCCAGTTCTGTCACCGACAGGGGGCGCACCTGCAGCAGGTCGCGGATCTCCCGGCGCCGCCGTTCCCCGCTCACGCAGCGTTCCCCCCGGTTCGTGCGCCGGCGTGGCGCCGCGGCGCCAGCTCCACCGCCTGGCGCAGCGCCTCCACCATCGACGCCTCGTCGGCGCGGCCGGTGCCCGCGATGTCGAACGCGGTCCCGTGGTCGACGCTGGTGCGGATGACGGGCAGGCCCACGGTGATGTTGACGCCCGTGTCCAGGCCGAGCACCTTCACGGGGCCGTGGCCCTGATCGTGGTACATGGCGACGACCAGGTCGAAGTCGCCGCGGACGGCGCGGAAGAACACCGTGTCGGCCGGGAGCGGGCCCTGGGCGTCGATGCCCTCGGCGCGGACCTTCTCGACCGCGGGGACGACCTTGGCCTCTTCCTCACCGTGGCCGAACAAGCCGTTCTCACCGGCGTGCGGGTTGATGCCGCACACCGCGATGCGGGGTGCGGAGATTCCGGCGGCGACCAGCGTCTCGTACCCGCGGCGGATGGTTCGCTCCACCAGGCCCGGCTCGATCTTGGCGACCGCGTCGACCAGTCCGATGTGGGTGGTGACGTGGATGACGCGCAGCTTCGGCGCCGACAACAGCATCGACACCTCCTGGGTGCCGGTGAGTTCGGCGAGGAGCTCGGTGTGGCCCGGGTACTTGTGCCCGGCCGCGTGCAGTGCTTCCTTGTTGAGCGGCGCCGTGCAGATGGCGTCGACCCGCCCTTCGGAGGCGAGCCGGGTGGCGGTCTCGACGTACCGGTAGGCACCCTCGCCGGCGATGGGCGAGAGCTTCCCGAACGGCAGGTCCTCCGGGATGTTCGCGAGGTCGAGACAGTCCACCGTGCCGGGCTGGTAAGCGGCCTCCTCGGGAGAGGCGACCGCGTTGATCCGCAGTTCTGCGCCTGTCAGTTCGACCGCGCGGCGCAGTCGTTCCGCGTCTCCCACGACGAGAGGCAGGAAGGGGAGCGAAGCAGCGGCGCCGGCCAGTGCCTTGACGACGACCTCGGGTCCGACGCCGGCGGCGTCCCCCATGGTGATCGCGATCACGGGTTCGGGCATGGTGTCATCCTTCGGAGTGTTTTGCTCAGCCATGGAGAGTACGGGGTGGGCGGGGGTGATCTTGCCAGCCGGGTCCTGCAGTGCCCGAACGGCACGCAGCAGCGTCCCCGGGTCACCGAAGGCTCCCGCCTTGGTGACCACCGTCAGTCCGCCGGGTGTACGCATGCGTGCGACCCCCGGTTCGACCTCGCCCTCGACCACGAGCGTGTCCACACCGGCGGCGAGCAGCACGGCGCGCGCGGTCTCGCCTCCGGTGGCGACCAGGAAGCCCGCGGCGTCCAGACCGGCGTGGGTGACCTCTGCCAGGGTCTGGGCGAACTGCTGGGCGCGCTCGGGCTCCACGGCCTGGTGGGGGTCGAGGAAGACGACGGCGTTGTCGCCCGCCCCGAGCGTGGCGCGCAGTTCGCGCATCGCGTTGCTCGTGCCGCCGGGACCGGTCTTCACCACGACCGGCACGGCGGGCAGTTCCTCGATGAGCACGCGGCGCTGCGCGTGGGCCTGCCGACTCCGGCTGCCGACGCAGACGAGCGCCGGACCGGAGACCGGAGCGTCCGGTGTTGCCGCGGGTGCGGGGAGCGCGCGGAGCGGCTCCGCCTCCGTCCGCAGCGGGTCCAGCTGGTGGGCCATGCCGCCGGAGCCGGCCAGCAGCACGGGCAGACCTGCCGAGGCCCGGACCGTGCGCGCGAGGTCCTCGTCGGTGAGCGCGTCGACGACGACCGCGTCGACCGTACCGGCGGCCGCCGCGAGGGCACGGGCCGGATCGCCGTCCCGTAGTTCCGCCAAGCCCAGCAGCGCCACGGTCAGGCCCACGGCCTCCAACTGTGCGACAAGGGGCCGGCGGCCTGGGTGGCGTTCTTCGAGGGGCTCGCTGCCGACGTGCACCCGACCGCCGACGACGGTGCGTCCGGTGGCGGGGAAGGCCGGGGAGACGACCGCGAGGTGGCGCTTTCCCTCCCGCTTGTGCAGGGCGTCCAGGCATGCGCTGATCTCGGGACCGATGTGGCCTCGGAGCGTGGAGTCGATCTTCTTGTAGATCCGGGTCCCCGCTCGCGACCGGAGGATGCCTGCCGCGACCCGGTCGGCCGCGATGTCGGGGGAGGTGTAGCGGGAGTCGGTGTCGATCGCGACCACCGTCGCCCGCGGCCACTCGGCGTCGGCGTCCAGTGACACCACCGTGTCGGTCCGCCCGGCGAACGCGACCGCGCTGTCGGCTGCGCCCGACAGATCATCGGCGATGACGAGCAGAGCGGGGGAGGAGGACGGGGAGCCCGTGGCGTGCTGCGGTACGTGGTTCACCGGTGTGCGGTCCCGTCGGTTGACGTCGCGCCCACGGTCGAGGGCGTCGTCTCCGCGGTCCCGGCCGGCGCGTCGTCGGCAAGCGCCTGCGGCCGTACCCGCTGCAGTCTGCGGTGGTAGGCGGCGGTGATGACGGGAGTGAGCAGAGAGGTCACCACCACGGAGGCGGCCACCAGCACCGTGGCCTTGTCCGCGGCCTCCTTGTACACGGGGTTCGCGGCCGCGACCAGCGCGGGCACGGCGGCCGCGTTGCCGGCGGTGCTGGCGGCCGCGAGGCCGGGCAGACCGTTGCCGCCGAGCAGCCTGTCCGTCGCGAAGAGGGTGCTGCCGCTGACGATCAGTACGAAGAATCCGAGGCCGACCCCGAGCAGACCGGCCGTCCAGACGGTGCCGAGGTCGATGCCCGATCCGAGTGCGAAGCCGAAGAAGGGGATGCAGACCGGCACGGCGGCGCCGAGGAAGCGGCGCATGTCCGGGTCGAGGTTGCCCAAAATCATGCCGACGACCAGCGGCAGGATCGCACCGAGCATGGTCTGCCAGGGGAAGGCGGACAGACCGGCGACACCCAGCGTGACCATGGTGAGGAACGGACCGGACTCCAGACTCATCAGCGAGTACGCGGCCGTGTCCTTGGGCCTGCCGAACTGACCCATCAGCGCCATGTAGAGGCCGCCGTTGGTGTCGTTGAGCGAGGCCACGATCGCCAGGGTCGAGATACCGGCGAAGACGCCGCCGTCTACCGGCGCCTCGCCCAGGAAGTGACCCACCACAACGCCGATCACGACCGCGACGCCGGTCTTGACGATCAGAAGCGCCCCGCCCTTCTTCAGGATGTACGGGGTGGTGCGCAGCTCGATCGTGGCGCCCATGCAGACGTAGAACACCGCCAGGATGGTGAGCGCACCCGAGAACAGTGCGCCGGTGAACGAGCCGAAGAAGTCCCCGGTCCCGGAGTGGACGGTATTGATGACGGCACCCACGAGCAGCGGGATGAGCATCATCCCGCCGGGTACGCGCTCCAGGCTTTTCTTGATGGGTATGGACATATCGGCCCTGCCTTCCATCGACCCCATGCGAGTGTCGGCGATACCGCACACGTGTCCCAAGAGACGGGAGTGGCGCTCCGCTGCTGAGTGGACAGTAAGCGTCGTGCGCACTTCACGCAAGGTGCGCGAAGTGCGCACTGGATGGTCGGGTTCCGCCGGCTGCCGATCACGCACGGGCCAGGTGGCCGGCCGCGCCTTGCCGTCCACGACGCCGAATGCGGCGCCGGCACCCCGTACGAGTCGACCGCCGCCGCTCTCGCCGCCGGCGTCGTGGGCATGGCGCGCGCCTCCAGCGTTACCCCGTCCCGGTGATGTGATCCAAGGGCCGCACCCCCGGTGAACTGCGGTGTTGCCTGACTCGTACGGCCTTCGCGCACAACGGGCATTGGACCTGTGACCTTCCGTTACCGAGGGTGAGAACACCAGGCATGCCGCGCGACATCGAGACTGAAGGAGCCATCCGACGATGGGGAACTACGACGGAGAACGCGTGCTCGTCGTGGGCGGAACGAGCGGAATCGGGCTCGCCACCGCGAAGCTCTTCGTCGACGGGGGAGCCCGCGTCGCCGTCACCGGGCGCCGGAAGGAGACACTGGACGCGGCCCGCGAAGAACTCGGGGCGAACGCCTTCGCATGGCAGAGCGATGCGACGTCGCTGCCCGCCATCGATGCTCTCGCGGGCCGTGTCGAGGCCGAGCTCGGAGTGCTGGACCTGCTGTTCGTGAACGCGGGGGCGACGCGCTTCGTGCCGTTCGAGGAGATGGACGAGGCCGGGTACGACGCGCTGTTCGCGGTCAACGCCAAGGGGCCGTACTTCACCGTCCAGAAGCTGGCCCCGCTGCTGACCGAGGGCAGCGCCGTCGTGCTCACCACGTCGCTCGCGGATGTGAAGGGCATGGCCCAGGTCAGCGTCTACTCGGCCGCCAAGGCCGCGTTGCGCTCGATGGCACGCACGCTGGCACGCGA
The DNA here is from genome assembly GCF_053589015.1 of Streptomyces sp. NPDC003393. Classification (NCBI taxonomy): domain Bacteria; kingdom Bacillati; phylum Actinomycetota; class Actinomycetes; order Kitasatosporales; family Streptomycetaceae; genus Streptomyces; species Streptomyces sp. NPDC003393. Next base: position 214,318 of record NZ_JBSFRB010000008.1, on the reverse strand, counting down.
GCTGCTGCCGCGCGGCATCCGCGTCAACGCGGTGAGTCCCGGTCCCATCGACACCTCGATCATCGCCAGATCGATGCCCGAAGCCGCCGCGGAGCAGGCCATCGAGCAGCTGCGTGAGGCCAATCCGATGAAGCGGCTCGGCCGCCCCGAGGAGGTCGCCAAGGCCGTGGCGTTCCTGGCTTTCGAGGCGACGTTCACGACGGGAGCCGAGCTCACCGTGGACGGCGGCGCCTCCCAGCTGTGAGGCCCTGTTCGGATGACAGGACGCCGAAGCCGTCGGGCCTCGCTGGGGAAGCCGGGCATCGTCTGCATGACGGCCAGGCACTCGGAGTTGTTGAGCCCGGGCGGCCTGACTGGAAGCCGGGCGACACCGGCCCAGTCGTCATCGATTTACGTGGAGTGCCGTCACGGCGGTGTTCGGTTCTGTCGTCATGAACGGATCTTGAACACCCTCTCCTCATGCCCGCAGGCCCTCGAAAGACTTGTCTAGGAGGGGCGGAGCCAGTCCTTGCTGCCGTAGGCCACCGTGCGGTTGCCGACCAGGAGATCGGCGTAGCCGTCCCCGTTGGTGTCGGTCAGAGCCGAGGGTATTTCGCTCGGCTTCTTGAAACCCTTCCAGCCGACCGGATGGGCGGTGTCGAGCCCGTCGGCCGAACCGGGGTAGGTGCGCAGCTTGTACTCCTCCGGGCCGTCCTCGAATCCGGTGTCGATGACCACGTCGTCCTTGCCGTCGCCGTTGATGTCGCCCACCACGGCGTCGTACTCGGCGAAAGGGAGGCCGACGCTCGCGAGCGGCTTGCTCTTGAAGCCGTACCAGGAGCCGGGCAGGACAATAAGAGTGCCTGTGTCGGCCGGATCGTCGTACGAGGTGACGGTCACCAGATCGTCGTAGCCGTCACCGTTCACGTCGCCGCACGCGCTCCCCGACTGATTACAGTTTTTCCCGAACGCGACGTTCGACCCTATGGTCACCGCAGCGGCGACAACAGTACCGAGTACCACCGCGATGACACTTTTGGTGCGAAATGACACAAATGCTCCGAGGTGTGGCGTTTTTGCTATCCCACGCTTCCGCCCTCAGTCAAGCAATCGAGGCACGACTGGCCGCGGTGGAAGGGCACATGAACAGACACTTGTGAGCGGTGGACGGTTCCCTGACGGGCCACCCACTCGGCCACCCTCCTCTGCTGGGGAACGGCTTCTCGCCGACGGGCAGGGCGAGAATGCGGGTGATCTCCCGGGCGACGGTCACCGGGTGGGCGTCGACGCCGGGCTCGAACAGGCCCTCGGTGGCCTCGCCGTACTGGGCCAGTGCGTCGAAGGCGAACTTCGAGGCCACGTAGGGCCCGAGGAAGGGCGGGACGCTGACCGTGGTGGTGCTTCCCACGTAGAGGAGGGTGCCCGATCGCCGGGCGCGCAGGTGGGGCAGCGCGGCACGGTTGGCCCGCTGGACACTGATCGCGTTGACGTCCAACATGTCCGCGACGTCTTCCGCGGTGAACGCTTCGGTGTAACCGAGGGCCAAGTGCCCCGCGTTGTGGACGACGACATCGAGCTGACCCGCCTCGGCGAACTCCTGCGACCGTACGTCGAGTTCGACGACGCGCAGATCGGTGTGGTCGCGTTCGGCGAAGGCGAGAAGTTCCCCGGCGCGGGCCCGTTTGCGGCCTTCGGGGTCGCGCATAAACGCGTAGACCGTGTGTCACGCGGCGGCGAGCTCCTTGACGGTGAGGTTGCCGGTCCCGGTGGAGGCGCCTGTGACCAGGACTACGGACATGGCGGGGCGTTCCTTTCGAAGACAGCTCGAAGACAGCTGGGGTGGTACGGGGGCGGGGCCGGTGATCAGGCCGGGCGGGGCCTGAACGGCCCCGCCGCGTACGGTGGTCCCGGCGCCAGGTGACCGGTGTGCTCAGTAGGCGCTGAGCATGGCCAGGACGTCGTCGTAGCTGCCGTTGACCGTGGCGTGCCGCAGGAATTTGACGTTCTCGACCAGGATCTCCTTGGCATCCTGCTCGGTCTGCAGGAGGTTCACGGCCTCGGTGAGGAAGTCCTCGAGCGGCATGGCGTGCTCGTTGTCCTGCTGGCCCATCAGGGTGGTGCGCACGGCCGGCGGGACCAGCTCGATCACTTGGACGGAGGTGTCGGCGAGCTGGACGCGCAGGCTCTCCGTGAAGGAGTGGATGGCGGCCTTGGTGGCGTTGTAGGTCGCGGTGATCGGCAGCGGCACGAACGCCAGACCGGAGCTGACGTTGATGACGACCGCGTCCTCCTTGGCCGTCAGGTGGGGCAGGAAGGCGTTGACCATTCGGATCGGGCCGAGCAGGTTGGTGGTGACGGTGTCCTCGGCGACGCGCAGAGAGTCGCCCTCCAGGAGGGGCTCAGGCAGCTGGATGCCTGCGTTGTTGACCAGGACGTTCAGCTCGGGGTGGGTCCGCGTCACCGTCTCGCGGGCCCCGGCGATCGACGCGGGGTCGGTGACGTCGAGGACGAGTGTGTCGATGCCCGGGTGCCCGGCCGCAATCTGGTCGAGCAGCTCCTTGCGGCGGCCCGCGACGATCACCTTGTTGCCGGTCTCGTGCAAGCGCAGGGCCAGGCCGAGGCCGATGCCCGAGGTGCCGCCCGTGATCAGAATCGTGTTCCCGGTGGTCTTCATGGAAGTTCCTCCTTGGGAGTGGAAGCCGGGGTACCCCGCACAGTGGGGCGGGTTGCTCCGCACTGCGGGTGCCGGAGAACCCCGGCACCGACCATGCTGCGCCTGCCCGCGGGCGGGCGGGAGAGGAGCCGTTACCCATGGATCAGCAGTCCCTGGATGAATAAGCCGGTATCGGCAACCATGGAGGCATGGACAGAGACCAGCTGGCGGATTTCCTGCGCCGACGGCGTCAAACGCTGCGGCCCGACGACGTCGGGCTGGTCGGCGGCCCGCGCAGGCGCACCCAGGGTCTGCGCCGCGAAGAGGTCGCCGCCCTCGCCGGGATGTCCACCGACTACTACGCGCGCCTGGAGCAGCGGCGTGCCCCGCAGCCCTCCGAGCAGATGATGGTCGCGCTCGCCCGCGCCCTGCGCCTCACCCTGGACGAGCGCGACCACCTCTTCCGCCTCACCGGCCACAGTGCCCCGGCGCGCTTCCACCGCTCCGAGCATGTCGGCCCGGCTCTGATGCGGGTGATGGACCGCCTGGACGCCCCGGCCCTGGTGGTGTCCGACCTCAGCGACACCCTGGTACAGAATCCGCTCGCGGTCGCGCTGTTGGGTGACCAGACCCGGTACACCGGTCTGGCGCGCAGCGCCTACTACCGCTGGTTCACCGACCCGGACGAGCGGAGACACTATCCGCAGGAGGACCACGACCGGCAGAGCCGGATCCAGGCGGCGGCGCTGCGGGCCGCGCTGACCGCCGACGGCAGTCACCCCCGGGCCGAGCAGATCGTCGCCGAGCTGCACGGCCGCAGCCCGGAATTCGTCCGGGTCTGGGAACAGCACGAGGTCGCCAACCGCTTCGAGGACCGCAAGACCCTTGTGCACCCCGAACTCGGCCGTATCGAGGTCGACTGCCAGGTGCTGTTCACCGACAACCACGCACAGACCCTGCTCGTGATGACCACGCGTCCCGGTACGGAGAGCCACGGAAAGCTCCAGTTGCTCTCGGTCATAGGACAGCAGCAGTTCGACGCCAGGCCGGGCGACCCGGCCGGCTGGACGACCGGGCGGCACACCTCCGCGTGACCCTGCGGCGGCCGGATGCGCCAGCGGGCGGGCGCGCCGACCCCAACGGGGGCACCGTACGGGCAGGAGCGCGTGTCAGGAGGCTGCTCGTGCGGGAACGATCATGGCTGGGCGGAGCTCGTCGGCCCGCCGGGGCTTTCGTCTCGGACCGCAGGGCTTCGAAGGCCGCCCTGCTGCCGTTGACCGATGCGGTGCACACCCACCGCAGGCCGGCGTGGCTGAACGAGGCCGGTATGCACATCGGGGCCACGCTGGATCTGCGGTGCACGGCCGAGGAGCTGGCCGCCTTCACCATGCCCGAACTGGCCTACGGCTGAACGGTGTATCGGCTGGAATCGGTGCTCCGGTTCCAGGAGGACGACCGTTTCGAGGTGGGACTATCACATGGGTGTCACACCCGACCGCGGCCTTGCTTCCCAGCTCCAACACCGGCAGCCAGTCGGTCGACCCCAGCGCCACCGGCGACCTGCATGTTCGGCCCCCTCAGAGTTCACCTCATGACGCGCGGCGATGTTATCGGGTGGCTCCGACATGCCAGGCCCACTACCCCCGACCACTGGGGCTGGACGTGACGCCGCTCCCCACCGAGTTGGCCTCCGTCGACTGAGATGTCTTGGTGATCGGTCCGCCGTGGGACCGTCCGATGGCCTGGTCGTCCGGCTCGCCTGCCGGGGCCCCTTTTGACGGGCTCCGGCGGCGTGCTGGTGGGCTCGGACGACGGAGTCGACCGCTACGACCCCGTCGAGGTCGCCTTCGGCCTGGGCGAGGAGGAGGATGAAGAGCTTCTCCCGGGTGCCGCCGGCGGCCGACTTCCGCAGCCGGTTGTGAGCCCTCTTCCAGGAACCGAAGTGCTCGGGCAGGTCCATCCGCGGTGTCCCGGTGCGGTACTTGGACGCGATCGGGCGGCGCTCCGCTGCTGAGTGGACAGTAAGGATCGTGCGCGCTTGACGCAAGGTTGCGCGGAGCGCGCACGACAGAATCGGGCCGCAACGGGTTCTGAGGCCGGTTTGACGCCGCTTTTGCTTAACCGCTATCCATTGAGTGACGCAGAGGAGGATCACCCGTGCAGGACGTGGTGCTGGCGCTGCTCTCCAAGGAGCCATCGCACGGCTACGACCTGCGCAGGCGGTTGGCGGCGGCGCTCGGGCCGCTGGGGGAGACGCTGAACGCGGGGCAGATCTATGTGACGCTCACCCGGCTCGAGAAGGCGGGCCTGGCCGTTCAGGAGCGCGAGGACACGCCGGTGCGTGGCCCGCGGCGCAAGGTGTATGCGCTGACCGCGGCCGGGCGGGAGCGGGTTGCCGCGTGGATGGCCGAGGGCGTCGGGCCCAGGGCGGATGTGACGGAGTTTCATCTGAAGCTGGTGGCCGCCGCCGAGTCGGGCATGGCAGAGCCGCTCGCGCTCGTCGAGGCCCGGCGCCGCGAGCTGAGGCGCAGCCTCGCCGAGGCTCAGCACGCCGTCCTCACTCACGACACGGACTCGGAGGCCGGGCTGCTCCTGGAGGGCGTAGCACTCCGGCTGCAGGCTGATCTGCGCTGGTTGGAGGCGTGCGAGCGGATCTGGTCCGCCCGCGCCCGGCACGGGAGAGGCGGAGGGAACGGATGACGACACCAAGCGGCGGGCGGGGCAGAGGGCAGTCGCGGCACAGGGACACCGGAGGTGAAACCGCAGATCCGGTGCTGCGCGCCGTCGGCCTGTCACGGGTCTACGGGCAGGGCGAGAGCACGGTTGTGGCCCTCGACGGGGTCGACCTCGACATACCCTCCGGGCAGACGCTGGCCGTGACCGGTCCCAGCGGCTGCGGCAAGTCGACGCTGTTGCATCTGCTGGGCGGCCTGGACCGGCCCGACGAGGGTGAGGTGTGGCTCGGCGGGCAGCGCATCGACCTGCTCGGCGAACGCGCACTCGCCCGTCTGCGGCGCCGCGCTGTCGGCTTCGTGCACCAGGACTTCCACCTGATGGACGAACTGACGGCGGCCGAGAACGTCGAGCTGCCCGCGCTGCTCGCCGGTGACTCGCCGCGCGCCGCCCGCCGCCGCGCTGCCGCCCTTCTCGACCGTGTCGGGCTCGCGGACCGGGACCGCCGTCTGCCGTCCGAGCTGTCCGGCGGGCAGCGGCAGCGGGTCGCCATCGCCCGCGCCCTGGTGAACGAGCCGCTTGTGGTCCTCGCCGACGAGCCCACCGGCAACCTCGACACCGCCGCGACCCATGACGTCCTCCGCCTCTTCGCCGACCTGCGGGCCACCGGACAGACCCTCGTACTCGTCACCCATGACGAACGCGTCGCCGCCACCGCGGACCGGGTCGTCTCCCTCCGTGACGGAGCATCGGCCGAGGACATACCCCTGGCTGCGGGTGGCTCACAGCTCGGCGCGCTCCTCGGCTGGGAGGAGTGACCATGGGCCGTCTGCTGCTGATCTGGCGGCTCATCGCACGGGACATACGGCGCCGCCCCGGCGAGGCCGTCATGTTCCTGGTCGCCGTCACCGCCGCCACCACGTCGCTGACCCTGGGAATGGCTACCGACAACGCCGTGGCCAGCGGGTACATGAAAACCCGCGAGGCCACCGCAGGACCCGACATCACGGCCATCACCACCGCCACGGACCCCTCCGCCCTTGCCGGACGCATCGCGGACGCCCCCGGTGTCGACACGCTCGCCGACCCGGTTCCCGGATTCTCCACCACGGTCCGCGCCAACGGGTGGACGGAGAACACCGCGGTCGAGGGGCGCGAGCGCACCGTGTCCGCCGTGGACCGGCCGCTCGTGACCTCCGGCACGTGGGTGCGCAGGGGCGGCGCGGTGGTCGAACGCAGCTTCGCCCAAGCGCTCGGTGTACGTGTCGGTAACCGTGTCACCATCGGTGGGCGCGACTACCCGGTCGTCGGTACGGCCATCAGCGCGGCCACCGGGGTGTATCCGTTCAGCAATTGGGCCACGGGCCCGGGGCCTTCCGACGGTGGCGGCCGAATCTGGCTCACCACCGACGACGCCCGTGCGGCAGCCGGCGACGAGTCCCTTCTGTACCTGCTCAACATCAAGCTGTCCGACCCCGCCGCGGCACAGAGCTGGGCGCACACCGTCTTCACCGACGACCTCAGGGGCCAGGACTGGGTCAACACCCATCCCTGGCAGCTCTTCATCGAAAGTGACACACATGTGCTGAGGTCCGTCCGGCCCACCCTGGTCATCGGCGGGGGTCTGCTCGCTGCGGCAGCGCTCGTCACCGTCGCGTCGCTGGCCGCCGTGCGCGCCCCGCGGGACCACCGGCGCGCGGGCCTTCTCAAGGCTGTCGGTGCCACACCCCGCACCGTGGCCGCGCTGCTGCTCGCGCAGTATCTACTCCTCACTGTCCTGGCCGCCGCTGTCGGAGTCACCGTGGGATGTCTGACCGCGCCCACGCTGGCCGACCCCAGTGCCGGGCTGCTCAACGCGGCCGGCCCGCCGACCACCGGCATCGTCGTAGACGCGACCGTACTCGCCGTACTGGTGGCCCTGATCGGCACGCTCGGCCCCGTCCTGCGCACCGTGCGCTCCAGCACCGTCGACGCCCTGGCCGATCCGGCACACCCGATCACGTACCGTCCTCGACTGACGGCCATGACGGCCTATCTGCCCACGCCGCCCCTGATCGGCGTACGGCTGATCGCCCGTCGTCCCGGCCGCGCGGCCCTGAGCGCCGTCGGCACGGCCGCCACTACGGTCATGGTGACCGCGCTCCTCACCTTCCGGGTGTCGCTCAAAGCAGAAATCGCCCAGGGAACGTCCACTTTCGAGGACATCCGCAACGCCCTGACAGGCCAGGTGATGCTCGGTGTCACGGTCGCAATTCTGGCGCTGTCCGTGCTCAACACCGTCTACGTCAGCTGGAGCACCGCGGTGCAGGCCCGGCGCGCCCTGGCCGTCGCCCGGACCCTCGGCGCCACCCCCGGCCAGGTCATCGTGGCGCTCTGCACCGCGCAACTGCTGCCCGCCGTGGGTGGGATCGCGGTGGGTGTTCCGATCGGAATCGGCCTGTTCGCGCTGTTCAGCGCGGTCGTGGTGATACCCCCGGGCAGCTGGCTCGCGGCCGCCGTCCCGGCCGTACTCCTTGCCGTAGCGGCGCTGGCCGCCCTGCCCGCCTGGCTCCACACCCGCAGCCCCGCCGGGCGTGTCCTCGACGCCGAACCCGCCTGACGGGCTTCTCCGCCGCCCTATGCCCTTTCTTTCGGCGGCTCCGCCGACGCCTGCGGCTCCACCGACGCACCGGAGGGTGCGGACGGTGGCGGTGGCGGTGCACAGGACGCCCGTTCCACCAGGCGTGTCGGCAGCCGCAGTCGCAGGGGGTCGGGCGTCCGCCCTTCCAGGAGTTCGAGCAGCATCTCGACCGCGCGCTGGCCCATGAGCTGGAGCGGCTGCTCGATCGTGGTGAGGGCGGGGCGGACCATGGTGGACTCGGGGACGTTGTCGAACCCGATGACGGACAGATCGTCGGGTACCCGCATGCCGAGCGTCATCGCCACCTCCATCGTGGAGATGGCGGACACGTCGTTGGCGGCGAAGATCGCGGTGGGGCGGTCGTCCAGTCGCAGAAGACGGCCCGCGGCCTCGGCGGACTCGTTCTCCCCGTAGCCGGCAACCTGCACCAGTGCGGGATCGAAGGCCACGCCCGCGTCCTCCAGGGCTCTGCGATAGCCGAGTTCGCGCTGGCGGGCGGACTCCAGGTCGCGGGGCGGACGGCCGAGGAAGCCGATCCTGCGATGGCCGAGCGCCAGCAGGTGCTCGACGGCGGTCCGCGCGCCATGGAAGTTGTCGGCCGCGACGATGGGGGCGGAGTCGGCGCCGACATGAGGGTCGACGGCGACGACCGGGGAGCCGATCTCGTCGGTGGAGACGGTCGGGGTGACCAGCACCGCGCCGTCGATCAAGGTGCCGGACAGCCGTGACAGATAGCGGCGTTCCCAGCCCGTGTGGCCGCCGCCCTCGCCTCCCGTCGAGTACACCACCAGTTCATAACCGGTGCCCTTGATGGCGCGAGCGGCGCCCTTGAGGAGCTCCGCACTGTACGGCTCGATGGCCCACACCAGCACCCCGATGACGTGGGTGCGGTGGTTGCGCAGGCTCCTGGCCACCAGGCTGGATTCGTAACCGAGCTCCTCGATCACCGTGCGCACCCGCTCCAGGGTGCTGGCCGCCACCCCGTGCCGCTCGTTGAGGACTTTGGAGACGGTCGCCACCGATACCCCGGCTCGGGCCGCGACATCGCGGATGGTCACGCGGTTTGTGGTCACAGCGTGATGGTACACCTGGTAAAACGATTTCGATAACGTTATCGATAACGATTGACACGCCTTCGGTGGGCCTGCACGATGACCGCAACCACAGCGGGACGGAGAGCGGCAGCAGGGCCGGGCGGTCAAGGGACGTACGCGCCGACGGTCTGTGCCGCCGCTTGGAGTCATGCCCCGGACACATCGCTGTGCCCGGGACGGAGAGGCGGACAGCATGTCGGCATCGGCCATCTCACGACGAAGTGTTGTCGCCGGGCTCGCGGCCTTCGCGGGCACGGCGATCGCGGGCTGCGGCACCTCGGGGCCCAAGGCGCAGGGGGCGAGCGGCGGGAGTTCGGGATCCGCCTCGGCGTGGATCCTCAGCGGGGTCACCCAGAAGGCGTTCCAGCAGTCCTTCGACTCATGGAACGGCGCCCATCCGCAGCAGAAGATCTCGGTGGAGTCCTTCGCCAACGACCCCTACAAACAGAAGATCAGGACCGCCGTCGGCGCCAAGCAGGCGCCCACGCTGATCTACGGCTGGGGCGGCGGCGTGCTCGCCTCGTACGTCGCAGCGGGCGCGGTCGCCGACCTGTCGGACCTCGCGGCCGACCCCGCGCTCGAGGGCCGGTTCCTGAAGTCGGTGGCGAAGGTCGGCGAGATCGACGGCAGGACGTACGCGTTGCCCAACAACGGCGTCAAGCCGGTGATGATCTACTACAACAAGGAGCTCTTCGCGAAGATCGGCGCCGAACCGCCGCGAACGTGGGGCGAACTGACCGCGCTGGTACCCCGGTTCAAGAAGGCCGGCATCGCCCCGTTCACCGTGTCCGGGCAGGCCAAGTGGCCACTGCTGCCGTGGCTGTCGTACCTGATGGACCGCATCGGCGGTCCCGGCGTCCTCGACGCGATTCTCGCCGGCAAGGCCAAGGCCTGGTCGCATCCGGCGGTCACGCAGGCCAACGAGATGATCCAGCAACTGGTGAAGTCCGGCGGCTTCGTCAAGGGCTTCGCGTCCATCTCCACCGACTCCGGTGCCGACATCGCCCTGATGTACACCGGCAAGGCGGCGATGAGCCTCGGCCTGCCCGCGACCTACCAGACCATCCAGACAGCCGACCCCGGCTTCATCAAGGACGGCAAACTCGGATACTTTCCCTTCCCCACCGTCGAGGGCGGCAAGGGCGACCCGGCGGACATCACGGGCAACCCGTCCAACTACTGGTCGGTCTCGGCGGATGCGGACGCGGAGGCTCAGGAGGCGGCCCGCGCCTACCTCAAGGGCGCGCTGCTCAACGCCGCCTACGCCACTGACCTGCTGGCCGTCGGCAACGTGCCCCCCGTGGCCGGCTTCGGCGACGAGATCGCCAAGTCGTCCGACCCCGAATACTTCACAACGGTCTACGACCTGACGGCGAAGGCGCCCAACTTCTCGCTCTCCCTCGACCAGGCGCTCGGTCCCCAGGCCGGTGACGCCGTCCTGACGGCCCTTCAGCAGATCTTCCTGCTGCAGATCGGCCCGAAGCAGTTCGCCGACCACATGAACGCCACCCTCTGATCGCCGGAGGCGAGCCTTCATGACCTACTCTCCGTCACCCGTGGCCGCGCGGGCCGCCACCGCCGCCCGTGCCAGGGCCCACGGCACCACCGGCGCCTCACCCCGCGGCACCGCGCTGTTCGCGCTGCCCGCGCTCGCCATGTTCGTGGTGTTCGCACTGGTGCCGCTGGCCGGGGCGGTGGTGCTCAGCTTCGTGCACTGGGACGGCCTCGGCGCGCTCGGCTGGGCCGGCTTCGCCAACTGGACGAAGATCCTGCACGACCCGGTCACCGGCAACGCGCTGCTGCTCACCTTGAAGATCATCGTGGCTTCCTGGCTGGTGCAGACCCCGATCAGCCTGCTGCTCGGCGTCTTCATCGCGGGCACCCAGCGCTACCGGGCCGTGCTTGCCGCGTTGTACTTCATCCCGCTGCTGCTGTCCTCCGCAGCGGTGGCCATCGCCTTCAAGGCGCTGCTCGACCCCAACTTCGGCATCGGCGGCGCGCCGGGTCTCGGTGCCCTCGCGCAGAACTGGCTCGGCGACCCCACGCTGGTGCTCTATGTGGTGATCTTCGTGATCGCCTGGCAGTTCGTGCCGTTCCACACCCTGTTGTACCAGGCCGCGGTCCGGCAGATCCCGCAGTCCCTGTACGAGGCCGCGACGCTGGACGGGGCGGGCACCGTGCAGCAGTTCTGGTACATCACGCTGCCCCAGCTGCGCAACACCGTGATCACCTCCTCGACGCTGATGGTGACCGGATCGCTGACCTACTTCGACGTGGTGTTCGTGCTCACCGGGGGTGGTCCGGGCAACGCGACCAGGCTGCTGCCGGTGGACATGTACCTCACCGGCTTCCAGGCCAACGAGATGGGCGCGGCCAGCGTGCTCGCGGTGCTCCTCGTCGTGATCGGCCTCGGGCTCGCGTTCGTGATGACCAAGTTCTCCGGCTTCAGCCGCATGTCCAGTGACCGGGAGGGCATCTGATGGCGACCACCACCCCGCTCCGCGCCGTCGCGGAGAGCCGGCGGGCACCCGGCGCGCGACAGACCGGGGGCCGCCGGGTGCGGCGCAGGCCCAACGTACTCGGCGGGCTCGGCGGTCTGGTCTGGCTGGCCGTGATCATCGTGCCGGTGTACTACGTCGTGATCTCCAGTCTCCGGCCCCAGCAGGGTTTTTTCGCGACAGACCCGCTGGCGATCCCGAGCAAGGTGACGTTCGCGAACTACTCGCTGGTACTGGGCAGTGGCTTCGGCCGCTACTTCCTCAACAGCGTGATCATCACGGTGGCCTCGGTCGCGGTGACCGTGGTGCTCTCGCTCATGGCCGCGTACGCGGTGGTACGCGGCAGAACCCGGCTGTCACGCGGCGCCTTCTCGGTGTTCCTGCTCGGCCTCGCCATCCCCGTGCACGCCACGATCATCCCGCTCTACTACATGATCAGCCGTGCCCATCTCTACGACAGCCTGCTCGCACTCATCCTGCCGTCCATCGGATTCGCGGTGCCGATCACGGTGCTCATCCTCTCCAACTTCATCCGGGACATCCCCGGTGAGCTGTTCGAGTCGATGCGCATGGACGGCGCCACGGACTGGCGGATGCTGGTCAGCCTCGTGCTGCCGCTCACCCGCCCCGCGGTCGTCACCGTCAGCATCTACGACGCGTTGCACGTGTGGAACGGCTTCCTGTTCCCGCTGATCCTCACCCAGAGCCCCGGCAACCGGGTGCTGCCGATGGCACTGTGGACGTTCCAGGGCGAGTTCACGGTGAACGTCCCCGCGATCCTCGCGGCGGTCGTGCTGTCGACGATTCCGATGCTCGCCGCCTACCTGCTGGGCCGCCGCTACCTGGTGCGAGGCCTCACAGCCGGTTTCGGCAAGTGAGAGTCCCGGCCCGAAAGGGCGCCCGCGCGGCTTCGCACGCTCCGTATGCCGTGCGTGCCGCACGCACGGCTGGCGCGGCGGGTAGCGCACACATGCCCGGCGCTCCCCATCTCTCTCGCCCCGCCGCATCGGCCGGTACCGCCGGCGCGGGGCCCAGAGCGCGCCGGGCCCGCCCGGCAGCACGCCCGCCACCGCGGCGGCACACCGCGACTGACCTACCTCCTCCCGGCTCCTGACCTGCACTCCTGGAGTACAAGCATGAACGACGCATCCGTGATGCTCCACGTGGACGGCGGCGCACTCGCCACCGCCGATGGCCGCCCGGTACGCCTGCGCGGCGTCGGCCTGGGCGGCTGGATGAACATGGAGAACTTCATCACCGGCTTCCCCAGCACCGAGGAACTGCACCGAGGCGCGCTGCGCCGGGTCGTCGGGCAGCAGGCGTACGACGCCTTCTTCGACCGCTTCCTGGACGTCTTCTTCACCGACGCTGACGCGGCGCTGCTCGCGGGCACGGGCATGAACTGCGTCCGGATCCCCTTCCACTACCGGCACTTCGAGGACGACGCCCGTCCCATGGAGATCAAGCAGGAGGGCTTCCGGCTGCTGGACCGCGTGGTCGACACCTGCGCGAGACACGGCCTGTACACCGTCCTGGACCTGCACGCGGCGCCGGGATTCCACAACCAGCGCTGGCACAGCGACAATCCGACCCACCGCTCGTTCTTCTGGACCCACCGCCACTTCCAGGACCGGGTCGTCAATCTGTGGGAGGCGCTGGCCGACCACTACCGCGACAACCCCTGGGTCGCGGGATACAACCCCCTGAACGAACCCGCCGACTCCGAGGGCGAGACCATCGGCCCGTTCTATGAGCGGCTGCACAAGGCCATCAGGGCCGTCGACCCGCACCACATCGTCTTCCTCGACGGCAACCGGCACGCCACCGAGTTCGACCTGTTCCGCGACCCCTGGCCCAACACCGTGTACACCGTCCACGACTACGCGCTCTCCGGATTCGCCGACAGCGGCCCCTACCCAGGCCTGTCGAGGGGCCAGTACGTGGACCGGGCCTATCTGACCGAACGGTTCCTCAAGCGCTGCGAGTACATGCGCACCACCGGAACACCCATCTGGGTCGGCGAGTTCGGCCCCGTCTACAGCGGCGATCCCGAGCGCGACGACCACCGTTACCGGACCCTGGCCGACCAACTCGGCCTCTACGACGAGTACGGCGCCGGCTGGAGCCTGTGGACGTACAAGGACATCGGGCTCCAGGGCATCGCCCAGGTGCCGGGCGACTCCCCCTATCTGCGCCGGATCGCCCCGGTGCTGGAGAAGAAGGCGCGGCTCGGGGTGGACGTGTGGGGCGGTGTGGACACCGGAGTGCGGCACATCCTCGACCCCCTCGAAGCAACCGTCGCCAAGGAGTTCCCGGACTTCGACCCGCTGCCCTTCGGCGCCCAGCAATGGATCCACGTGCTGGTGCGGCACATCCTGCTCGCCGAGCCGATGGTGGAGGACTTCGCCCGCTGCTTCAAGGGCCTGGACGCGGACGGCATGCGGGCCATGGCGGACTGCTTCGCGCTGGAGCGCTGCACGATACGCGAACCTCTGCTCGCAGTGCTCAAGAAGCACTTGTGAGCGGCGCCGCCAGTAGATGGCCGCCGGTGGGACGGCGAGGACGGGCGCCAGGGCGTACGACCGAGCAAGGGAGCACCCGTGGAGAGGGAGGTTGTATGAGGATCGAGAGCGTCGAGACGTTGCGGCGCGGGCCACTCGCACTGGTCAGGGTCCGTACCGACGACGGAATCGAGGGGGTGGGCCAGACCGCGCCGTACGAGGCCGCGCACACTGTAAGGGTGCTGCACTCGATGGTGGCCCCGATGTTCCTCGGCCGCGACCCCTGGGATGTCGAAGCCCTGGGAGACGCCTGCCTGCGCGCCCACTACAAGTTCCCCGGCGGCTTCGTGCACCGGGCGCTCGCGGGAGTCGACACCGCCCTGTGGGACGTGCTCGGCAAGGCCACGGGGCAGCCGGTGGCGAAACTCCTCGGCGGGCAGGCCCGGGACTCGGTGCCGGTGTACGCGTCCAGCATGCGGCGGGACATCACCCCGGAGGCAGAGGCGGAGCGACTGGCCGCGGTCATCGCCGAGCAGGGCTTCCGTGCGGTGAAGATCCGGGTGGGCCAGGCCATGGGGCGGGACGGGGACGCCGCACCCGGCCGGACCGAGCGGATCGTTCCGCTGATGCGACGCGAGTTGGGCGACGGCATCGACATCTCCGCGGACGCCAACGGCGGCTTCTCGGTGGGCCGCGCCATCCGCGTCGGACGGCTCCTGGAGGAGCATGGCTACTTCCACTACGAGGAACCGACGCCCTTCACAGAGATCGAACGCTGTGCCGAGGTGACAGAGTCCCTCGACATCCCCGTCTCCGGCGGTGAACAGGACTACTCGCTGCCGCAGTTCGGCCGGATGCTGGCAGGACGGGCGGTGCGCATCGTCCAGCCCGACATCGGCTACATCGGTGGGGTGTCACGGGCCCGCAAGGTGGCGGTGCTGGCTGAGGCCGCCGGGGTCCCGTGCACCCCGCACTGCGCCAACGACTCCCTGCTCCAGGTGTTCACCCTGCACCTGGCGACGGCGATGCCCTCCTGCGTGCACTACCAGGAGTGGAGCGTGGAGGACACACCCTGGACGGCGGCTGTGTACGAACCGTTCCTGACCGTGAAGGACGGCCGCCTGCCGGCGCCGACCCGCCCCGGATGGGGCGTGGACGTACTGCCGTCCTTCACGCGGGAGGCGGAGCGTGAGGTGTCCCGGATGTGACCGGTGCGATGCCCTGCGGCGGCGCGGGGGAGTCGTCGCGAAGGCGCGGCGCACAGGCAGGTCCGCCACTCGACGCAACAGGCACCCGAACCTCGCACTCACAGCCGTACGTCAGCGCGCGGTGACTGAATACGCGGCGAGCGCGCGGTTGCCGTGCGGCTTGGCGACGGACCGGAGCACGTCGGCCTGGCTCAGCACCAGTTGCCGCACCGGCTCGGGCAGCGCGGCCATACGCTCATCCGTTGCGACCAGGTCGAGGCAGGCGGCGATTTCCCAGTCGCCGTCCTGAAGTTCCCCGGTATCGACCGGCGTGCTGCCCTCGGCCGTCCAGCCGGCCTCGGGCAGGAGCCGCAGCAGCCCCTCGCGGGAGACAGGCGTGCGGACGTTTCCCTGGCCGCGCGAACCTGCGGCCTCGGTCTGCCCCTGGATCAGCACGGCGAGGAGGTGCGCCAACTGGTCACCGGAAGCAGGCGTCAAGTCCCACTCGGTCAGCCATAGTCTCCGCGCCCACGGCCGTACCCGGGCCAGGGTGTCCCGCAGCTCTCCCAGCGATGCGAAGTACCAGGAGCAGTGTGCGAGCACCACGTGGTCGAAGGTGTTTTCGGGAAAGCCGACCGACGGGTCGAGGACGTCGGTCCCGAAGCGGAAATCGATGCGCTCCCCGAGAGGGCCCGCCGCGAGCCGGGCGGCCGATTCTCCGAGCGTGACCGGCGCCCCGTAGGAGGGTTCCGCCACGTCGACGGCCACCACGCGGCCCTCGGGCCCAACCGCCTCCGCAAGGACGGCGGTCATGTCGCCCTGGCCGCAGCCCAGTTCGAGGACGGTTGAGCCTGGTGCGATCCGCCAGCTTGCCACGAGCGCGGCGCGGTGGCGAGTCTGGGACAGCTGGATGTCCGGGCTGTGATCGGCGGCGGCCATGCCGGCCGCGAGCGAGGGGGCCTTGGCGCGAAGATCGGAGTGGTTCACAAAGTCCTTGGTGATGCTCGACGGGTCGGGGCGGGGCCGATGGTATGAGACGTGCGGGCAGCGGCGCCTCCGACTTTCCGGTTGAGTTCCTCCCCTCCGTTCGGACGGTCGCTCAACGACAGTGGATTGCGCCGGCTCCGTTCACATCAAGCAGCAGCACTTGTCGAACCGTCCGTGCCACTTCACCCTTCTGCCGTGCGAGTTTGCCAGAACGGCAAGGCTGATCGCGTCGGGCCCGTGCCGCGCCGGATGATGGACGGGCAGTAGCGCCCGCCGCGAACCGAGGAGAATCCCATGCAGCCCGAGCCGACCGCCGAGCTCCGCCACCGCACCGTCGAGGCGCCGGCCGGACGCCTCCACCTGGTCGAGCAGGGCACCGGCCCGCTGGTCCTGCTCGTGCACGGCTTTCCCGAGTCCTGGTACTCCTGGCGCCGCCAGCTCCCGGCCCTGGCCGCGGCCGGCCACCGGGCGGTGGCGATCGACGTGCGCGGTTACGGCCGCTCCTCCAAGCCGGAGGCGACCGAGGCCTACCGGATGCTCGACCTGGTGGAGGACAACGTCGCCGTCGTGCGCGCCCTCGGCGAGGAGAGCGCGGTGGTCCTCGGCCACGACTGGGGCGCCAATATCGCCGCCGCCTCCGCCCTGCTCCACCCCGAGATCTTCCGCGCCGTCGGTCTGCTGAGCGTCCCCTACGCGCCGCCCGGCGGCCCCCGTCCCACTGATGTCTTCAGCCAGATCGGCGGCCCCGAGCAGGAATTTTACGTCTCCTACTTCCAGGAGCCCGGCCGCGCCGAGGCGGAGATCGAGCCCGACGTCCGGGGCTGGCTCGCAGGCTTCTACGCCGCTCTGTCCGCCGACACCATGCCCGCCCAGCACGAGCCCGACCCGCACTTCGTCACCCGCGGCGGCGGCCGGCTGCGCGACCGTTTCCCCACGGGAGTCCTCCCGGCCTGGCTGAGCGAGGAGGACCTCGAGGTCTACGCGGGGGAGTTCGAGCGCACTGGGATCACCGGCGCACTCAACCGCTACCGCAACATGGACCGGGACTGGGAAGACCTCGCCCCGCACCGCGGAGCCCCGATCAAGCAGCCGTCCCTGTTCATCGGCGGAGCTCTGGATGCCTCCACCACCTGGATGTCCGATGCCATCGACGCCTACCCCACCACCCTTCCCGGCCTTTCGGCCGCCCACCTCTTGGACGGCTGCGGCCACTGGATCCAGCAGGAGCGTCCCGACGAGGTCAACCGTCTGCTCACCGACTGGCTCGCCACGCTCCATAGTGCTGTGACCGGAAATGATCACCGGCTTGGTGTCGCCTGACCTTGCGCCGGTTGGACGTGGCGACATGTCCGATCGGTGCGGGAGGCGGCATGGCAGAGCCGGTCAGGGTTCGCAGGCTGACTGAGCAGGAGGGGCAGAAACTGCAGCGGACCGTGCGGCGGGCGGTACCGATACGGTGCGGTTCCGCAGGGCGATGATGCTGCTGGCCTCGGCGGGAGGGAACACCGTCCCGGTGATCGCGGGATCCTGGACAACCTGTCCGCCCATGAGGGCAGCAAGATCCGCCGGTGGGCCCAGAAGAACAAGGTCGAGCTGTGCTTCACGCCGACCTACGCCTTCTGGGCGAATCCGACCGAGGCGCACTTCGGGCCGCTGCGGCAGTTCCCCCTGGCCAACTCGCATCGCCTCAACCACACCGCCCAGACCCGAGCCCTGCACGCCTCCCTGCGCCGCTGCAACGCCAACGCCCGGCACCCCGACATCCTGGCCGCCCAACGCCGCGAACGTGCCCGCGTCCGCAGCGAGAAGGCCTCCGCTGGGGCGGACGCCCACTCGCTTCCGCGGCGCGACCACCGCGCCGGACGCCCGGGTCACAGCCCAGCGCCATGCCGCCGCCGGACAGCTCGACAAAACGCACACACTTCGGGCTCCGCGTCAACGGTCCCCAGTAATCGGCTCCATCTGTCACCTGCGGATACTCGCCGACTCACCCGAAGGCGTCCAACGATTTCGAAGCAGCCCGACAGCCACCCCGCGACGTCATCCACCACCACGACCCCACCCCGGTGAACCTTTTCGGGCGCAGCTACGGCTGAACCAGGCGGGTGCACGCGGGCAACTTGGCGGCTCGTTCGTGGCGTGTGGCGGTGGCGACCGTTGTCCGAGTCCGGCACGACCTCTGGCACCTTCAAGAACGTGCTTGCTCTTGGCCGACACCGGAAGCAGCGCGACGTCCGCGATCGCCGCGGCGGGTGGCGCCTTCCTCCTGGCCGGAACCCGCACACGACCTGCTGCTCTGACTCCGAGTCCGCCCGCCGTCAGCGGCCCCGCCCGGGACCCACGGTTCAGCACACTGCGGAGACCGTCAGGGCCGCATCCCGAACAGGAAACGGGTGGCTCGTGTGCGGCGGATCAGCAGCTCGTATACGGCGAGGGTGACGGAAAGGGCGATCGTGACGAGCACGGTGTACTTGACCGGGATCGGTGCGGGCCAGCCGACCACGAAGTACGCGACGGCGACCACGATCGGCTGGTGCAGGACGTACAGGGGCAGCACGGCGGCGGCGAGATAGCCGCGCAGGTGCCGGCGCCTCGTTGGATCCGGGTTCGGCGCCGCCGGCGGCTGCTGGCCTCGCCGGCGGTCGAGCAGGCCCGGGATGGCGACCACCAGACACCATCCGGCCGCGCCGAACAGCGCTCGTGACGCGGTGGCCAGGGCCGTCGTCTCCGTGAAGGGCTCGTCGGTCAGGGCGAAGCCAGGACCGCACGCCGCGAACAACAGGGCGCCGAGCCAGGCCGCAAGCACGGCGTCGCGGCGCATCACGGTACGGAAGCGATCGTCGGCGGCGAGCGTGAAACCGGCGAGGAAGAACAGCAGGTACGACCAGCGGTGCCAGCCCGCGTAGTCCTCCTCCATCCGCGCGAAGGCGCAGATCGCGGCGAAAGCGAGAGCCGGCAGCAGCACGGTGCCGCGCCGGCGCAGCACCCCGTGCGCCAACCGGTCGCGGGCGCGGCGCACCGGCTCACGCGGCAGCCATCGAAAGAGCGGCGCCAGCATGAGGGAGAACGCCAGCAGAAGCACGACGAACCACAGATGGCCGGTCTCGAAGTGCTCGCCCTGGACGAGGAACGGAAACTGAGCGGGCGCCAGATGCACGTCGTAGA
This sequence comes from Streptomyces sp. NPDC003393, assembly GCF_053589015.1. Lineage (NCBI taxonomy): Bacteria > Bacillati > Actinomycetota > Actinomycetes > Kitasatosporales > Streptomycetaceae > Streptomyces > Streptomyces sp. NPDC003393. The sequence goes on along the minus strand of NZ_JBSFRB010000008.1, from coordinate 194,961 downwards.
AGCGGGGCAGGAAGCCGAGGTAGGACTCGTGGTAGGCGGGGTCGGCCGAGCGGGCCCGCAGCCACTGCGGAATCGGGTTCAGTACGAGCGTCGCGAACACCAGCGGCACCCCCAGCCGCAACAGCCGCTCCCTGGCGAAGCCGCCTGCGCCGCGGCGGTGCAGCGAGTGCCAGGCGCCCAGCCCGGAGATGAGGAAGAGCAGTGGCATGGCCCATACGACCCCGAACCCGGCGATGATCAGGACGGCTCCGGTGGTCTGGGCGTTCTTGACGTAGAAGTCGTCGTCCGTGGCGAACACGAGGGCTGAGTGGAAGAACACCAGCCCGATCACGACCAGCATCCGGATCGTGTCCAACTCCGGGCGCCGCTCCGGTGACGCCGCCCGCTCCGGTTGTGTGCGCGTCACCATGCCCGTACCCCCCGGCCCGCATGTCTGCGCACCAGTGTGGCAGGCCGACGGCTGAGCGCTATCCCTGCGACGGAAGTCCGTCGAGAGTGACGCGTGGCTGGGTCACGCTTTTTGATCGCGGCGTGCGGGCCGGGCAACCAGGCAAGTTCCTCGCACGTGAGCTCCCTATGCTGGGTCGCAAAGCGGGAAGAGGCGACGAATGCGGGTGCGTGACGTCCTGACGGCGTGTTTCGTGGGCCTGACGTTCTGGGGGGGGCCGTCCAGTTCACCGGCGGGATCGGCGACCACGGCCTGTCCAAGGAGATGATCTGCGACGGGTTCACCATCGACTCCGAGCAGGAGGAGGAAGGGACGACCGTGATGCACGGCGACGACCGGTGCTTCCCGCTGGAATCCGGGGATGAGTACCGAACCTATGCGCAGCAGCGGGACCTCCAGCAGGGCAGGCACCAGGACGTCGTCGTGGGTGCCTGGTAGCTGGGCACCGGCCTGGCCGGTGTGGCCGGTGTGTCCCTGACCAGGCGCCTGGGCCGCCTCCGGAGCGAGGCCACCCGTGTCGCCCGGGACTCAGACCCCCGTCAGTGACGTCCCAAGTCATCGACGTCGATCAGGCTGTGGGTGGCCGCCGCAGCGAGTGGCCGTCCGGACCGGGCGTGGGCCGGCCCCTCACGGCAGCAGGCGGTGCTGGGCGGCCGCCGCCACCGCGGCCGCCCTGGTCTGCACGCCCAGCTTGGCGTAGATGCGGCCCAGGTGGGTCTTGACGGTGGCCTCACTGAGAAAGAGGGCGCGCGCGATCTCTCGGTTGGTCAGGCCGCCGGCCAGTTGGCCGAGGATGTCCCGTTCCCGTTCGGTCAGGGCAGGACCGGGGGTGCGGATCCGGGACATCATCCGGTCGGCGACGGTTCCCGACAGCACGGTGCGCCCGGCCGCGGCGTCGCGGATCGCGGCGAACAACAACTCCGGTCGCTCCGCCTTGAGCAGGTATCCGGTGGCGCCGGCCGACAGGGCACGGGCTATGTCGGCATCGGTGTCGAACATCGTGAGGACCAGGACCTGCGGTGCGGGTCTGCCCCGCGCATCGGGAGCGGCGGTGGCGACGATCCGTCGTATCGCCGTGACGCCGTCCGTGCCCTCGCCGAGTTGGAGGTCCATGAGCACCACGTCCGGCCGTAGACGCGTGGCCGTCGCCAGCGCCTCGTCCCCGCTCGCGGCCTCGCCGACGACATCGATTCCCGCGGTGCTGGACAGCAGTGCCCGCAGCCCGGCCCGTACCACGGCGTGGTCGTCGCACAGAAGGACCCGGACGGTGCCGGATTCGCCGGCGAGGTCCGTACCGGCCGGTTCGAGGTCCTGGGCGGGGTCTGCCGGCGCCGGTTCTTCGGCCCTGTGCCCGTGGTGCGGGATCCGCGGGGATCTCATGGGGTCGCCTCCGCCAGGAGCGGACTGCGAGCGGCGGCCCCGGCGTGCGGTCCGAGGGCCACGGACATGGTCACTACCGTCCCTTCACCGGGCGCGGATTCCACGCGCAGTGTTCCTCCGGCCCTTCTCGCCCTGCTCTCCATCAGGGAAAGACCGTGGCCGCGTGTGCGGGCCCGGTGGCGGCGCGGGATATGGTCCGGGTCGAAGCCCCGGCCGTTGTCGGCGATGTCGACGCACACGGAGTCCGTGGAACAGGTCAGCGTGATCACAGCCCGGGTCGCCCCGGAGTGTTCCCGCACATTGGCCAGGGCTTGCTGGCTCACCCGCAGCAGCGCTGTCTCGACCGGCTCGGGGAGGTCCGCGGGCGTGCCGTCCAGCCGGAACTCGACGGCCGGGCCGGACACGGGCTCCCCATCGGGCCCCGGCAGGGCAGGCTGCTGTGCGAGGGATCGCATCGCGTGCACCAGGGTGTTCCCGTCGAGATCGAGCGGGGCCAGGTCACGGACGAACCGGCGCACCTCCGCCAGCGCGCGGCCGGCGCTCCCTGCGGCCTGACGGACATGTTCGTGCGCGGTGTCCGGCGCGGTGTGCCACTGGCGTTCGGCGGCCTGCAGCAGCATCTGCTGGCTGGACAGGCTCTGGGCGAGGATGTCGTGAATCTCGGCCGACAGCCGCTGCCGTTCCTCCAGAGCACCTGTGCGCCGCTCGTTCGCGGCCAGTTCACCCCGGGCGCGGACCAGGTCGTCGATCAGCAGGCGCTGCCGGTCCGTCAGACGACGGCTGTGCAGCAGTACGGCTGTGGCGACGGCTCCGAGGGCGACCGGGGCGATCACCACATTGGGGTTGAACGGACCAGTTGCCACGCGGAGCTCGGAAGCGACCACGAGGAGCGTGAGTACTGACGCGAGCAGCAGCGCGACCGGCACCGGCAGCCGGTGCACACCGGTGAAGAACAGGGGCATGGTGCACCATGTCGCACTCGGTTCGAGGGCGAGCAGGACCAGCCAGACGACGAGCAGCACGCCCAGCCGGATCAGGTGCCCGGTGGTGGGCCGCTGGCCACGCCGAGGGCCGCACGCCCAGAGCGGCCCGCTCAGATGGAGCACGCCGAAGACGACGAAAAGTGCCAGGCTCCACGGGGTATGGCTGTTCGGCCCGTCGTGGGTGAGCAGGCGGGCGATGGAACCCACCAGCAGAATGACGAACGCGGCCTGCATGGCCGCCGCGATCCACCACGCGTCGGGATCGGCACCTCCCGGTTCCGAACCATCGTGCTCCGTCATCGCTTGTTCATCCTTCCGCGCAGGTTCCGTCACCACGTGGTGCGGTCCCACCACCTCTACCGGCCACCCGGGTCCGGTACATCATCCGATCGGCTGACATCGGCATGGTCCCTCCCGGCTCCCGATCGATCCATTCGTCCCGCGAGCAGCGACCCACCGCGGACGAGACTGCCGGACAGACCGACATGCCGCACCGTCCACCCCCTGTCCCACCACTCACCCCCGCACCCCTACGGAAAACGCCTCCCGCATGCACATCTCCTTCCTGCTCCACAATGCCTACGGCATCGGCGGCACGATCAGGACGACGTTCAACCTCGCCGCGGCGCTGGCAGAGCACCACGACGTGGAGATCATCTCGGTGTTCCGGCACCGCGACGTGCCCTTCATGGGCGCACCCGCCCAGGTAGGCCTCACCCCTCTGGTCGACCTGCGCGCCGCCTCCGCCGACCACGACGGTGACGATCCCCGCCACGCCCGGCCCGCCGGCGTCTTCCCCCGCGCGGACGGCCGGCACAGGCAGTACAGCCGCCTCACCGACGAACGCATCGGCCGACACCTGAAAAAGCTGGATGCCGACGTGATCGTCGGGACCAGGCCCGGACTGAACGTGCACATCGCGCGCCAGGCGCAGCCCTCCGCCATCAGAGTGGGGCAGGAACACCTCACCCTCTCGGGCCACGGCTTCCGCCTGCGCCGCGAGATACAGCACCACTACCAACTACTGGACGCCCTCACCACCGTGACCGAAGCCGACGCCCACGCCTACCGGCGACTGGGCCTGCGTGGCGTGAGGGTCACGGCCATACCGAACGCTGTTCCCGCGGCGTCCATCGAACCCGCCGACAGCACCGGCAAGTTCGTCATCGCGGCGGGCCGGCTCAACACCGTGAAGCGCTACGACCTGCTCGTCAGAGCCTTCGCCCAGGTCGTCGCCGCTCACCCGGAGTGGCGGCTGCGGATATTCGGCAGTGCGGACGCCACCGGCAACGAGAGACACACCCTGTCCGCCCTGATCCGCGATCTCGGACTGAGCCGTCACGTCTTCCTCATGGGCCAGGTCAACCCCCTCGAACCGGAGTGGGCGAAGGGCTCCATCGCCGCATCCACCTCCGACCGGGAAGCGTTCGGCATGACCATCGTCGAGGCGATGCGCTGCGGTCTCCCCGTCGTCGCCACGGACTGTCCGGCCGGACCTCGCGAGATCATCGAGGACGGAGTCGACGGGCTCCTGACCCGCCCGGGAGACGTGGACGGCATAGCGGCCGCACTGCTCGAACTGATCGGCGACGACAAACTCCGGCGCCGCATGGGCGAAGCCGCCCTGCGAAATGCGGCCCGCTTCGACCCGGCACGCATCGCCGAACGGCACCTGGATCTCTACCAAGACCTGCTGCGCGGCGGCCCCGGACGGCGCACGCTCGGCTTCGTACGGCGAAGCACGCACCGAGCGGTCACCGGCTCACTCGACACCGCACACACACTGCGCTCCCTGGCCCGCACGGTTCTGCGCGGCCAACGGCAACGCGCAGTGAGCGAACAGGAGCCGGCGGGCCGATCGAAGCCGCGCTGAACGACTCCGATGTCAGATGCGGCCGACACTGCCTGCCGTCCGCATCGCCCACGCCAGGCAGCCCAGTGCGCCCGTGGTCAGCAGGGTCCGCACGATGTTCCAGTGCACCCACGCCGACTCGAACCGGGCCCGTACCGCCGCCGGATCGTGGATGTGCTCCGGGTTTCCGGCATCCGCCAGGCGGTTGTTGAGCGGCACGTTGAAGCCCATCGTGACCACGAGCGAGGCCGTGTAGAGCACGACGCCGGCAATGATCCAGGGCAGGGCGGGCCGCCCCTGTCCGCTGCGGTGCAGCACCGCAGCGGACACGCCGAGCACGAGGGCGCCACCGAAGGCGAGGGTGAACCAGCCGTTGAGAATCGCCGAGTTCACCCGCTGCATGGTCTCGATGAACGTGCGGTCGTCGGCCCGCGACAGGCCGGGCATCACCGCCACGGAGAAGGCGAAGTACAGTCCGGCCATCAGTCCGGTGGTGAGCGTGGCGGCGAGCAGGACCACGCTGCGCAGGTCGCCGGTCATGACAACTCCTCGGGACGGGCGGCCGGCGGGAAGCGGTGCGGACGCGCGCGGTACGGCTGGTACGGATGGCGTGTTCTGCGTCATGACTCCAGTGAATCCGTGCGGCATACCGCCCGGCCATCGCCGAAAAGCTCATCTCCATACGCGGGCGTCCAGCCCTAGTCTGTGGCCATGGACGCACTGGCGACCCTCCTCGACGGCCCGCGGGCGCGCGGCGCGTTCCTGCTGCGGTCGGTTCTCACGCCGCCCTGGTCGGTCAGGATCGCCGACCTGGCTCCGCTCACGCTGGTGCACATGGTCCGGGGCGACGCCTGGATCAGGACCGACGACGGACACGCGCGGTCGGTGCCGCCTGGCGGCATCGCGGTCATCCGCGGACCGGAGCCGTACGTCGTGGCCGGCGGCCGGGAGACCGAGCCGCAGATCGTCATCCGGCCCGGCCAGGTCTCGACCGACGTCCACGGCAACGAACTGTGCGAGCAGATGGATCTGGGAGTGCGGACCTGGGGTGACGACCCCGACGGGGTGGACGGCGCCGGAAGCGGCGCGGGGCAGGGGACCGGGCAGTCGGCGGTGATGATCAGCGGCACCTACCAGATGCACGGTGAGATCAGCAGCCGTCTGCTGTCCGCCCTGCCGCAGGTGCTGGTGCTGACACCGGACGCCTGGTCGAGCCCGCTGCCCGCGCTGCTCGGTGAGGAGATCGTCCGGGAAGAGCCCGGTCAGGAGGTGGTGCTCGACCGGTTGCTCGACCTGCTGCTGATCGCGGCGCTGCGGACCTGGTTCGCCCGGCCCGAGGCCGAAGCGCCGGCCTGGTACGCCGCCCGGAGCGACCCGGTCGTCGGGCCGGCGCTGCGACTGCTGCACGACGACCCCGCCCACCCCTGGACGGTCGCCGACCTGGCCGCCAGGACCGGCGTGTCACGGGCCGCCCTCGGCCGCCGCTTCACCGACCTGGTGGGGGAGCCACCGATGACGTATCTGACCGGTTGGCGGCTGGCGCTGGCCGCCGACCTGCTGCGCGAGCCCGAGGCCACCATCGCCTCCGTCGCCCGCAAGGTCGGCTACAGCAGCCCCTTCGCGCTCAGCGCTGCTTTCAAACGGGTCCGCGGGATCAGCCCGCAACAGCACCGGGAGCGCATCGCGGCAGCCGCCTCCTCCTGACGAGCGCCTCGCCCGTCACGCCGGGCACTCGGTGCCCCCGATGGCGAAGACCGCTGATCGAGGGCAGGGGCCGGCCGACGCTATCGTTCGGTGAGCCGCCGGTCGGCGCGAGGGAGCCGGTACACCACGCTCGGACGCAGCGGCCCGGGCGGCACGGTCGGGTCGTCGAAGTCGTCAGCCGGATCACGGCTCATACCGAGGCGACGCATCACAGCCTGTGACCGAAGATTGGTGGCCGCCGTGACCGCGAGAATCTCCGGCAGTGCCAGGGAGTCGAAGCCGAAGGTCACCACCGCCTGGGCGGCCTCGGTCGCATAGCCATGCCCCCACGCCGAGCGGGCCAGGCGCCAGCCTGCCTCGACGCCCGTGAACGGCATGCCTTCCTCCACCGGATCCAAGCCGGTGAACCCGATGAACTCACCGGTGCCGATCACCTCGACCGCCCACCATCCCCAGCCGCGCCGGTCGATCTCCGCTTGGAAGCGGGCGACGGACGCGTCGCTCTGTTCGCGGGTGAGTACCCCCGGAAAGTACTCGCGGACTTCTGGATCGGCGTTCATCGCCGCCCATGGAGCGAGGTCGCTCTCCCGCCACCCACGGAGCACAAGACGCTCGGTTCTCAGTTCGGACATCAGGCCAACCTAACGCGATCAAGTCCACGGAGCGATCCGATTAACACCACCAGCAGACCCAGCGACTGCCTTCAGAGACAGACCCACCCGGCGCGCGCGAGGGCAGCTACCGTAACCGCGCCGGGCCCAACTCGGTGCTCCCGCAGGCCGGGCCGGAGCCGGCTGCGAAGGTCCTGTTCACCCCGCGCCAAGGATGCCGCCGAGCCGGCCCATCGGTCGTCGATCCAGAGGTCTCAAGGGATACCGGTCGGGTTCCCCCGGGTCCTCGCACTGCTTGTCCCGCAGGTGTGCGAGGGTTGCGGGTGCGCCCGTTCGAGGGCGGGCCTTACGACCGCGGAGGGTTGGAAAACAGGCTGTTGAGCTCGGGGAACGGGATGGCGCCGCTGAGCGGGTGGTAGTCGCCGGTGTCGTACAGCCGCTGCGCGGCGAGCCGGGTGGCGGTGTAGGCGGCCTGGGTGACGCCCGGGCCGAGGCTGACGCGGGCGACGCCGAGGCGGCCCAGCTCTGCGACGCCCGGTGCCCCGGGGCCGGCCATGATGTTCAGCGGTACGGAGATGTTCGCGGCCAGTTCCGCGATGGTGGCGGGGTCCGTGACACCGGGGACGAAGATGCCGTCGGCGCCTGCGTCCACGTACCCACGCGCCCGCTCCAGTGTGTCCTCGAGCCGGGTGGCGGGGTCACCGAGGCCGAACAGGTAGGTGTCGGTACGGGCGTTGAGGAAGAGGGGCACGCCCGCTCGCTCGGCCGCGGCCCGGGCCGCCGTCAGCCGTGCCCTGAGCTCGGCCGGAGCCCGGGTGCCGTCCTCGATGTTGACGCCCACGGCACCTGCTTCCAGCACCTGCGTGACGGTCTCGGCGACGGCGGCCGGGTCCTGTCCGTATCCGCGCTCGATGTCGGCGGTGACCGGTACCTCGACCGCCGCGACGATACGAGCGATCAGGTCCACCACCTGGCCGGGGGAGGAGCTTTCCCCGTCCGGATGACCGAGTGACCAGGCGATCCCCGCGCTGGTGGTGGCGATCGCGGGTGCTCCCGCTTCCTCGATGACACGGGCACTGGCGACGTCCCAGGCGTTGGCGAGCGCCAGAGGGTTCGCGGAACTGTGCAGGGAGCGGAGGAGCAGGGCCTTGTCCCTGTGCGCTGTGTTCATGCCGTCAGCCAACCAGTGCTCCGGGCATGCTGTCCGGCAGGAATCCGACACCCATGTCCTCCCGCCCTGGCTCACAGTGGGCTGCTCCCAACTGGGCACAGCGGCCACGCGATCCGACAGCGACTCGGCATGTGGTGTCGCACCGTCAGGCTGCGCGGTCCGACCCGCCGGGGCCGCGTCGGCGCCGACCCGTCGGGCGGACGCGGGACGGCTTCAGGAGGCGTTCTCGACGGTGCCGGTCAGGCGGTAGGCGGTGAAGGTGTCGACGCCGAGGGCGGCGAGCAGGTCGAGGGCGTCGGTGAGGGGCGGGGCTCCGGCCAGGCGAGCGGCGGCAAGGTGGGCGGGCAGGCGGCCGGCGGCGATCAGGGCCGTCCACTGGGCGGGGGAGAGAGCCAGATAGCGCAGGCCGGAGAGGTCGGCCAGCAACGTCAGGTCCGGCGTGGGGCAACGGGACAGGTCGAGAGAGCGCAGCGCGCGGAGGGTGCGCAGCGGAGCCAGGTCGATCGGGGTCTCGGAGCCGACCGCGAGCGAGGCGAGGCGCGGGTGGCCGGCCAGCGGGACGAGGTCGGCGCCGCGGCCGAGGTCGACGGCCAGGTCCTCTACGGGGAGTGCTGCCACGGGGGACAGATCGGTGGTGGCGCAGCGGTTGAGGTGCAGGCGCCGCAGGCGCGGGGTGGCGGAGAGCGAGGCGAGGTCGACGGGCGACGGCGCGTCATTGAGATGGATCGCCTGGACACTCGGTGCAAGCTGCTCGTCCAGGGTTGAGACCACCAACTCGTATGAATCGTCTTCGGATTGCTGCGGGGCGTGCGGATCGGGCAGGTCCAGGGTCTGCCCGAGCCAGGCGGTGACGGAGGAAGCGACGTAGCGCGGGCCGTCGTCGAAGTCGCGGCCGACCTCGATCACCTGTCCGGGGCGGCCGTCCGCGGCGGGCGCGAGGTCAACGGCGAGGAAGTTGCCGTCGCACCAGGTGGCGAACGGAAGCCAGCCCGGATGCCCCGAGCAGCGGCGCACCGTGTTCGGCGGGTCGGCGTCGAAGATCACCTGCCGCCAGCCGAGTTCCCAGCCGTACCAGGTCGGCACTCCGATGTACTCGTCGCGCTCGGCCAGGGCTCCGTCGAGCGGCAGCCAGCAGTATCCGTCCAACGCCGAGCTGCCGCCGTCCCCGTCCGCTTCCAGGTAGAGCGCCCGCAGGTCCGCGGGCAGCGGCCGGCCGAGGTGGCGCTCGGCGGCGGCGAGCTGAGCCTCGGTGACGGGCGCCGGCATCTCCGGTTCCGCGTCGCGGCGTTCGGCGTGCCGCCGGAGTACGGCCCGCAGCCGTTCGACCGCCACCGCCGGATCCCCCGCCTGGCACAGCTCGGACGGTTCGGCCCCGTCGACCGCGCCCGGTTCGGACGGCTGGAAGTCGGGGTCGACGATCAGTGTCCAACCGTCCTCGTGGCCGCTCCCGGGGTGCAGCGTGTCCCGGAACACCACCAGGTCGAAGGCACCCGACGGGCGGCAGGTCAGCTCCAGGACGATCGCCTCCCAGCCCTGGGTGTCCCGGAACGCCGACGCGAGCGAGGCGAGGTCCTGGTGCGGGAACGGTATGTCGAAGTAGAGGCCCGGACGGCTCGGCACCACATACCCGCCGCCGAACAGGCCGACGCCGGTGCCGCTCCCGCGCCCGCGCAGCACGCACTCCGTCCATCCCCCGGGCGCCTGGGCGACGACCTGCGCCGTGATCTGCCGGGCCGTCTGCTCCACCGTCAGGTCCATATCTGCCCTGCCCTTTCGTCCGCACTGTCCGGACGATCATGCCAGCAGGCTCTGACACAGCGGCCGGCCCCCGGCGCCGACGAGTCACTGCTGCGGCCTGCGTCAACCTGTTTCCGCATCCGTGGCGGGAACGATGCCTGCCGCCGTCGTGGCTACTGCCGCAGCGCGGGCGAGTGCGGCCGCCGCCTCCGACCGACGTCAGCGGCTGAGGGAGTCACACCGGGCCCGGCAGGTCCATGAGCGCGAGTTCGGCCGGGTCGACCACAGCGGTGATCTCGGTGATGTGGCCGTCGGCGACGGTGAAGGCGAGAAGGGAGAGCGGGGTGCCGTCCGCGTTCCAGGAGATGACGCCGGGAAGACCGTCTACGAACGCCACCGGCTGTGGTCCGCAGACGGAACCTGGGAGCGTCTGCTCCAGCAACCGGCAGAAGCGGCCGCAGCCGTTCCCACTCGGCATCCGTCAGATCCCCTCGCCCCATGTCCACGTCAACGACCCGGACACGGGTCAGTCACATGATCGGCCGAATAAGTCCCAGGGCCTGTGCAGGTCCCGCTTTGCGATGCTTATCGCCGGTCCGGGGTTGGCCGCCGAATGATGTTCACGAAGACATCGGGGGCATCGCTGCTGTCCCCAGACGTGTGTGGCTGAATAATGAGGGAGAACGGTATGGAGCCATCAGAACTCCACCGCGCAGTTGAGGCAGGGCGGGCGACTGCATCGGAGCTGGGTCTTCGGGTCGATGATGCGATCGTCATCCACAACTCGGACCGCGTCGCGCTGCGCCTGGTCCCTTGCGATGTTCTGGCTCGGGTCGCACCCTTGGGGCATCTGGCTGATTCCGAGTTCGAAGTAGAGGTTGCTCGCCGTCTCGCCGACGTTGACGCGCCGGTGGCTGAGCTCGATCCTCGGCTCGAGCCCCGAGTCTATGTGCGTGATGTCTTCGTCATCTCGCTATGGACCTACTACGAACCGGTGGGATCAGAGATCGCGCCGGCCGACTACGCAGACGTGTTCTTGCGGCACCACGCCGCCCTGCGGCAGATCGATCTGGACGCACCGCATTTCACCGACCGAGTCGCCGTGGCACTGAGAGAGGTGAACGACCGGGAGCAGTCTCCCGAGCTGCCCGATTCTGACCGGGCACTCCTCAGCGACACACTCAGTGGACTGAGCGCCGCGATCAGCAGTGACAAAGCTGGCGACCAGCTGTTGCACGGGGAGCCTCACCCGGGCAACCTCCTGAACACGAGGAGAGGCCCGCTTTTCGTAGACCTCGCGACCTGCTGCCGTGGGCCGATCGAGTTCGACCTCGCCCATGCGCCCGAAGACGTGGGAAAGCACTATGCGGGGGCTGACCACGACCTGATCCACCGGTGCCGCGCCCTGGACTGGGCGATGTTCTCCGCCTGGCGCTGGCGGCGAGACGACCAAATGCCCGACCGGGACCACTGGAGAGTGGAGGGCCTCAACCAGGTTCGTGCTGCACTCGATCGCTGCGGACTGGGCTGAACTCGAGACAGAGGGGCTGCTGTGTCCCGATCCGCTGCTACGTGTGCGGCATCCCGTCACGGTGCAGCGGTCGGCCGGCCTGAGAGGCCCCTCGCCCCGTGCCCACGTCAACGACCCGGACGGACTCGTCACATGATCGACCGGACACGTTCGGCTTCACCGGCGAGTGATGCCCCGCCGCGGCCTCGAGGACCGGCAGGCGTGGCTTCGTTCCCGACGAATGACGGTCTACGGCACCACCGTCCAGCCAGGCGGCTCTCCGGCGGATCGATCGATCGTCCCGGCAGCCGGGAGGCGCTCTACCGGCGGATCGCCGAGATCAGTCCGCCGGGCCGCTCCTCGCGCTGCGGCGGGGCGCTGATCGGGCGGCCGTATGCGGCAGCTCGTTCACGCAGAGTGCGGCAGTCGGCCTCCCAGCCGTGCCCGGCCAGCCAGCCCACCGGGTCGTCGGGCATCTCCGAGACCCACAAGGACGCCGCGGTTCCCGGCCCGGCGTCCGCGCCGAAGCGCTCGATCACACCGCGCGAGCCCAACGTGAGCCCCATCCGACTGCCTGGCGCCGACTGCGCACTGATCCGGGCCAGCAGCAACTCCACGGCGTCCTCGGGCAGATAGATCAGCAGCCCTTCGGCGATCCACACGGTCGGCACCGTCGGGTCGTGCCCTGCGGCGGTCAGCGCGCCCGGCCAGTCCTCCCGAAGATCCACCGCCACAGTGATCCGCTCGCAGCGCGCGACAGCCCGCTCCTGGCGCAGCACCGAAGCCTTGAATTCCAGTGGCGCGGCGGTGTCGACCTCGAACAGACGGGTGCCCTCGGGCCAGTCCATCCGGAAGGCCCGGCTGTCCATGCCGGCGCCGAGCAGCACGACCTGCCGGACACCGGACGCGGAGGCCTGCTGCAAGAGGTCGTCGAGGAACTTGGTCCTGATGACGATGGAGAACGACACGGCCAGCCGGCGGCGTCGCGCGGCCTCGTCGTCGGGAAGCGACGGCGAGGAGGGCCACAGGCCGCCGGCGGCGGCGAAGGCCTGTGCCAGTGAGTCGCGGAACAGCGCGTTCTCCCGCTGGGTCTCCAGCGCCCGCACCCTGGCCACGCCCACAGCAGTCGCCCACACTCCCGACGGCTGCACCGGCTCCTGCTCATCAGTCACCGCGCCAGCCTAGGGGATCGACTCCAAGGGGGCGGTGCTACCCCTGGACCGATTGACGGAGACGCGTGAAGGGCGTCCGCGTGGGGCATCGTCGGCTTCGGCGGTTCTGCGAACGTTTACAGTGGCGAAATGTTCGAAGGCAAGTCGGTAAGGCTGCGTGCGCTGCGCTCCGAAGATGCGGAGCATCATCTTCGGTGGCGCAACGATCCGGACGTGGTGCGTTGGGCCACGGCCGGCGATCCGTGTTTCGGCCCGGTCACGGCGGAGGCGATCGGTCTCGGCTTCGAGACCATGCTGCGTCTGAATCCGAGGGAGTCGGCCGTCTTCACGGTCGAGGACCTGGCGGGCGGAAGCGTGATCGGCATGGCCGATTACCGGGACTTGGACCCGTACGTCGGGGTGGCCACGCTGGGAGTGACCATCGGCGAGCGGGAGTTCTGGGGCCGTGGCCACGGCAGTGACGCGCTGCGGCTGCTCGTGGACCATCTGTTCGGCGCGTATGCCCTCAGCCGGCTGGAGCTGGATACCTGGAGCGGCAACGAGCGCGCCGTGCGCGCCTTCACCAGGTTGGGCTTCCGTGAGGAGGGCCGCCGCCGATCGGCCGTGCTGCTGGACGGGAAGCGCTACGACAGGTTGCTCTTCGGGATGCTCCGCGAGGAATGGGCGAACCCCGCATGGCGGCGTAGATGATCTTCGGCAGGCAGTCTGCGGACGCGCAGGCCACCGAGCTGCGCCGCCAGGTCACCCGGATCCTGGCCGAGAGCACCTCGATCTGGAGCGACGACGTATGGACTGTGGATCTGATCAGCGTGCTCGGACTTCCCAGGCGGGCCGCTGGAGCTCATCGTTGTGGATGATGATGTCGGCGCGGTCTGTTGGTCGGGCCGTGGCGAAGTAGAGCTGCTGAGAGGGGATGTAACGGTCGCGCCAGGCCCGCTCGATCTCAGTTGCGCCGGCCGCGGATCCGGCCAGCGCCTCGCCTCGGGTCTGGGCGCGATCCAGCGTCCGTTCGAACGTGACAGACACGAAGATACTGAGGTCCCAACGGTCGGCCAGCTCTGGACGCAAGAGGAAGACACCGTCGAAGAGCAGCACGGCGTCCGCGGGTGCTTCGGTGACCGGGAGACACAGTGCGGTGTCGGTGCCTCGGTCGTAGACCGCCTGCTGGAACTCTCGATCACCGGTTGGGCCCAGCGGGTCGAGCAGAACCTGACACATCGTGTCGTGATCGTGGCTGTCGAAGTAGCAGCCCTCGGGCGAGTACTCCCCGCGCCGATAGCGCTGTGCCTTGGGGAACAGGAAGCCCTCGATCGTCGCGCGGACGACTTGGCGGCCCTGTGCCCGCAGGACAACGGCAAGTTCGTCGGCCAGTGTCGTCTTGCCGGCGGCGGGCGGCCCGTCAATGGCGACGCGCACCGGGTGCCCGACGGATACGGACGCAATCGTCTCGGCCAGGCGACTCAGGAGTTCGCTGCGGGTACCGTCGTCCATGGTCCGCCACCGTCTCCGTGTCGTGATAGGAGCACCCCCTATGGCCGGTCACGTGTGATCAGGCTGCCGTAGCCTCCTCGCCGTCGACCTTCCTCGGCCAGCGCGATCAGCTCCTTGGTGCCCTCCAGTCGTACCCCGAGCAACACCAGCACGCACGAGTGTGCCTTCCCGAGCCCCACCTTCGAGTGGACCCCGTCCGCCCACACGTAGACGAAGTCGCGGTCCGACAGATCGCGCTCCTGGAAGGAAGCGTGATCCTCGCTCCGCTGCTTCGTCAGCCGTGTCACCGTCGCCGGCGACAGTGCAGCCGCTGAGCCCAGGAACTGCTCCAGCGCCGGGACGAAGTCCCCCGACGACAGTCCGTGCAGCTAGAGCAGCGGAAGTACCTCGGAGACTTTCGGGGACTTGCGGCACCACGGGGCCAGGATGTTGGAGGAGAGCCGCTTGCGCCCGCCGGTGGCCTCGTCGACGCGCCGGTCGTTGACTCGGGGCGCGGCGACCTCGACCGGCCCGGCCGCAGTGACGACGGTGCGGGGCCGGTGACGGCCGTTGCGGACCACCAGGCGGTGCCCGCGCTCGTCCCGCTCGGCCGTCAACTCTGCTATGTGCTGGTTGACTTCCGCCTCCGGTACGGCGGCAAGCATCCGCCGGGCGCCCTCACGCACGATATCGTCGATCAGGGAGCCGGACTCGGTGGAACCCTGGGCATTCACGACGCTCAGCACGGCCGTGCCTTCCCAGCCCGCGCTGCGAAGGCGGGCCTACTCGGTGACTGGTCGATCAATCAGCCGGGAAGGTACGCCCTTCGTACGCTCCGGGGAGCTGATCCATGCAGCGCATGCTCGCCCTGCCCGCCGCGATCTGGCACAACGACCGCGCCGGACAAGCCACCCTCCGCTCACTCACCTCGTACGATCACTGACCCCTCTTGGAACTGATCACCCAGGGATCGACTCCAAGGGCCCTGACGAGGGGAGCTACGAGGTTGTCTCAGTCGGCGTGCAGGATGAGTACCCGTACTCAGGTGCGTCCGCGGATCCGGCGGCACGCTGACAGACATGCAGCGTTCTTCGGTGTGGTGGGATCTTGGGCTCGCGATCGCTCTTCTTCCGGTGTCAGCCGTGCTTGTCGTCTGGCTCGGAATGCATGTGATGTTCTCGGGCGATGACTTCGGATCTCCGGGTGTGCGCGCTGCCCGTGCCGGGCGGCGCGGGGCATGGATCAGCGGTTGCGCAGCGGTTGTGGTGGGTGGCGGATTGATGGGCCTGCGGTTCTGGATCGCCGGGTCCGTTCACCTGCTCGTTCTCGGCGTGGCGGCTGTCTTGTTCGCCGCCGTGGCTGTACAGCATGGCTGATCACAGCGGTCGTCTTCAGCGGATCGGAGCGCTGGACCGAAGTGGTCAAGGACGACGCTTGACTGGAGATGCGGAGCACCCCAGCCCACGGGCGTCGTAGCGGACAACGTCGTGGCGGCGGGCCAACTCGGGAACAGGTGGGGTTGACGGTCCGCAGGTGGATCCGGTGCGTCGAACTGTCGGCTGACCCTCTGCTGTCAGCGAATACGCCTGGCCGGGCGCTGATCCCGGTGCTTGTGTGTCGGTATGGAGATCCTGGTTCTGGGTGGAACGGCGTGGGTGGCGCGGGAGCTGTCGCGGCAGGCGATCGAACGCGGCCATCAGGTGACCTGCCTGGCGCGTGGCGAGAGCGGAGAAGTCGCGGACGGGGCGACACTGGTCGCCGCCGACCGGCGCGACCCATCGGCGTACGAGCCCCTGCTCGACCGGGTATGGGACGCGGTCGTCGAGGTGTCATGGCAGCCGGGCTTCGTTCGCGGGGCGCTCGACGCGCTGGGCAGCAAGGCCGGGCACTGGGTGTATGTCTCGTCCGGCAACGTCTACGCCTCCCACGCCACGCCGGGAGCGAACGAGTCCGCTGCCCTGCTCGCCCCGACCGACCGGAGCGACGTCGACCGCGTGTTGTACGGCGAGGCGAAGGTCGCCTGCGAGCAGGCGTCGACGGCCGCTGTGGGCGACCGCCTCCTCGTCGCACGAGCCGGGCTCATCGGCGGACCGGGCGATCACAGCGGGCGCTCCGGCTACTGGGTCGCTCGCGCCGCACGCGATCCGCGAGGGCCCATGCTGGTCCCGGACACACCGGCCATGCCCACCCAGGTGGTCGACGTGCGAGACCTCACCTCCTGGTTGCTCGACTCCGCGGAGACGGGAACCACCGGCACGTACGACGCCGTCGGCCCGGTCGTTCCGTTGGGAGAGTGGATCGAGCTGTCCCGCGCCACCGGCGGGCACACCGGTCCGGTGGTCACCGCCGAATCGGCGTGGCTGCTCGCCAACGGCGTGGCCGAGTACATGGGGCCCGAATCGCTTGCGATGTGGCTGGTGGAGCCGGGCTGGGAAGGGTGGTCGGCCCGGGACGGGTCCGCGGCACGCGCGGCAGGGCTGCGTCACCGGCCGCCGGCGGAGATGCTGGCCGACACGCTGCGCTGGGAACGCGAGCAGGGGCTGGACCGGGAAAGGCGCGCAGGCCTCAGCGCGCAGCGCGAACGCGAGTTGCTCGAGGCGCTCGGCTGACGGTGCTGGGCCGGTCTCTCTCACATCCAACGTCTGTACCGTTGTCGTTCGTTCTGGACTTCCCGATCTTGTGGTGCGCCTGGCCGAGAACCGGTACAGCCGGCCCTGAAGCGCCACTGTTTTCGCCGGACTTCGTCGGTTGGGTTCTCGGGCGAGGATGATTGGCCGCATGACAGCCATCGGCCTGCGGCCGGCCACCTCCGCGGACAGCGAGTACTGTTTCGAGCTCCACAAGGCCGCCATGGGCGCCTACGTCAAGGCGATCTGGGGCTGGGACGAACAGATCCAACGCGACTTCCACGCCCGCGTGTTCACCCCGCAACGATGGCAGATCATCACCGCCGACGACACGGACGTCGGCATGCTCCACTTCGAGCACCGGGTGACGGACATCTACCTGGCGCGGATCGAGATCCATCCCGACCACCAGGGACGCGGTATCGGCAGCCGGCTCATCCGCGGCCTCCTGCAGCAAGCCCGCCGGCAGGGCCGGGACCTCACCTTGGACGTCCTCGTCGTCAACCAGCGGGCCCAGGCCCTCTACCAGCGACTGGGCCTGTACGAAGTCACCCGGCACGGCGAAGACGACATCAAGATCAGGATGTCCACCAAGCTGCCTCAGCCTGGCTGATCCACAGACCTTGACAATGACTCGTGCCGGAGCCGGCGCGGACATCGACGGGGAGGGGATCGAGCGGGATCTGCACGTACTCGTTCACCGACAAGCCCCGTCGGCGGTGCGGGAGAAGAACTGCGCGGAGTGGCCCAGTGGGGTTGCCGCGAGACGACGTCTGATGATGGCCTCGGTGCCCGTGAGGTTCAGCGGATCCTCGGTAGCCCTACCTCACTGGAGGCGTCGGCGTTCAAGCCCACACCGCCCTGACCACGGCGTGGCCTGCGGTGGCCGCCCGCCCGTAGAACTCCTTGAGACGCGTGTGATGGTCGAAGAACTCCTGCCTGACCTCCGCCTCGTCCGATCCGGCCCAGACGAGCTTGGCGCTGGCGACGTTCCACAGCTCGTCGAACGAGACGCGTGCAAGGAAGACTGCGGCCTGCGACACCCCGGGCGACTCCAGAATGCCCAGAGGCGGATTGGAGGGATCGGCGTCGACGCTGTGTGCCACTGGTCGCCCGCCGTAAATCGGCAACGCGGAGACCTCGCCGGAATCGGCATCGAGCACATCGGCGGCCGCGTAGAGGTCGTGGATGGAGCCCCAGACCTTGTCGACCGAGACGGCGATGCCCGTCGCATACTCGTCGGAGAGGCTCTCCCAAGCCTCCCACATGAACGCAGCAAGCCACGTGTGGTCGTCCCGGACCTCGGATTCCGCGACAGCGCGCAGGTGCATGTGGATGCTCACTGCGACGAGGCCTCCCAGTCCGTTCGGCCCGCCTGCCGGGCCGAACGGACAGAACCTACTCCACAGGGCGCCCGGGGTGACGTGACGGTGCGATGGAAGACTTGGGCCCGCTTTGTCGTCTCTCGAGGCCACGGTTCGCAAGTCTTCGAGGGCATTGATCGTCTGCTCGCCCTCGTTCCTGCAAGCCCTCACCGGCCACCTCGAACAGCTCCACGACCAGGCCACCATCGAGGCTGACCGGCCCCTCGCCGCCGGCGCGATCGAAGAAGGCAGTCGTTTGACAGATGGAACGAGCCGGCCGACGACGCAGGCTCGTCTCGAGGCGTCGTAAAAGGAGCATGAACCGGCACAGGTGTCTGGCTACCTCCGGAGGAGGGACCCAAGGGCTGCGCGCAGGGCCCACCGGAGCTGGACCGACAAGCTGTGCTGTGCACACGACGTCCACTGCTACCGCCGGCTCCAGCGTATGTCCACCCTCCCCTCCTCATCCCGGTGATCCCATGTCCTACACACTGAACAGTTTCACTCACCCCGGAGTGCACTCGCCCGACGAGCAACTGCGGCAGCGGACACGGGCCACCCTCGCCGTGCGGCGGCTCGGAGACGCCGAGTTGGCCATCGACCTGGTCCGGGCCCTGATCCGCGCGGGGTTCGCCATGCAGACCGGCACGGCGGCGGGAGGTGTGGAGATCCGCTCCTGCCCCGAGTATTACGGGCCCCGTTCCGTGCTGCTCAGCTGGGCGCCGCACGAGGCCGCCTACGCCCCCATCGACCCACACACCACCCAGGTCGAGGAGGTCATGGCCTGCGCGTTGCTGGAGACCGTACGGGCCCTCGGCTTCAGCGCGAAGCGGTTGTGTCCGTCGTTCTCCATACAGGTGCAGCCGTGGAGCTCCGACGGTTCTGATTGAGCTCGTGAGAAGGACGTCACGGACGTCCCGGAGCAGCGGTGTCCTGATCCTGGCGATCCTCGGCACGACCGTGTGCGCCATGGTGCCCCTCACCAGCGTGGTGCACGCGCACCGCTTCTCCCGATCCGCTGCGGGTGCAGGCGCGCAGAGATACGACGGACCTCGTCCCGTGTCGAGTCCAGCCAGGAGTCATGGTTCAGACTTGTGGAGGGATCCGTCCTCGCCATGCGCACGGGCTTGAGTCTCCCGTAGGGGGAGACGTCAAGGTGGGGGCATGGACGGCGACACGCTCTACTCGATCGGCGAACTGGCCCGGCGGACCGGCCTGACGGTCAAGACCATCCGGTTCTACTCCGACCGCGGCATCGTGGCGCCGACGGACCGCAGCCCGGCCGGCTACCGCCTCTACGACATCGACGCCGTCGCACGCCTGGACCTTGTGCGGACCCTGCGGGACCTGGGGGTGGACCTGTCCACGATCCGCAGGGTCGTGGACCGGGAACTCTCGCTTCCCGAGGTCGCCGCGACGCACGCCGAAGCCCTGGCCGTGCAGATCCGCGTCCTGCGCCTGCGGCATGCGGTGCTGACGGCGGTGGCCGAGCGCGGACTCACTGCTGAAGAGGCGGATCTCATGCACAAGCTGGCCCAGCTCTCCGACGGCGAACGCCGACGTCTGATCGGGGACTTCCTCGATGCCGTCTTCGGCAGTCCGGACACCGACTCGGCGCTGGTGGGCATCAGACGCTCGATGACCCCCGAGATACCCGACAGCCCCACAGCGGAGCAGGTCCGGGCATGGGTGGAGTGGGCCGAACTGGCCGCGGACCCCGATTTCCGCGCCGGCATGCGGCGGTTGTCCGAGGACCACGCGGCCGAACGGGCACAAGGTGACGTCACGGGTCCGCGGCGCGACCTCGGCGCAGTCGTCCGCGACCGGGTCGGCCCCGCCCTGGCGGCGGGCATCGCCCCGACTTCACCCCGCGCCGATCCGATAGTGGCGGCCATTGCGGCTCACTATGCACACGGCCTCGGCCGCCCCGACGACGCCGAGTTGCGCCGCCTGCTGCTGGCCCGGCTGGAGGGTGCGAACGACCCGCGCCGGGACCGGTACCTCCATCTGCTCGCCGTGATCAACGGCTGGCCCGCTCCGGAGAGCCTTGCGCCGGCGTTCGACTGGTCCATCGAGGCCGTGCGCGTCCGGATGGCACGGCAGTGAACCGGGGATCGTCGGCGTGGGGGGAGAGGGGCGGAGCTCCCGCCTATGATCGGCAGGTGAACGACATCGTCACCCTGCACGCGGGCCCGATGGCATCCGCCCCCGCCCCCGCCCTCGTCCTGCGTCCGTGGTGCATGGACGACGCCACTGCCCTCGTCGATGTGTTCCAGGATCCCGCTCTGCGTCACTGGATCAGCTCGGGCATGCAGAACGAGGGCGATGCGATGCGGTGGGTGCGGCGCCAGGAACGAGGCTGGGAAGCGGGGGACCGGTTCGCCTTCGCGGTTCTTGAGACGCGACATGGTTCGCCCCCCGCCCGGTTGGCGGGACATGTGGTCCTCAAGGAGGTGGCCTCCGTCAAACGGTCGGCCGAGGTGGGCTACTGGACCGCGGCGCATGCCCGCGGACGGGGTGTGGCGCCGCGCGCTGTGGAGGCGCTCACCGGCTGGGCCTTCGACGTCCTGGGGGCCGACGCGCTGGAGCAGCTGGAACTCCTGCACCAGGTGGACAACCAGGCCTCGTGCCGGGTGGCACTCAAGAGCGGGTACGACCTCGGCACGGTCCTGTCCGCGGCGCCGCCCTCCTTCCCCCGCGAGGGTCATCTGCACGTACGGCGCAGGAACGCCTGAGTCCACACGGAGCGCGGCGGGGGAGTCGTAGAGCGCGAGCGACGCGTCGACGTCGGCGGTGATGTCCTTCATGGTCGTGAGCGGACGGCCACCGCATGATGTCCCGGGAGCCACAGGCTCCTGGTGGCCATGCGGTGGCCGTTGCGCTCTCTACCGGGTGGGGTGCCGGTTACGACCGTCGGGCCGCGGCCTCAGAAGGTCAGGCTCCAGCGCAGCAGATGACCCGGGTCCAGGTCGTAGAAGCCCGGGGTGCCGTCGGTGACGCGCAGCTTCCAGGTGCCGACCCTCGTGACGGCCGACGCGTCGACCGTGTAGCTCTCGTGCAGCTCGGGCGTGAGCGCCCAGGGTCCCCAGGGCTTGACGTTGATGACCGTGCCGTCGGGAGCGACCAGGTCGATGACCATGGCGTTGCTGAACTCGTGCTTGAGATCGACCGTGACCGTGAGGTCACTCGGTGCCTTGCCCGGCTGCCCGTGCACGATCAGCGGGGACTCGACCACACCCCACTTGGGGATCACGTACGTGCTGGGGTTGACGAAGTAGTGTCCGCCGGATTCCAGAGCGGTCCAGGTGAACGAGAACTTCCGGGTGTCCCCGGCCGCGTTCGTGATGGCGATCACCGAGGGGTAGTCGCCCGCCTTGGTGGGGGTACCGGTGACCAGACCGGTGGTCCGGTCGAGGGACAGGCCTCGCGGCAGCCCCTTGGCCGAGTAGGTCAGCGGGCCGGGACGGCTGCTGTACGCGGTGATCTGACGGCTGACCGGCTGGCCGACCGCCACCGGCTCGGTGGGCAGCGGGTCGGCGGCGATGTGGTTGACGTAACGGGCCCCGACGTTGACGGCCGCCCAGGCGTTGGCGACGGCCTCGTAGGCGTCGCTCTGGTCGCCGTAGAGGTCGGCGGCGGCCTGGAGCGTCGCGGTCCGGGCGCCCGCGTAGTCGGTGGTGCTGGTCATGTAGACGGTGAGCGCGCGATACACCACCTTGCTCGCGTCGGCCAGGCCGACACCCGCCACCGGCAGCCCGTCGTACGTGGGGCTGTCGTAGTCCACGCCGTTGATGGTCTTGCGTCCGCTGCCCTCGGCGAGCAGGTAGAAGAAGTGGTCACCCACGCCCGCCACCATGTGCGGTTCCTGCGACTTCGCCTGCGGCGTCCAGTAGTCCAGCGGCGCGTAGCCGACCGAGCTGACGCCCGCCTTGGAGGGACGGTCCATGTAGCGGATGGGCTTGCCGTCACCGTGCAGGTCGTCCAGCTCGGCCATCGTGTAGTCGGGCACGTCGTTGGGGTTGTCGGCGTAGAACTCGACGGCGGCGGCCATCATGTCGCTGATCGCCTCGTTGAGGCCCGGTGACTCGCCGTAGCTGCCCAGTCCGGCGGTGGCGGAGGTGACACCGTGCGTCATCTCGTGCGCGGCGATGTCCAGGGACGTCACCGGGTGCTGCCCGTCGGCGCCGTCACCGTAGCTCATGCAGAAGCAGCCGTCCTGCCAGTTGGCGTTGGCGAGCGGGACCCCTGGCGTGGCTTGGTAGTGGACTCGGGAGCTGCTGCCGCGACCGTCGTCGGCTATGCCGTTGCGGCCGAAGCTGTCCTTGTAGAAGTCCCACGTCGTCTGCGCGCCGTATGCGGCGTCCACCGCCGCGGTCTGGGGGCTCGCCGCGGTTCCGTCGCCCCACACGTCGTCATCGTCGGTGAACAGGACGCCGCTGGAGTTGACTGTCGAGTCGAGCGTCCGGTGACCGCCGTGCTTCGGGTCGATCAGGGCGTAGGTGCCGTCGTCCTGTCGGGTGGAGCCGAGCGTGACCTGGCCGCTGTAGAGGCTGTTGCCCTGGGCGGACTTCACGTGTTCGGCGTTCTCCAGAACGGCGTCGCTCGCGGCGTCGGTGACGACGTGACGTTCGCTGGGGGACCCGTCCTGCTGTACGCCGGTGACGACCGTCTCCCAGGCCAGCTTCGGGGCATCGCCCATCATCCAGACCACCTGGTGCGGTCCGGCCTTCGAGCTCGCCTTGCGGGTGCCCTTCGCCGCAGCCTTGCTCAGGGCCGACTTCTTCGCCGCGGCCGCGGAGACCTTGGGTGTGGTCGTCGGAAGTGTCAGCTTCTGCTCGGAGGCGTACGTGACCGTGCGGGAACCGTGTCGCTGATGGACCACCAGGTCGCCGCCGATCACGCGCAGTCCGGCGTAGGTCCGCTCGTACCGGGTGTGGAGCGTCCCGTCGGCGTCCTGGATCACGTCCTTCGGGATCAGCTTCTCCCGCGTGCCGAGCTTCAGCGAACGGGCGGTGTCCGGTGCCGCGTCCGCCGCCTGGTCGAGCAGCTGCCGGCGCTTCGCGGGCGAGAGGTGAACGTTACTGGCCCCGGGTCTGGCCGTCGCCTTGATCTGCGGTGGCGATCCCGCTCTGCGGCTGCTCCCGGCCGCGTCGGAGGCGGTGCCGGCCGAGGCGGGCAGGGCGGAGAACATCAGTGCTGCGGCCGTGAGCACCACGGTAGCGGTCAGGCGCCGCCTGGGCCGGTGCGAACCCTGTGGGGACGCAGCGGCGTTACTGGAGGAATTCAATCTGGAAGGTCCTTCCATTCGGCCGTCTGCCGATGTCGACGGCCGCTGGTACCGGAGGCCGCAGAACACGGCCTCGTAGTGGAACATCGGTTGTGCGGCGCGTCGTTGCGCCCGCGACTCGTACTGCACCCTCGCTGCCGCACGTGCGCCCTGACAAGGAGAAGCCGGATGGGAGAACTCGCAGTTGCGCAGGTGTGAAATCGGCGCCCTCACCAGGACGGACCGGTCCGGATCCGGACACGGTACGTCGGAGCTCGGTCCGAACTGGCAGCCTGGTCACGCGCACCAGGGGAAGCTCACCTCGCACCTCGAGGCGGCCTGGCACTCCATGCCTCAAGGCCCCACCGCCCCGACGTTCGCCCCGCTCAACCGGGCTCAGGCGATGTCTGCTTCGCCGGCGACTGTCCGAGCTGTCCGGACCCCTGGCAGAGCGGCGCGATCTCCTCCGCCCGCAAGGTCGCGACCGAACCGCATCAGCGGGTTCCGGTCGCCTGATGTGCTGTCCTCTGCAGGAGTCCGCGTCGCCCGGCGGCCCTCGGTCCGTCCCGGCGTCTGCCTCGGGTCGAAAACCCTTGGTGGTCACGCGTTTCCCCGTGATCGAGACGGGGGCGGTGGAGCGGGTGATGGTGTGGTGCCGGCCTCGTTCGATCCCGGCCCTGGCAGGAGGGCGGTATGGAACGAGTGCTTGGAATCGGCGGCTACTTCACGCGGGCCGCCGACCCGGCCGCGCTGAGCGCGTGGTATCGCGACTGTCCGGGTCTGGATGCCGACGAGCACGGCCTGTGGCGTCAGGCACCCGGGCCGACGGTGTTCGCCGCGTTCGAGTCCGTGGGGCGGCGAGCGGCCACGTCGGACTCACCGTGGTCGCTGTCTCCGGCGGCACTCCGGCGAGCCCCGTTCACCCCCCGACTCGTGCTGCCCTCGCCCAACGGATCCCCCATCGCCGCGGCGGCAGGCGGTTCGGTGGTCGTCGCCGGCTGTCTCCGTAACGCAACAGCTGTGGGCCGTTGGCTGGCCCGCCGAGGCTACGGGACCCAGGAACGTCCCGTGGCGGTGATCGCCGCGGGGGAGCGGTGGCCGGACGGAAGCCTGCGACCCGCCCTGGAAGACCTGTTGGGCGCGGGGGCGATCATCGCCGCACTGCGGTTGCGAGGCGTGGGCACGCTGTCGCCCGAGGCGGCTGCCGCGCGGTCGTTCTTCACGGCAACCGCGGATGCAGCTGGTGCCGTGGCCGGGTGCTCTTCCGGGATCGAACTGTCCCGCGGCGGGTTCGCCGACGACGTGGCGATCGCCTGTGAACTGGACGCCAGTGCCGTGGTGCCCGTCCTCACCGACGGAGCCTTCGCCGACAGCGCCGACAGCGCCGACAGCGCCGACAGCGCGGAGCCGTAGCGCCGTGGGTTCAGGACGCCGGAGGCTGGTCAGCCTGCCTGACCGCTGTCCTTGTACCTGCCCCACCCGTGCCAGCGCTCGATCTCGATCCAGGCGCTGACCCGCGCCCGGTCCCGTCGGCCGTAGGGCTTGCCGAGGTACTGACGGCTGAGCCGGTCGATACCGGCGAGATCCGTGTCGTCCCTCATCTCGGCGACCCGGCCGATGAGGCTGATGTGGTTGTACCAGTCGGCCTCGTCCAGCACGGTGAGGGTGACTCGCGGATCGTTGCGTACGTGCTCCAGACGTTTGCGGCCCTCGTCCATGTTGACCAGCACTCGGCCGTCGTCCTGCCACAGGTACCAAGTGGCCGTGGAGACCGGGTGGCCGTCCGAACGGAGGGTGGTGATGACCGCCGGGTTGGCCTTCTTGAGCATGGCGACCGCTTCGTCGGTCAGCGGAGGCTTCGACATGGTGCTTCTCCTCAAGAGCGGTACGGGCGGGGTGCCCGCCTTGCTGTGACCGTGGACACGCTGTCACAGCGTGTGCCGAAACGAGCAGCCGCACGCCGCTTCCCGCCGCGATCGCACGCGAATCCGTCCGATGACGTCTCGTGCCACTCGCGGCCGGCAAGGCGCGCGAAGACGCCTTGCCGGCCTGTCCGTACCGAGGCGGCGGAGGGTGGCCGGGGGACAGGCAGAGGCACGAGGGAGCGGCTGACCATCCGCGGCCCATGCGGGCCGGCCGTAACGGTCACGGGCGGTCCGGTGTCACGGCGAGTCGTGTTCCACGCCGTAGGTGTGGGCCCAGGCTCGCTTCAGATCGTCCTCGCTCCAGTGACCGAAGGTGTAGGCGGGCGACTCGACCGGCAGCGCCGTGTCCACCCGGATCAGCACCGCCTCGTGGCACGGATATGCGGGACCGTGCGTGTCCAGCACCCACTGGCGGATCCACGCGTAGGCGGGGTCGCCGTCACCCCGGAGCTCCGCGGTCCCTCGGAAGCGGTAGCCGCGCCGCAGAAGGAAGTCGATCACGTTCACCTCCAGACGGGAGTCGCGCCTGAGGTTCGCCACGGTGGTCGGCGAGGCCATGTTCATGAACACCAGGTGATCGTCGTCGTAGACGAGCAGCGACCCCTTCGGGGACAGATTGGGCGAGCCGTCTTCGCGGACCGTCGCGACGAACGCGAGCTTGGCGCTGTCGACGATCTCGCGCATGTCCTGCGTGATGATTCCCATGGTTCCCTCGCACCTCTGCGCGTTGCTTGTGCGGCGGTGGGGCGTGCCTGTCGGCAGGGCGAGCCGCGGCACCCGCCGGATACCAATGTCGGCGTCACTGTCCCGGAACGCGCGGCGACGTGCGGCGGCGTCCGCCGAATGACGGCCAGCCGCTGGGCCGGACAGGCCGATCGGCTGGGCCGCGGCCGGCTGTGTAGGACCGTGCCGGACCCGTCGCGTCGGCATGTTCCGGCCCCGGCTCGACGCGCCGCCTCGGACGTTGCGGGAGGCACCGCGGCCCCGTGCGCCGCCCAGCTCTTGCCTCACCTATCGAATATCGATAGGTTTCCATCGAAAGTCGATGGAAGGATGAGTCGTGGGAAAGCTGGCAGTGCGTGCGCTGCGCGCCGTGCTCGTGGTGGTGCTCGCGGGCACCGTGTTCGTGCAGGCGGGGATGGTGTGGACGTTGGTCAGCGGGAGCGACCCGGAGGACGGATCGCTCCCGCTGACCCCGCTGCGGGTGCTCACGATCCTGGGCATGGTGTCGGTCCAGGTCGTCTTGGTCTGCGTCTGGCGGTTGGTGACGATGGTGCGACGCGGAACCGTGTTCTCCGACGCCGCCTTCCGGTACGTGGACGGCGTGATCGGCGCGATCGTGGCGGCTTCCCTTGTGTGGTTCGCGGTCACGGCCCTCAATGCGCCGGGCCAGCGGGACGACCCGGGCGTCACCGTCATCATGGGCGGGATCGGCGTGGGGATATTGGGGGTCGCGCTCCTCGTGCTCGTGCTGCGGACGCTGCTGGCCCAGGCCGTCGCACGCGACATCGAAGCGGCGCGGATGCGGGCCGAGTTGGACGAGGTGATCTGATGCCGATCGTGGTCGACATCGACGTGATGCTGGCCAGGCGGAAGATGTCCGTGGGCGAGCTCGCGGAACGCGTCGGGATCACCCCCGCCAACCTCGCGGTTCTCAAGAACGGCCGTGCCAAGGCGGTGCGCTTCGCGACGCTCGCCGCCCTCTGCGAGGTGCTCGACTGCCAGCCGGGCGACCTGCTGCGCTGGGAGGCCGAGGACTCCATGGGCGGATGACGTGCCCCGGGGCGGGGCTCAGAAGTGCGCGGGGGTGACGGACGAGCGAACGACAGGCTCGGTCCTCCCGCCGGCCCGGGAATCCCCGCCCCCGCGGCGGCGCGGCCTGGTCAGTGGGCGGCTTTCTCGGCGACAGGTGTGTCCTCGACCGCTGGATGTTGCGCTGGGGCGGGGGATCGCAGCAGTGCTGCGGCGAGGAGCAGGGAGACGACGACGACGCACGCGCCGGCGCGGAAGGCGAGTTGGTAACCGGCTGTGAGTGCGCAGGCGGAGTCGGCCCCGGAGTCGAGCAGGGCGCCCGTGTGGGCGTCGGCCACCGTGCTGAGCACCGCGAGGCCGAAGGCGGCGCCGATCTGCTGCGTGGTGTTGAACATGCCGGAGGCGATGCCGGAGTCCTCGGGTGTGGCCGCCGACATCGCCAGCGTGGCCACAGCGGGCATGGCGAGGCCGAAACCGATGCCGAGCGGCAGCAGCGCCGGCAGGACGTCCACGGCATAGCTTCCGTCCGCCGGTACGCGGCCGAGCGCGGCGAGACCCGCCGCGATCAGCGCCAGTCCCGGGAGAAGCACGGTACGGGGGCCGAAGCGCGCGATGACCTTGGGCGACAGGCCGAGGGACAGCGCGCCGATCGCGACGGGAACGGGAAAGACACTGAGGCCGGTGTGTATTTCGTCGAAGCCGAGCACCTTCTGCAGATACAGGACGCCCAAGAACTGGAAGCTGAACATCCCGGCCACCATGAGAGCCTGGACGCCCATCGCCCCCGAGACGTTGCGTGACCGGAACACACGTAGCGGCAGCAACGGCAGGGTCGCCCTGGCCTGGCGGGCGACGAACGCCAGGAGCAGGGTCAGCGCCACGGCACCGAAGCTCAGCGTGTGCACCGAGGCCCAGCCGTGGCCGTTGGTCTCGACGATCGTGTAGACGCAGAGCATCAGGGCGGAAGTGACCAGGAGCGCGCCCACCGCGTCGCTGCCCTTGCGGAGGCGGGAACGCTGCTCGGGCGCGAGCACGCGGCCGGCCGCCACAGCGGCCACCATGCCGATGGGGACGTTGACGAAGAAGATCCAGTGCCAGCCGATGCTCTGCGTCAGGACACCGCCGGCGAGGAGGCCCAGCGAGCCGCCGGCGGACTGGACGAAGCTGTAGACACCGATGGCCTTGGCCCGCTCCTTCGGCTGCGGGAACAGCGTCACGATCATGCCGAGGGTGACGGCGGAGGTCGCCGCGCCGCCGACGCCCTGGACGAACCGGGAGGCGAGCAGCATCGCCGGGTCCTGGGACAGTCCGCAGAGCAGGGAGGCAGCGGTGAAGATGCCCAGACCCGCGATGAAGACGCTCCTGGGCCCGATGAGATCGCCGAGCCGTCCGGCGAGCAGCAGCAGGCCGCCGAAGGGGACCAGGTAGACGTTGACCACCCAGGGCAGGTCGGACGAGGAGAACCCGAGGCTGTGCTGGATGGAGGGCAGCGCCACGCTCACGATGGTCCCGTCGAGGATGACCATCAGCTGCCCGGCACAGAGCACGGCCAGAGCGACCCGACGCGCCGTGTGTGCCGATGAGTTGGTTGTCGGCAAGGGGATCCCCTTCCAAAGGTGCACGATTTGTTACAGCGCTCATCTTCTGTAACCATGACGCGCAGCGGAAGGAGGCACTTTCATGTCCCGCAGTCACACCGATGTGTCCGACCAGGTCAGCAACGAGGCGTGCCCGATCACCGAGGTCCTCGACCACGTCGCGGGCAAGTGGAGCATCGGAATCCTCGTGGCCGCAGCACACAGGCCGGTGCGTTTCACCGAGCTCGAACGGACCATCACCGGCATCAGCCGACGCATGCTCACCCTGAACCTGCGCAAGCTGGAACGCGACGGCCTGCTCGTGCGGACCGTGTACCCCACGGTGCCACCGAAGGTGGAATACAGCCTCACACCCATGGCCCGCGAACTCCACGCAACTCTCACCGGGCTCGTCGGCTGGGCGGAACGCCACCGAGCCGACATCACCGCCGCCCGCGCCGCCTACGACACCGCCGCATCTGCTCCCGACAGGAACGGCGCTTGAACCTCTGCCTCGGCGGGCCGGGAAAGAGCTCGTGCACCGGGTGATCGACGGTCCAACGAGTGACGATGGCGTCGTGGCGGGTGGTGGCCATGACGTGGAAAACATCGTCTTGCTCCCAGCCCGGACCCCCGTCTCCGCACCGTAACGGCTGTCACGGGGCCGAATGCCGGACGCGTCGGGCGGAACCCGCCATGGGGATTCTCGCCTTCCACCCCGTCGGCGTCTCAGCTAATCCTCATAGGGTTCCCGCAGGGCCCGGACGATGATCTCGTGCGTTTCCACTCCGTCATTCCTGGTGACCGCAAGAATGCTCCGTCCAAGCCAGTTCGGGTCGTCCACGCGCACCAGGGCGATGCTCTCCGGGACGACCGGGGCGAGAATGTCTGGAATGACGCAGACCCCGAGACCGGCGGCGACGAGTCCAAAGCGGCTGTGCCAGGTCCGCGTACGGAAGGCGACGAGCGGATCGGTCAGCGTGGGCCATGCGCCGAACTGTGGTTCGTCACGGGCCCCCTTGCCCACGATCCATGACGCGTGGGCGAGTTCACCCACCGGGACGGCGCCTTCCGCCGCGGCGAGAGGGTGCCCGCGTGGCACGCCCACCGTCAGCTCGCCGCCCGGCAGCGGGGCGATCCGCAACCCCTCCAGGGCCGGCTGTGGCAGGCCGGGCCCGGAGGCCACGACCGCGACGTCCAGCCGCTTGCTGATGATCTGGTGCACGAGTTGCGGCGAGGACGCCTCGGTGAGCGCGAACGCCAGCCGGGGCTGCTGCTCCAGCGCCCTGGCCAGTGCGAAGGGGAGCAGAGCAGCGTTCGCGGCGGGGAAGGCCCCCACCCGGACCCGCACCTCGGGTCCGTAGGTCAGCTCGTCGAGCCGTTCGTCCAGCCGGTCAAGGCCGGCGAGGGTCTCGGTGGCGAACCGGGCGACAAGCTCCCCCGCGCGCGTCGTCCTGACGCCGCGCGCGCCGCGTATGAAGAGGGGCTGCCCTACGGCTTTCTCAGCGGCCGAGACCTGCCGGGAGATGGCGGGCTGGGAGTAGCCGAGGGTGCGGGCCGCGCGACTCAGGGAGCCATGTGCGGCCACCGCGCGCACGACGCGGAGAGCGGTGATGCTGAGTTCGGGCACGGCACCATCGTAGCCATCGGAGCCATGCACAGCCGTTATGGGAGCGGGCCGGTAATTGCATGTCGCGCAGGGCCAAAAAGGAGTTTTCAGGGTCTAGTGTCGAAAGCGGCGGCAACGCCACTACCCCCGAAAGGATTTTCTGGTGAGCGAGTTCATTTCCCCTGACGACACCCGTTACGACGAGCGGTCGCGCGCCCTGGTGCGGATCGGCCGCGAGGCGATCGCCGTGGCTGACGACGAGAAGCTGGACGCCTACTTCGCGGACGACTTCGTTTTCCACGGCCCCGACGGCGACATGACGTACGCGCAGCTGCGTTCCTTCTTCGCGGCCATGCGTGCCGCGTTCGAGGGATTCGCATGCGAGCGGCGCACCATAGTCAGCGAGGGTGAGTACATCGGTTCGCGTACCTGTATGTCGGGGCGTTTCACCGCGCCCTTCGAGGCGTCCCCGATCGGCACGATCGCGCCGAACGGACAGCCGATGCGACTCGAACTGATCAACGTTTTCCGCTACCACGAGAACGGCCAGTTGGCCGAGGAATGGGTCCAGTACGACAACGTCGGCTTCCTGCGTCAGCTCGGTGTCGACCTCATCGAGGGGCACTGACCGATACTCCGGCGGCTGTCTCGCCGCCCGGCTACCCTGTCGTATCGGGCGGCGATGCCCGGCCAAGCTTTTAGCCTGTTGATCAGGCACTGGACGTGACCATGGCCAAGGCGATGGTCCGACGTGCCCTCGCCGATCGCATCCCGTTCCACTGGGTGACCGCGGACGCCGCTTACGGCGTCAGCAAGGGCTGGCGGTCCGAGCTGGAGCAAGCCGACGTGTTCCACGTCATGGCCACCACCCGCCACGACATCGTCGTCACCCCCTGGGCCGTCGATCACCCCGGGCGCGAGCTCTTTCCCGGCCTGCCGAGGCAGAAGTGGAAGCGCCGTTCCTGCGGGGACGGCGCCCATGGCCGACGCATCGACGACCGGACACGCGTCGAGGTCAGGCCCTGGCACCGTGAGGACCGACGGCAGTGGATCCCGTCTCAGCGACCGCCGTCCCCCACCCGTCGAGCACACCCTGCACTGGTCGACCCGGCGTCGGCGGCGACAACGCCAGGCCCGCACCAGCCACTACATAACGCCGCGGGCACAGCCCCTGACCTGGCCGGCAGTCACGGCAAGCACCGTTGCGGTACTAAGGGCTGTCCCGTAAATGATCTACGATCGGTTTCGGGTGAGGTCGGGCGTTGTACCGGGCCGCTGGCCTATCCGGCGAGGGCGAGGTTGTGCATCCGTGCGGTACCGAGCATGGCGTGGTGGACGCCGTCGCCTCTGAGACGGCAGTCGCGGAGGATCTTCCAGGTCTTCATGTGGGCGAAGACATGCTCGACGCGGGCGCGGACCTGCTTGTGGGACCGGTTGTGTTCCTCTTTCCAGTCGGGGAGTTCGGCCTGGCCCTTGGCCTTGCGGTGCGGGATGACCAGTCCGGTGCCCTGGTAGCCGCCGTCGGCGATTGTGGTGGTGCTGCCGACGGCGTCCTTGGCGCCGGACTCCTCCCAGCCGCGGGAGTAGGCCGCGACCAGCAAAGCCCGTTCTTCCAGCGGCAGGCTCCAGGGCCGGCCCTTGCGGACCGCGTCCGCACCCTCACGCCGCAGAACCGTGACCAGCTTCCCGAAGGCACGCGGGCTCAGCCCGGTGAACGGGGCTATCCAGGACGGCTCCGACGCCGTGATCACACCAGTCACACCAAGAACATCTCACTATGACCAGCAGTTACGGGACAGCCCTTAGCCCCGTGATCAATCTTGCCGATGGCCTCTCTTCCCGATCCATCCCGAGGTCGAGTGACATCAATTCTCATCGACATTGATCATGTTGACGGGCGGCAGGTGACTCCCGCACTCGCGTCGAAATGACATCCAAGGGAAGTGACACGGCCAGCCCGTCGAGTGTGCGGGCCCGCCGAGCGGTGCAGGCGCCCGGTCACGATCCTTCGGGCGCGAGGACGATGTCGAACCTGACCCGTGACCACGGGGTGTCCAGTTCGCGGCCGTCAGGTGTCGCCGTATCGGCCGGCTGCCGGTCGAAGTCCTTCACCAGCGAGTCCTTCACCCCGAACACCGCATCGCCGATCTTGAGCTGTTCGTCGCCCCGAACGAAGACGTGCGTCACCAACCTGCGCAGTCCCGGCGCCGTCACCATGAAGTGCACGTGCGCCGCCCGCATCGGCGACCGGCCGGTCGCCGCCAGCAGGGCGCCGACCGGCCCGTCGTGCGGGATCGGGTACGGCGTGGGGGTCAGCGCCCAGAACGCGTACCTGCCCTCGTCGTCGGTGTGCAAATGGGCACGCGCCGCGGTGCGGGAGTCGTCGTACTGGACGTCGTAGAAGCCGTCCCCGTCGGCTTCCCACACCTCGATCTCCGCCCCCGCGACGACCTGGCCCTCGGTGTCGGTGACCGTACCCTCCACCCAGCACGGCTCTCCCACCGCACCCGCCGACATGTCTGCGCCGATCGCGATCTCCGGGCTGCCCTCCACGAAGAAGGGGCCGAACACCGTCGCCTCGGTCTCGTGGTCGTAGACCTCGTTGTTGACTGCGACGGTCTGCATGGACACACCCAGCACATCCGAGAGCAGGATGAACTCCTGACGCCGGTCGTCGGACCTGTGTCCCGTGGCTGTGAGGAACTCGATGCCCTTCGCCCACTCCTGCTCGGTCAGGCGCACCTCGGTCACGAACGCGTGCAGATGGCGCGTCAGTGCCTGCATCACCTCCGTCAGGCGCGGATCAGGGCCGCCGTCGAACGACCGCAGGACCTGCTCGACCAGCGCGGCCTCCCTGGCCCGCTGCTCGGCGGAGACGGGGTGCGACCCGGCCGTCCCTGTTGTCGGTGTTCCGGCCATCGTTGTCGGTGTGTCGGTCATCGTGGTTCTTCTCCTTCCCAGGCCGCCCGCAGCAGTGCGGTGACGTCCTGAAGTGTCACAGTGCGTGGATTGCCGGCCGGTACGGCCTTGAGCACGGCGGCCGCCGCCGCGTCGATGCCCTCTTCGAGCATGTCGTAGTCGCGCAGCGCGCGCGGTGCGTCGAGCTGTGTGCGCAGCCGGTTCAAGCCCTCCGTCGCGGACGGCGCGTCGAAGGCCGCCGCGATCCGCTGTCCGGCGTCCGGTGCAGCCGCCGCGTTGTAGGCGAGCACATGCGGAAGGACCACGGCGTGGGTCTGGGCGTGCGGCAGGTCGAACATGCCGCCGAGCACATGGCAGATCTCGTGGTGGAGGCCCGATCCGGCCGAGGCGAACGCCGCGGCGGAGAGATAGGCGCCGTACAGGGCGTGCTCCCGGCCCTGAAACCCCGAGGGGTCCTCGGTGATGAGTGGCAGCCCGGTGCGCAGCGCCCGGATGCCCTCGCTCGCCAGGGCGCAATTGATCGGGTCGGCGTGCGGAGCCCACATCGAGTCGACACAGTGGGCGAGGGCGTTCAGGCCGGAAGCCACACTGAGGTCGACGGGCAGGGAGAAAGTGAGCGAGGCGTCGTAGACGATCGTGCGGGGCAGTACCCGGTCGTCGGTGCCCGTTGTCTTGCGCCCGCCCGCGGTGAGTCCCCAGACGTTGGTGGCCTCCGAGCCCGCGTACGTGGTCGGCACCGCGACGACGGGCAGGCCCGAGGCGAGGGCGACCGCCTTGGCCAGACCGGTGGTGGAGCCACCGCCTACGCTGACCAGGGCGTCCACGGCGTAGGTCGCCGAGGCGGCGCGGGCGCGCTCGGCCACTTCGACCGGGACGTGCCGTATGACCTCGTGATGCCGGCAGACCACCGGGAGCCCGTCCGCCACGGCGTGCGCGAGCTCCCGGCCCGACTCGGAGGCGATCACCATGACCCGGGAGGCGCCGAGCACGGCGATCTCCGCGGCCAGGTTGTCGGCGGCGGCCCCGGAGGCGAAACGCACCCGCTGCGCGAGGGTGTCATGGTCGAACCGCGTGTGGCTCATCCTCGACCCAGCAACTCGGCCACGGCGGTACGCAGGGCGCCCGCCGGGTCCTCCGGAAGAGCCATGACCCGCCAGGCTACGTGCTTGTCCGGCCGGACCAGCAGGGCTCCGCTCTCCTCGATCTCCCGCAGTTTCGCCCAGTCGTAGTACAGGTCGGTGACGTCGCGGCCAGGCCCGATCACCACGGCCGTGAGCGGAAGGCCGAACTCCTGGCCGACCTTCTCGGCGGCGGCCTCCCAGGGCTCGCCGGCGATACCGGTGAGGAGCGTCCAGCGCGTGTACGGGGCGAGGTCCATCAGCGCGAGCCTGCGGGAGCTGTCGCCGACCCAGGCGTGCGGCAGGTGCGAGCCCGGCACGGTGGACATCTCGTAGTACAGGTCGGGGTCGCGGGACGGGCGGGGCCGCAGGGAACCGTCGCGGATCACTGCCGACGACGTGTAGAACTGCCCCAGTTCCACGCCGTGCGCGTTGAACTCGTAGTTCTTCAGCTCCATCGCCCGTACCAGGGCCGCCCGCTTCGCCAAACCCTGTGGGGTGTTGGCCTTGCGTTCCTCGATCGCGACGGCCATCTCGGCCTCGGTCTCCGCGTCGAGCACGCCGAGCGCCTTGAAGATATCCACGAACTCCCGGCTGGAGCGGTTCGCCCGCTTGACGATCCGCTCGGCGACCGGCGCGCGTTCCTCGGAGTAGGTGTCCAGCAGGGAGGGGGCCGCCTGCCCACGCAGTACGGCGGCCAGCTTCCAGACGAGGTTGTAGGCGTCCTGGACGGAGGTGTTGGAGCCCAGCCCGTTGCTCGGCGGGTGCCGGTGCACGGCGTCGCCGGCGCAGAAAACGCGTCCGTGCTGGAGGTTGGTGGCGTACATCTCGTTGTTGCCCCACAGGCTGGTGCCCGTGATCTCGACGTCGAGGTCGGGCATGCCGAGCAGGTTCCGCACGATCTGTACGGCGGCCGCCTCGTCGACGACCGGCGGTTCCTCGCCGATGTCGTAGCCCCACACGATGAGCCACTCGTTCCAGGGCCGCACCATCCGTACGAGCCCGGCGCCGATACCGCCGACGTTCGAACCAGGCTGGATCACCCAGTAGAGCACCGACGGCCGGTGACCGACGTAGGGAGTGATGTCGGCCTTGAAGGTGATGTTCATCGACCCGGCGATGTCCATCGCGCCCTCGAAGGGCAGCCCGATGTCCGCCGCGACACCGGAGCGGGCACCGTCGGCGCCGATCAGGTACTTGGCCCGGATCGTGTACGCCTTTCCGGTCACGCGGTCGAGGACGTCGACGGTGACGCCGTCGGCGTCCTGGGTGTGGGACAGGTACTCGGTGGAGAACCGGGTCTGGGTACCCCGTTCGGTCGCGTTCCTGACCAGAATCGGTTCCAGATAGGTCTGCGGGATGTCGACGGTGAGGCACGGCGAGGCGAGCCGATAGTCGGCCTCGCGGTCCGGTCTGGTCCCCCAGGTGCGGATACGGCCGATCTCCTCGCCGGCGATGCTGGTACAGAACACAGTGTCGCCGACGAGATCGTGTTCCGTGGCGTCCCGCTGGACCTGGGGCTCTATGCCGATGTCGCGGAAGACCTCCATCGTGCGCTGGTTGGTGATGTGCGCCCGCGGGGTGTTGGCGGTCCAGCGGTACTTGGTGATCATGATGTTGTCGATACCGAGGGTCGACAGCAGCAGAGCCGCCGTTGCGCCGGCCGGCCCGGATCCCACCACGACGACCTCCGTGGAGACGTCTGGGCCGTCGGGCAGTTCCGTTTCTTCGTTCCCGTCGTTGAACTCCGACATTGCGGTCCCTTTCTCGCCTCCCAGCCGACGGCATCGGTGTGTGCCGCGGAACGGTTGTCGCCGAAGCCGGTGGGAAAGCCAAGTTGTGGCGGATTTCTTGAAGAGCGACCAACACGGTGGAGTTGGTGGTCGCGTGGTGGGTACGGGCGCCCAGGACATGCCGCGGTGGCAGAAGCGAACGACAGGCGTTCACTGGCACACGCCGTGAACCCAGGAAGTGCATCTGCCTGAACCGGCTCGACCAAGGTCGCAGAGCGGCTCACCGCCGCACATCTCATCGTGCCGCGGATCGCAGAGAGCCAGTGTCAGCCGTGTGCCGACTGCTCCGCGAGCAGTTCGTCGGCGGGGTATCCGGGCCCGACCAGGTCGTAGGACTCGGGGACCTCGTTGAGCACTCGGCCGGGGTCTTGTCGGTTCGGGACTTCTTCGGATCGGTTCGCCAGCAGCCGCTGACCGCTGACACGCTACCGTCGGTGGTTCAGGGAAACTGACCCGACCGAATGGGACAGCGCCTGCCCGGATGGAACTCAGCCCGCCGGACGCCATACCCAGTTCCGCCGCTCGTAGGCCACTCGGAAGCCGAGGCGAAGCATGTTGTGGAGGGAAGGGTTGTGACCGCCGTCGGTCTCCGCACCAGTCTCGGCGACGAGTTGACGGCAGCCCAGCTTGCCCCCTACCCGGGCACGTGCGGCCAACAGTTCGGTCTGGCCGCCTCGGTTTCGGGCGTGGGGGAGCACCGCCCCGGCGAACATCTGGGCCGTTTCGCCGTTGTGGTACATGGTTCCGGTGCCCACAAGCTCCCCGTTCAGCCAGACAGCATGGGGATACCAATCAGGGTGTACTGCGGAGGCGGCGACCATGTCGGCATAGTGCTCCTCAGGCATGTCGAAGCCTTGCAGCATCACCGACGCCCACCGGTCGGCGTCACCGGGCTCGACCGGGGCGACATACAGGCCGTTTGCCGGTCGGCGGTCCGGGGCGTCGGCTCGGGCCACCACCTCGTCCACGTCAGCGACGAGTTTGACCCATGACGTTCCGCCTGTCATGCCTTCGCGGGCGCAGATTTCAGTCCAGTCATCGGGTATCACGGAGGGCGCGAGTTGGAGGACAGCCTGAGGGGTGCCTTCCGACCGGTAGAAGGCACACACCTCGGCAATCATCTCCGCGGTGACCGGGGCGGTTCGACCGAAGCCAAGGGCCTTGCTCCAGAAGTGCGTCACGTCATTCCGCATCGACAGCACCACGGCATCGCCGACGCGGGTGGCGTTCACGCCGAGCGCCGCGCGTGCGGCCTCGGGGGCGCCGGACTCGAACTGGAACAGGGCTTCGGCCTCGGAGGCTTCCGCCGCCGACAGCGGCACGGGTGTATTCACGAAGGAGTGCCTTTCTCACATGGGGTGACGCGCGCTTGAAGCCAACACCGCGGTTTGCGGGTCCGTAGCCGACTTCAGCACAGAGATGAACCGCTGGTAGTTCGCAGGCAGGGCGGACGCCGTCATGCACTCGGCCCTCAGCGCCGCCCGCGTGAACCACGCCCGTCTCGTCCGCTGATGGCCGGAGTCCATGCCCACCCGGCTCGAACCGGACGATCGCTTTCGGGAAACGGGTGGCGCCTCAGCCGGCCATCACGTCGCTGAAGTGCTGAACGACTGGAACTGCGGCCAGGTAGGCTCGAAGAGCCTCCCCGTACTTGGTGTAACGGTCGCTGCCGCGAAAGTTTTCGAGGTGGGCTTTCTCGGACTCCCACTCGTTCACGCCGATGAACCGCGACGGGTTCTCACTGCTTTGATACATCTTCACGCTGATACATCCGGGTGTCGTTGCAAGGAGCTCGTAACCAGTGCTCCGGAAAGCGGCGGCAAATGCAGTCTCCTGACCAGCCTGGACATCGATGACAGCGATTTCAGTAATCATAGAACACTCATTGCATGACAGGCGACAATAAAAAACTGCTTCGGCGACGCGGTGGCCAGTGAAATGCACTGATCTCTACGGCGAGACGCGCCTTGACGTCGTCGGTGAGTGACAGACCGTTCTCGATCTGGCAGAGGCATCGGGGCATCCCTCGGTGAGTCGTCTCGTCGTAAGCACGCACGCGTGTACGCTCACCATCCCTGACAAGGGCGTCTGCCACGTCCAGCAGAGCGTCGCCACGTGCACCAGAGGGCCGCGTTCGTCTCTGGCCGCCCCGGCGCTATCCGACAGCGGTCAGGACTGCTGACGGAACTGCGACGGTGTCATTCCCGTGGTGCGCCGGAAGGCGGCTGCCAGGTGCTGGGCATGGCTGAAGCCGCACGAGATGGCGATGTCGGTGATCGACTCCTCCATTCGTGCGAGTCGCGCCTGAGCCTCCTCCAACCGCCGGGCATAGACGTAACGCATCGGCGTCTGCCCGGTCCGCTCCTTGAAGGCGCGCAGGAAGTGGCGCCGGCTGAAACCGGCCACGCGCGCGAGTTGGTCGACGGTCAGCTTCTCGTCCAGATGAGCGCGGACATAGCCGTCGACCCGGGCGAGATCCTCGCCGGAAAGCCCGGCTTCGGCTACGACAGGGTCGCCCAGTCGTGAAAGGTGCGCCAGCGACTGGAGTGCCCACCCTTCGACGAGAGCTTCAAGAGCGCTGTCCGAACGACGCGCTGCGCGGCCGAGCTCGATCAGGCCCAGTTGGATGCGTCCGTGGGCCATCCCGACAAGCGGCCGGTCACCGACCGTCGGCCCGTAACGCGCGACGAACTTCGGCGAGAGGAAGGCGGCGGCGTACTCGGCCACGGGATCAACGGTGAAGACGCCTTCGAGCCGTGTGCCGGCGGGGAAGAAGCAAAGCCCGTTCGACTGCACCATCTCGACGTGGAATCCCACACCGTCCACGTCGATGCGCATCTCACGGACCCCTGAGTGGAACCAGAAGACTGTCGGCGCTCCCTGCTGGAAGCGCCAGTCAATGCGGCCGTCGGAGCTCCTGCGAAGCAGCTCGACCCGTGCATGGTCCGACTCGGCCAGCACCTCGTCGACGAGCATTCCACTCACGGAGCGCACACCCGGCCCGCACCACGGCCGTGTCTGCGCCGCCGGGCGGTGGTCCTCAAGTTCGGTCATGTGTACCTCCGGAGCCATGGATCCCTCACATTGTGCGCCGCTCGCCGGTAGTCGCACAGGGGGCCGGCGGGACCATCCTCCCGGTCGCGGAAGTACGGTATCGAGTCTGATCTCGTCCGTCATTCTCTCGTCGGTGTACCGCCTCTCTGCGCAGGACGAGCATTCTCACGTTCAGCTACCACCCGGAAACGAGCCGGAGTCCCTCGTCCGACAGGCCCGGCCAGGAATTACGGGCGAACCGCCGAGCAGCTCGGCGGTTCGCCCGTTGAAAAATCGAGGTCAGCTGCGCACGAATCAGCGACCGATACCGTGCAGACAGTCGCCGATGGTTACAGCTCTCCGGCGAGCCAGGCCTTCAGTCGGGCCTTTTCCACTTTGCCCATGGCATTGCGTGGCAACGCTTCGACACGCTCCACTCTCGTGGGCCAGTACCATTCGGTCATACCCATATCGGACAAGTATGAGCGCACGTCGTGCAGAGTGATTGGCAGTGCGCTCACGAGTACTGCACATGCTTCGAGGTTGTCCCGGTGTCCGACGATGGCGACGTCGGTGATGTCGGGATGAGCGCGCAGTGCGTCCTCCACGTCTGCGACCGGGATCATCACTGTGCCGCCGATTCGGTCTGAGACCCGTCCGACCACCCGGTATCCGCCCCGTCCGTCCTCGACTGCCAGATCCCCAGTGTCGTACCAGCCTTCGTCGTTGTCAGCCAGCACCCGCAGTGTCCCGCCGTCGCGTCCCATGATACCGAGGCACATCGAGGCGCCCCGGATCATGAGCCGGCCCGGGTTCTCCTCGCTGACCAGCCCTTGCTCGGACACCGGGCGCAACTCGGCCTCTGTGCCGATGCCGGGCCGGCCGATGCTGTGCGCGGCCCAGTCCGGCGGGTCCTCGCGAGTGGTGAAGATGAAGCCGCCCTCGGTCATTCCCCAAAAGGCGATCAGCGGCAAGCCCAGTACCTCAGCCGTTTCGGTGACCAGCTCGGCCGGGATCGCGCTGCCCGCTACGGCGACTTCGCGCAGCCGCGGCAGCCGGATGCCCTCCTCGCGCAGCACCGCAAGAAGCTCACTCAGGAACGGGGGCACCAGGGCCAGCTGCTCTGTTCCCGTTTCGGCCAGCAGCTCAGCGACGCGCCGGGGTTCCCAACGGTCGACCAGCAAGAACGTGCCACCGCTTATCAACGACCGCGTGGCGTACGACAATGCGGCCGCATGCATCAGCGACAACGGGTTGCAGTAACGCGACTTCGCCCCGTCCTCGCCCTGAAGTTTCGGCGCCACCACCGCATAAAGATTGTTCAAGGTCTTGAGTACGGCCTTGGGCTCGCCGGTCGTCCCGGAGGTGAAGAGCACCTGCGCCACCGCGTCGGGATCTGTGGGCGTGCGGGCTGTGGCGGGGCGGTGCTGCCGCTGAAAGAACTCGACGAAGTCCACCTCGCCGTCCCGCACTACGTCGCCGAGTACCACCCGATGGCGCAGTGCGGGCAACCGCGGCGACATCTCGGCCACAGCTTCGGCAAATCCGTAGCCCTCCCACACATCCGTCGTGATGAACACCACGGCCCCCACACTGGCCAGCATTCTCTCCAGTTCCCGACCGCGGATGGTGGTCATAACCGATGCCAACACAGCTCCCCGGTGCCAGCAGGCCAACTCCAAAGCCAGGGCCTGCCACCAGTTGGGAAGTTGGATGGACACCACATCACCCGCCCGGACATCCAACTCGGCCAGCGCGGCCGCGAACTGCTCCACCCAGCCGCTCAGCTCCCGGTAAGTCAGTGTGACCAGGCCATCCCGCGCTCGGGACGCCACGACCGCTGGAGCATCAGGAGTCTGCTTCGCCCACCTGGAGACATCCTCCACGACAGTGTCCCCGCGCCATGCCCCCGATGCGCGATACTGCAGGATCATCTCCTGAGACGGACGAACGGACGGAATCATCATTTCCTCTTCTTCGGTGAAAGCACGGCTGATCATGTTTAATCCATCCTCGACGACCATTACGGCGGTGCAGGTCCATGCAGAGCCAGATGATCGCGACGCGAGCTTTCGGGCTACTCCCGGACGGAGGGAGTGTGCAACAATCGCCTGACTGCTTCGACCTGAGCGGCGATCATGCGGGCGCCGATGACTGTTCCGGGTATTACGTGGGCTACGTGGAATGCGCCGCTGTAGTGGTGCAGTTCTGTCGGCACGCCTGCCTGGATCAGCAGGTGTGCGTAATTCAGCACCTCGTCACGTACCGGGTCGATCTGATAGGCGGCTACCCAGGCCGGCGGCAGACCGGCCAGGTCGTCGAGCTCCGCCCGGGCCGGTGCCGCATACATGGATACGTCCGGAGAGCCGGGCTGTGCCGAGTGACCGAGGTAATACTTCCAGATGAAGGGGGCGTCGGAAGCACTCAGGAAGGGGGTATCGTGAAAACTGCGCATGGAGTGCGTCTTCAGCCGGTCGTCCAGGGCAGGTGCGTCCAGGAACTGCGCGGCCAGCGCGGGCCCTTTGCGGTCCCTCGCGACGAGAGTCAGCGCGGCTGCCAGCCCGCCGCCGGCGCTCTCTCCCCAGACACCTATGCGTGTGCCATCGATACCTCGGTCGCGTCCCGCCTTACCGGCCATCCAGAGAAGTGCCGCGTAACTGTCGTCAAGTGACGCCGGATAAGGATGCTCGGGAGCAAGCCGATAGTCG
The DNA here is from genome assembly GCF_053589015.1 of Streptomyces sp. NPDC003393. NCBI lineage: Bacteria > Bacillati > Actinomycetota > Actinomycetes > Kitasatosporales > Streptomycetaceae > Streptomyces > Streptomyces sp. NPDC003393. The sequence continues at coordinate 153,232 of NZ_JBSFRB010000008.1, read as the reverse complement.
ACACTCACGACGACCGTGCCTGTTCGGTCAGCGATCAGACGGGCCTGGTTGTCGACGCCGGCCAGGTCACCCATGACGTATGCACCACCGTGCAGGAAAAGCAGACCCGGGAGGGGGCCGCTCCCTTCGGCCGGCGCGTATACACGCACCCCGATGCCCGGTGCCCCCCGGTACCCCGGGATCGTGACGTCCTCGACATTCAATGCCCTGCCCGATTCGTACGGTGGCGCTGAACCGAGCAACTTCGTGGCCAGTGCCCGCATACTCGGAACATCAGAGAGATCGAGGGGCGGAATCATCGGCGCTATGGCAGCCAATTCGGGGTCAAGAATGTATTTCATCAGATTTCTTCCAAAATAGCAGAGCGTTCGCCAGCTGTCGTCGAGTTACGCAGCAGCAGAACGGGGAATGTACATGTGGGGAATGCCAAGGAAATCATTGATGCCCGGATCTCGAATCTTCCACCACGGTGTGCCGGGCAACTGCTGGGCCCCCATGGACGTACCGCCGACCTGTCCGGCCGGTCGCCCTAGTTCCCCGGTTCTGACAGGGCAGCGCGTCCCCTGTGGGGGTGATGGTGGAAAAGGGCAATTCCGGCTCCCCGGAGAAGACATGGCACGAGCGCATGACGCATACGCTTGGTTGCACAGCCTCGGACAGCCGTGGACCTCTACGCGTCCGTCGGAGTGTCACAAGGTGCACCAAAACGCCGTACTCGGCGCGTTCCTGCCCGGGGTTGGCCACCAGATCGTGCCTGAGAATGATCTCAGCGAAGCTTCGGTGTCCGAGCTCGAAGGAAGTGTCATGGGGATGGAGCCGGAACTACTCCGGTCGGGGTGAGTTGACGGACGTGGAAGCGACCGGACCGAAGGCGACCGACTCGCACATGGGCTCTGATGCCCCCGTAGAGGTCTTACCGAACCTGCAGTGGTTCAGGCGGGATGTTGTGGTTCATACGAAAGAGATTGCGCGGGTCGTACCGTTGCTTGACGGCGCGGAGTCGATCGTAGAGTTCTGGGCCGTAGACGGTGCGCATCTCCTGCGGGGTCATGCTGCGTGCGGGCAGGAGGTTGACGTTCGTCTCGCCCTGCGCCGATGATGCCAGCGCGTCGGCCAGTGCGGCCAGTTCCTCACGGAACGTCGGCACCATGTCGGGGGCACCGCCGCCGGCGGCAATGACCGCCCAGCGTGCGGTCCGCCCGGCGACCGCGTCGGCCATGGCGGGCGGCTGTTCGAGCGCGCCGCCGAAGGCCCGTAGTTCCAGGAAGCCCAGGTGGGTGTCGGACCCGGGGCCGACAGCGGCGAGCAGTGCCTCGGCGGTTTCGTCGGTGAACTCCCGTAGTGCCGTGGCTCCTTCGGTCATCGGCACGGGTTGGGCCGGATCCAAGTGCAGCGTGGCGGCACCGGCATAGGGCCGTTCGGTGACCGTGTCCCTGGTCAATGGCGCGAGTGCGCGTATCGGGGCCAGCATGTGCTCTGCTTCGTTGCGTGGACCCAGCGAGGAGAACCGTACGTGCAGGGTGAAAGGCTGCCCGGCTCGGCGCAGGAATGCGAGCGAGGAGGTCATCTCTCCGGGCAGGCTGGTCACCCACTTCCGCCAGGCATGCAGCACGGTGGCCGCATACTCACCAGGGAAGAAGAGGCCGCCGCCGTAGAAACGGGAGACGGGGAACAGGCTGAGTTCCAGGGCGGTGATCACGCCGAAGTTGCCTTTCCCGCCGCGTAGGGCCCAGAAGAGTTCCGGCTCGTCGACGGTGGTGACCCGGCGCAGTCGGCCGTCTGCTGTGACGATCTCGGCGGCCTGGACGTGGTCGGCCGCGTACCCGTACAGGCGGCCGAGGACAGGGCTGTGCCCGCCGCCGAGGGTAAAGCCGACGACACCGACGGTGGGGGAGGCGCCGCTGATCGGAGCCAGGCCGTACCGGCCGGCCACATCGACCACGTCACCGCCTCGCGCGCCGCCCTCGACACGGGCGATCCGCTGGGCGGCGTCGACGCGCACTCCGTTCAGGCGGGACATGTTGATCAGGACCGCGCCGTCGGCGGGACGGGCTACCTGGTGACCCGTGGTGAGGACCGCCAGAGGCAGGTCGCGTGCGGCAGCGAACTGTACAGCCGCCTGCACGTCAGCGATGCTCGTCGCGCCGATGGCTACGGCCGGTCTCACCGGGGTCGATAGGTTGAAGGTGGCACATTCCTCCGGATATCCGTCATCACCGGGTAGCAGGACCGGGCCGAGGATGCCGTCTGCGAGGCGGGCGATCTCAGCCCGGCTCGGTGAGACCAGGCTCATCCCGTAGTGCGAAGCCATCGTTCACTCTCGTCTTTCCAGGCATGTCCATGCAGAGCGGCGTTCCGCCAACGGCAGGCATGCACGTGTACGGTCGTGTCGGTTCGGCATGTGACGGTGGTCACCATGCGGAGTGGTATTCACGTTACACGCAATCTCCGTAACGTAATGGCCGACGCGGCTAGCGAGAGCCGACGAGCGCCGCACCGCGGTCGGTGAGTATGTGGTAGAGGTGCAGACGGGTCAGCCGGGTGTCGACCGTGACCCGGGCTGCGTGGCCCGTATCCGGCGGCGACCTCGATGAACATCCGGGACAGCGTTTCCGCGCGCCACAACTCCGCCGGTTTCGGGGCTGACCTGGCGGACTGTCACCTGGTCGAAAAGCTGTCAGCCGAGGGAGAGTGCGGCCATGTGCGGGCGCCATGCGATGTCAGTGCCTTGATCGGCAGCGGACGAGGGTGTTTAGCGACGGTCACCCGATACGGGATGCTACGACCAGTCCGTACTCTGATCCTCGTGCAACTCACGGGAGAGATCACCAGTGACCGTCCTCTGCTCGTACTGGCTGTCTAGGAAGAGGCCCAGTACCTCGACACGTCCCTGCCCGTCCTGCTGACCGGCATGGGGAAGGTCAATGCCGCGACGGCACTCGCCACGACACTTGACCGCGGCCCGCTGCCGTCGGATGTCGTGAACCTCGGAGCCGCGGGAGCCCTGTGCCCCGGCTGGATCGGAACCCACCGCGTCAGCACGGTTATACAACACGACCTGGACAGCGACATCTTGCGCACTCTGACCGGCGAGACCTACGGCGCACCCTGAATGTGGGCGGTGACCCGGGGACCACCCTCGCCACTGGCGACTCGTTGAGCCTTTTCAGCGTTGCTTCTCCAGGGTGAGGATGGCTTTTACTGCTGACGACAGGCGGTTGGGGCCGCAGCGGGCGTGACGGAAGATATGCCAGCGCTTGAGGGTGGCCATGCCACGTTCCACGGATACCGAAGTCGGGCGTGCGCCCGGTTCAGCGATCTTTGCCGGGCGGTGAGTTCCTGGCGGGGCGGGCGTCTGGTCGGCGAGGCGAAAGTGCCGCCGGCGCGGAGGTAGGCCAGGTCAGCCAAAGCGGGAATGTCGAGGCGGACACAGGTGGCAACGATGCGATGGGTGCGGGCCGCGGTCAGGTCGTGAGTGCAGCCCGGAAGAGCGCGGGAGATCCACCCGATCTCGCCGCGCGGGTCGGTGATGACCTCAGGTTCACGCCGTGGCGGCGGTGCTTGCCGGAATAGTCGGTGCGGCCGTCGCCAACCCGGTCGCACTCGGTGAGCGTGCCGTCGATCAGCACATACTCCGCGTCCGCTTCGCGCAGGGCGCGGGTCAGGCCCGGAGCACGGCGGGCGAGGAGATCGATGACCGCGTGCCCGTAGGCGTGAGCAGTGCCGACGCTGATCCGGAAGCCGGCCGCGATCTGCGTAAGGGTGTCGTGCTTGCGCAGGTACAGCAGCGCGACCAGAGCCCGCGGGGAGGGCCGGAGTGGCCGTCCCTTGACCAGCTTCGGCCCCGGCTTGGGCAGCAACGGCTCGATCAGCGACCACAGTTCATCCGACGCGATCCACGGCCGCGACTGTCTCTTCCCCACGTCCAGACCAACGAGCGGACAAGCCGACGGTCACTTGATCAACAACTTCTGTGAGGACCACTTACCCCCGGAACGATCCCACCTTCCGTGCCGGGTCCCGGGCCGACGTCCCGATTTGCTATGTGCTGGTACCGGCATATAGCTACACTGCTGGTATGGGAAAGCAGACGAACATCCGACTGGACGAAGCCGTCAGGGCAGCTGCCGAGGACCGGGCCAAGCGCCGGGGCCTGAGCTTGCAGGGGTACGTGGCTGACCTGATCGAGGCCGACGTGAACCAGTCCCGCGCGGCCTTCATGGCCGGCGCCTCATCATTCCTGGCCGCCTACACGGACGCCTTCGATGCGGAAATCGGAGAGGACCGGTACCCCGGCCTCCCGGACACCCCGGCGGAGACGGCCCCGAGGGACGCCGCGTGAACCTCCGCATCGACCTCGCGTGGATCCTGGCCGTAGCGCAGCAGATTCCGGGAGATCCGCAGGTTGTCGACTACGGCGTCCCCGTCGCGGCGGAGGCACGTCACCGGGCGGAGATCCTGGACCACGAGGTCTACCCCGAGCCCCATCACAAGGCTGCGGCGCTGCTGTGCGAACTGGCGAGAAACCCGAGCCTGGAGATGAGGAACCTGCTTTTCGCAGCCACGGTGACCGCGGCCTACCTGTCGGCGTGCGGCCTTCCGGTGAGCCCCGGTCTGGACACCGTTCTCCCGCTGGCCCGCGCCGCCCGGGACGGGCTCCCGGTGCGGGAGGTCGCCGCTCAGATCAAGACCTGGACGAGCTGATCGAGCAGGCTGTTCCTGCGGTCCGTGCTGGGTCAGGATTCCAAGTCGTCAACGAGCGTCGGCCGGCCATCCGTAGCGGTGAGGCGTGCCGTCAGACCCAGCAGGGCCATCACGGCGATGGAGCCCAGCAGGATGGCCAGCCACCCCACTGTCCACTGTCACGAAGTGATGCGAAGGCGGATCACAAGGGGCGTGAGGAGCAGCATGACTACGACCGCGCCCGACATGAGAAAACAGAAGGCCTTCATGATCACCGTCCCGCCTGTGGTGTCCGCGTCGCGCACAGCGCGGACGGCGCGGGTTGCGGCGGAGAAGTCGGGGTGGCTCTTCCACTGGTCGGCCATGGCCATGACCGCGTCGAGAAGGCGGCGGGCCTCATCGGTGTTGCCCGCGTGAACCGCAGTAGCGCACTCCTGGCTGAGCTCGTGGGCGTCGCGTCAGGACTGGACGTACGCGTCGTGGCCATCCGGGTGCTGTTCGTCCCGGAGATCGTAGCGTCGGTCGCGAACGAACTGGTAGACGCCTACACCGGCCTGCAGATCCAACGTTCTGCTCCCCACCGGAGCCGCGAGCGTTCCGTGCCGTACCCATTCTCCTCTACGCCTCGCATCGCACCTTCCAACTGCCAGCCGATGTAACCGGTTTCGCTGCCAGCAGCGGCTGGCAGCAGCCGCGTTGGCCGAACGGAGCCCGACGAGTTGCTCCTGGCCGGCCGTGGTGCGGGCCTGGTCGGCGATCGCCTCTGCGGCACCGACGGCTTCAAGGGCGGAGTCGGCATTCTTCGAATCTCCGATGCTTGCGGACGCTCGCGCAAGCAGGTGCGCAACACATCGGTAGGGGGCGGCCTCGGAGGGTCCCGGAACCAGTTGCTGGCGGTCTTGCGCGGTGCCGAGGAGGGGTGTGGCCTACCTCCGCATGGACGCCGGCCGCGATCCGGACGATCCCGAACTCGCCCGGCTCGTCGGCGAACTCTCCCTGAAGGACGCGGACTTCCGCCGATGGTGGTCGGACCACAAGGTCCGGGCCCAGCGGCACGGCCGCAAGGACTTCGTCCACCCGATCGCCGGCGAGCTGAGTCTGGACTTCCAAGTGCTGGATCTGCGGGGTTCCGCGGACCAGAGCCTGCTCGTCTACACCGCGGAGCCGCACTCGCCGAGCGAACAGGCCCTGACCTTCTTGGCCGGCTGGGCTGCCACGGAGATACCCGCACGGCCTTCGGGACCGGAAGGACCAGCCCGGCGAACAGAAGCAGCATCTCCATCCCAAGAAGCCGGCGGCGACCCATCACGTCGCGGATGAGAGGCGACCCGCCTGCCGCCCTCCCTGACACTGACACCGATGCGGACCAGGGACATCGTGTCGGACACGCTGTCCGACGCGACGCTCTCGGGTGACCACGCCGGCCCGGAGACCGAGCTCCGCGTCCCGACCGGCGGCCCACGGGCCCCGGCCGGATTCCTAGGATTGGCGGTATGGCTTCCACTACTCGACGTCCTTCCACCGCGAACGACCGACGGGCCGCGCTCGAGAAGCGGATCCTGTCCGTGATCGAAGAGTGTCTCGCCGGTGGCGTGACCTACACCGAACTGAGTGTGGAGCAGATCGCGAACGCCGCCGGCATCTCCCGGTCGACGTTCTATCTGTACTTCCGGGACAAGGTGGACGTGCTGCTCCGGCTGAGCGGCTCCCTCAAGAAGGAGAGCTATGCGATCGCGGCCGTTTGGAAGCCCACCGGCGCCGACGGCGGCGTCGACGGCCTGGCACGCACCTATGAGCTGATCCTGCGGCACTACCGCGAACACGCGGCCCTTCTGGCAGCGATCAACGAGGTGGCGGCATACGACCCGGTGGTGCGCGAGGCGTGGACCGCGGACCAGGACCGTTTCATCGACAACGTGGTGCACCTGCTGGAAGAGGAGCGGCGGGCCGGCCGGACTCCGGCGGACGTCGATCCGTGGCTCGCCGCCAGGGTGATCGTCCAAGGGGGCAGTCAGGTCATCGCTCAGCAGGTGGCAGGCAGTGACGGCAGCGACGACGCGGTCGTCGCCCGCGAACTGGCCCGCGGCTACTGGCACGGCGTCTACCGCCGCCCACCGGCCTGACCGTGATCCAGCCCTGCACAGACCGGCCGGGAGCTCATCGGACAGCGTCGCCGACGCCGCTCCGCGGGCCCAGGACCGCAACCCGGGACACCGCGTTGGACACGGTGTCCAAATGATTTTATGATCAGTATTGCTGGGTGGGCGTAGGCAGGCAGAGGCCGGCGAGGTTCCGCGGACACCGCCTGCGTCGGTCAACGGGCCGATCACCTGCTGCCGCTAATCCTGTCCCGCGAGCCGTGGCCGGCGGTCTGCACCGGCTACGGACAGGGAGATCGGCCGCACACCCCCTGGATCGAGTCCCGGCCGGTCGCCGTCCCCCGAGCGCCGGCCGGGGCTCCTTTTGAGCCCGCTGTTGAGCCGTGCCTCAGGACGAGTGGTCCATCGAGGGGCACGCTCATCAGGAACGGGGAAGGGGAAGCCCATCTGTGGACTCCTTCGTGGCTTCCTGGGTTCCGACAGGAAGGCGGCGCAGCACCCCGTCGGGGTCGTAGCGCCTCCACAGCTCACTGACCCGGGAGCCGGTCGGTCCGGGATAGGCGCGCGCGAAGGTCTCCTGATCGGGGTTGCTCTCGAAATTCACGTACGCCCCCTCCAGGTGCGGGGTGAGGGCGTCCCAGGCGGTCTGCAGTACCTGCCGTCCGCGCGGCGGGAACGTCGAGGCGATGACCAGCGTCCTCTGGTGGCGATGGGCGTAGGCGGTCGCTGCCGCAGCCGTGTCGTTGACCGCGCCGCCGAGCGAGCGCATCTGCACCAGGACCTGCTCGGGGCCTGTCGTCGCCGCCACCAGGGCGCGGGCCGCGTCGGCGGTGATGTCGGTCAGCAGGCCGTTGGTGGTGGTGGACGGCATCTGCCCGGTGTTGGTGTGCAGATGGGCGGGGGAGACCAGGTCCGTGTAGGGCACGATGAAGGCCTGCTGGACCGTGACGTCGCCGATGCCGGCAAGTGGCTGGATGGCACGCTGCACGGTGTCCGGCCTGTTGGACGCCACTACGGCGGTGATGAAGGCGAGCGGCGTCGTGCCCTGGGAGGTCATCATCACGGCCGTCGACAGCTCGCGTGGCGCCTGCGCCATGACGTCCGCCCAGCGCTGCAGGGTCTCGCCGGCCGGATCCACTCGTGCGACGAGTTGCACGAGCCCGACGTCGCGGAGTTCGACGGCTTCGATCTCGAAGGCCACCGCGATGCCCGCGCCGGCTCCGGCGCCCCGCATCACCCACAGCAGATCGGGCTCGGCCGCCGCGTCGGCACGGACCTGGGTGCCGTCGGGCAGCACCACCTCCACGGCACGGACATGGTCGATGGTGAGCCCGTAGTGCCGTACGAGCCATCCGACGCCGCCGGCCGTGGCGAGGCCGCCCACACCGACATTGCCGTGATCGCCTGAGCTGATGACCAGTCCATGAGGGGCGAGCGCCTGGGCGACCTGCGCCCAGCGGGCACCCGCTTCCACGCGGACCAGGCGCGCGTCGCGGTCCAGGACGTCGACCCTGCGCATCCTGCTCAGGTCGATGACGAGCCCGCCGTTGTTCGTACCGCTTCCGGACAGACCGTGCCCCCCGCTGCGGACCGCGACCGGGAGGCTTCGCTCACGGGCCAGCCGCAGGGCCGCGGTGACGTCGTCAGCGGACTCGGCGAGGACGACCGCGGCCGGGTCGCCCGTGGTGGTGTACGTGGAGCGGAGCAGCGCGTAGCGGCGATCGTCCGGTGTGACGATCTTGCCCGCGAGGCCGGCCGGCGCTGTGTCGAGGCTTGTGGTCATCGTCCGCTCCTGACGGCTGCGACGGCCTCACGGACGGCCGGGACGACCTCGGAGGCGAAGAGCGCGAGCTGGTTCTCGGGATCCGTGACGGGCCAGAACACGAAGGTGTCGAAGCCGAGGACGACGGCCCATTCGGTGAGGGTGTCCACCCAGCGGCGCACGTCACCGAGGAGGCCCTGGCCGCCCTGGGCCGATCCGATGACGCCGATCACGTTGTAGACGCGGCGGACGGACCGCGGACTGCGTCCTGCGGCGGCGGCGGACGCGTCGATGATCTCCTGACGGGAGGGCACCTCGTGCGGCGGGACGTAGATGTTCAGCGGAGAGATCCATCCGTCCGCCGACCGACCCGTCACCGTCAGCATCTTGCGCTTCTGGGCGCCGAGCCAGAGCTCGACGGGCTTGGGCGGCACCGGGCCCGCCTGATAACCGGTCACCGAGTGACGAGGACTCTGCAGCCGCACCGCCCCTCCGGCCAGAGCCCGACGCATGATCCCCAGGGATTCCTCGGTGAAGGCGACCATCTGATCACCACGCCGCGGCAGGCCGCCCATCGAGGCGATGGCCTCGGCGAAAGCGCCACCGCCGACGCCGAGTTGGATGCGGCCGTCGGTGATCACGCTCAGCGATGCGGCGGCCTTGGCGAGCATGGTCGGCGGGCGCAACTGCAGGTCCGCGACGTCGGTGAGGAACGAGATGCGTTCCGTGGTGGCGGCCAGGGTGCTGATCAGAGTCCAGGTGTCCAGATGTCCCGGCTGGTAAGGGTGGTCCTGGACGGCGAGGTACTCCAGGCCGCCGTCCTCGGCCAGGCGCGCGAGGCGCCGGGTTTCGTCCAGCGACCCGGCCGAGGGGTTGAGGCTCAGCCCGAAAGTGAGGGGGCGTCCGTAGTCGGTCATGCCCCTACACTCCGGCGGACGGCGCGAAGCGGCAAAGACTGGGTAAGGTGCTAATATTTAGTAAGTACGTAGAGAATCTTTGGGAGTGATGAACGTGATCGGCACCCAGCCCCCGCGCCTGGAGCGCGGCTCGATCCACGATGACTCCTGCCCGCGTTTCGAGGCCGCTCTGGAGCTGATCGGGCGCCGTTGGACAGGATCGATCCTGTCCGCCGCCGCCCAAGGAGCTCGCCGCTTCGGCGAGTACCGGGCCGTGATCGACGGCGTCTCCGACCGGCTTCTGGCCCAGCGTCTCAGGGAGCTCGAGACCGAAGGCCTCATCGAGCGGACGGTGATCCCCAGCACCCCGGTACAGATCCGTTACGACCTCAGCGCGGACGGCCAGGCCTTGCTGAGCGCCCTGCAACCGCTGGCGCACTGGAGTGTCCAACGCGCTGCCCGACCGGGGCGTTAGCCGGGCGGTCCGTCGGTTCCTCCGGCTTGGTTGCTCGGCGGGCGCCCCGCAGGGGGGAGGCGCACTCCGATCCCACGACACCGCGGACCTCTCCCCACCCGTGCTGTCGGCTCGCACGGATCAGAAACCCCTCGTTTCCCGGCGGAGCACCAGCCTGTGAGGCATCATCGGCGAGTACTCAGAACTCCGGGAGGCAGGCGGATGACGACGGTTGCCGGCCCGCTCCCTCTGCTCGGACGCGACCACAGCGGATGCGTCAACGGCGGCTCCAGCCGGACCGCCCGCGCGATGCACGCATGCGCTGCCTGGCTCTGCCTGGAAGAGGGCGCGGCTTCCTCGGCAGGCAGAACGCCCACCGGGCGGGGACAGTTGCATCGGAGGAACTCTCATGCAGGTCTGGTTCATCACAGGAGCATCCCGCGGGTTCGGTCTGGAGATCGCCCGCAAGGCGTTGGAGGGCGGTGACGCCGTCGTCGCCACCGCACGCGATCCCGAAGCAGTGCGCAGGGCGCTGCCCGATGTGGGCGACCGGCTTCTCGCGGTCGGCGTCGACGTGACCGAAGAGACGCAGGTAGAGGCCGCCGCCGAAGCCGCGGTGCAGCGATTCGGCCGCATCGATGTCCTGGTCAACAACGCCGGCCGGGGGCTGCTGGGCGCGGTGGAGGAGGCCTCCGCCGACGAAGTCCGCTCCGTGTTCGACACCAACGTCTTCGGGATGCTGTCAGTCTGCCGGGCCGTGCTGCCCGTTCTGCGGCGGCAGCGCTCTGGACGAGTGATCAACATCAGCTCGGTCGGCGGGTTCGCCGCCGGCGTCGGATGGGGCATCTACGCCGGTACCAAGTTCGCCGTAGAAGGCATCAGCGAGGCCATGCGGGCTGAACTCCTACCGCTGGGCATCCACACCACCGTCGTGGAGCCAGGCGTCTCCCGCACCGACTTCCTCGACAGCAGTTCGCTGCACCACACCCGACGAGCGATCGAGGACTACGCCGAGTCGGCCGCTCGCGCCCGCGACTGGGCGGACCAGACCAATCACGCGCAGCCCGGGGATCCGGTCAAGGCCGCCGCCGCCATCGTCGAGGTCGCGCGGGCCGAGAAGCCCCCGCTGCGCCTCCAGCTCGGCGCGGACTGCGTCGCTCGGGTCGAGGCCAAGCTCGCCTCGGTGGCCGACGAACTGGCGCAGTGGCGCGAGCTGGCTCTGTCCACCGGCTACGACGACAACACCTGAGCGGGCCCGACCCGGCGAGGGCGGCCCAGGGCCGCGCCGCAGACCATGGAGCACGGGAAGCGGCAAGCGCGGACGCGCGGGCTACGGGGAACCGGGTCTTCTCACGGTTCGCCGTATGCGTCCCGCTCCGCGCGGAAGAAGGGACGCATACGGCCTCCGGGCGGCCTGCCTGAGCGCGGAACACAGGGCCAAATAGGACCAACTCAACGCATCGCCGCAGTCCCGGGTACCGTGGACGAATATCGGTCTTCCTGTCGTGTCGGCTCGTGCAGCGGCCACAGAGGGGACGGGATCCGTGAACAGCACACGTGCGAAAGAGCGGCAGTCTCCGGCGGAGGAACGCCGTACTGCGGCCGAAGTCGAATGCGATGAGCGCGGCCTGATCATTCGGTGGAGTACCGAAGCGGAGGCATTGCTCGGGTTCACCTCTGCGGATATGCGCGGACAGCCGGTGACCATTCTCGCCGCCCCTGACGAGCGCCGAACCCTGGCCGACCGGGGCCATGCCGGGGACAGGATGCTCGCGCCCGTCATCAGGCTGTGTCGCAAGGACGGCCGTACCCGGGAATGCCGGGTACTGGTGCACCCGAGTGCGAGGAACGGCGGCTGGACCGTGCTCATGGCTCCCGCTGCGCAGAACCCGGATACGCATGACGTCGATGCGGCAGTGCTGGAAGCGCTCTTCAGCCAATCTCCGGTGAGCTTGTGCGTCTACGATCCCGATCTGCATCTTCGTCGCTACAACCCGGCGGCACTGGGCAAGCAGGGCATCTTCTCTCAGCAGTCGCTCGGCCTGAGGCCCCACGAAGTGTGGCCCGAGTCCAATGCCGGGGACTTTGAGGTGTGCATGGCCGAGGTCCTGCGCTCAGGGATTCCGCACATCGGCTTCGAAAAGCGGGGTCATCCCCCTGATGACCCCGACAACGAGCATGTGTTCACCAACTCCGCCTTTCGGCTGAACGACCGCGAGGGTCACATCCTCGGGCTGGCCACGACCTCGGTGGAGATCACGGAGCAGCGCGTCGCGGAAGAGCGGATCGCTCTGCTGGCCGAGGCGAGCACCCTGATCGGCACGAGCCTGGATGTGATGCGCACAGGTCAGCAACTGGCCGACATCACCGTTCCTCGGTTCGCCGACGCCACAGCCGTCGACGTCCTCGCTCCGGTCATAGCCGGCGAGGAACCCGACGCGTCGGTGGCGGACCTCCGGCGAATCGGTCTGCGGCACACCGGCACCGCACGTGCCGACAGCGATGCACGAGCCCGGCACCTCTTCTACCCCTACCCGCCGTCGGCCGCGGAACGTCTTTCGGACCCGCAGCCACGCCGCATGGAGACCGTGTTGCCCGGCTACGCCGGAGAACCTCTCGACCGCGGCGCAGGGCAGCCTGCTCATGCGCTCGTCGCGCCGCTGTGCGCCCGGGGCGTCGTCCTCGGCCTGGTGACGTTCTACCGGCTAGGACACGGGAACTCCTTCTCGGACTTCGATGTCCTCACCGTACGGGATCTCGCTTCCCGGGCGGCGCTGGCCATCGACAACGCTCGGCGCTACCTGCGGGAGCACGGCGCGGCACGTACCCTCCAGCGGAGCCTCCTGCCGCGGCGGTTCCCTCAGCGCAGCGCCGTCGAGACGGCACACTACTTCGCACCCACGGCCTCCAGGGCGGACTGGTTCGACGTGATCCCGGTCTCGAGCAGTCGTGTGGTTCTGGTCATGGGGACGACCGGTGAACCCGACGTTGCCGGTGCGGCCGCCATCGGGCGCCTCGGCGCGGCTGTCCAGACTCTCGCCGACATGGACCTGGCCGCCGACGAAGTCCTCGCCCGCCTGCACGCACTGGCGACCCGGATCGCCGGCGAGCGATCCCCGGACACAGAACCGCAGGAGCGTAGTTCACTCCTCACCGAGACCGCCTTCGTCTACGCCGTTTACGACCCGGTCTCCGGCCGCTTGACGCTGGCGAGCGCGGGACATCCCCTGCCTGTCGTCGCCACGCCCGACGGCAGCGCGCAAGCTGTCGCGCTGTCTCCTGGCGTCCCGCTCGGCACGGGGGACGACTTCGCCGGATCCGTGGAGGTCGATCTGCCCACAGGCAGCACGCTCGCCTTCTACACCCCCACCGTGGAGGCTTCGGACGGCTTGGCCGCCGACGATGTACCGCCCCTGCTCAGGGCCGCGATCTCGTCGGTCGGTGAGGCCCCGGTGGAACACCTGATGAACGAGGCGGTGGCCGGGCTCGCGGGCGCCTCCACGCAAGGCGCACTGCTGCTGGTACGTACGCGACGCCTTGACGAAGAGGACGTGGCCACGTGGGAGCTGCCCAGCGACCCGGCGGTCGTCGGCACTGCCCGTAGCTTGGCAGCGCGGCAGTTGGACACCTGGGGTCTGGAAGAAGCGTCGTTCGTCACGGAGATGGTGGTGAGCGAGCTGGTCACCAATGCCATCAGATACGCCCGGGGGCCCGTTCACCTCCGGCTGATCCGCGACCGCGTGCTGACATGTGAGGTGTCCGACGCCACCACGACCGCCCCTCATCTGCGCTACGCACGCGCCGGTGACGAAGGCGGACGGGGGCTGTATCTCGTCGCTGAGCTCACCCGGCGCTGGGGCACCCGCTTCAGCAAGACGGGGAAGACCATCTGGACCGAGCAGATCATTCGAACCGCCGCCACGTGAGACGGAACATAGTTGATTGGCCGATCCACAAAGGGTGCTAGTCTCGTGGCATGGCACGCACCAGGGAGTTCGACATCGACCAGGCGGTCGACCGCGCGGTGGACCTGTTCTGGCGCCGCGGCTACGCCGAGACGTCCCTGCAGGATCTGCTCAAGGAGTTGTCGATAGGCAGCGGCAGCTTCTACGCCGCCTTCGGTTCGAAGGAGGAGCTCTACCTCCGTGCCCTCGAGCGGTACACCAGCCTCCAGGGCGGCAGTCTGCAGAAGATCTTCGAGGAGACGGCCGAGCTAAGGCCCGCGATCCGTCTGATGCTCTCCTCCATGATCGAGGCGGACCTGGCCGACCCGACGCGCGGGTGTCTGGTGGTCAACGCCTCCACGCAATGTGGGGGCCAGCCCGCGGCGGCCGATCGTGTCAACACCGCGATCCGGCAGGTCGAGTCCCTCCTCGCCGGCGTCCTCGAAGGGGCGCAGGTGCGGGGCGAGCTCTCACCCGAGAAGGATCCGCGGCAGCTCGCCCGGTTCCTGACCACATTCGTCCAGGGAGTCCGCGTCGTCGGCCGAGCCCGCATGGGACGGCAGTTCGTCGACGACGCCCTGACGGCCGCGATGCGCGCATTGGACTGAGCGCCGCAGCGGGTCGCGGCTGTGGGGCGGCCTTTCTGCCCCGACTCCGTCTACCCTGATTCTGTATCGAATAATCCAGAAAATTTGTATCAGTCAATCCAGAAAAGGAATGTCATGGATCTGCACCTCAAGGACAAGGTCGCCGTCGTCACCGGAGCCAGCAAGGGCATCGGCCTGGCCGTGGTCGAGAAGTTGGCCGGTGAGGGCGCCAAGGTCGTGGCGGGCAGTCGTACCTCCACGCCCGAACTGGACGCCCTGGCGGCGAAGCACGACATCGCGATCGTGTCGGTCGACCTGTCGACCGCGGAAGGAGCCGAGCGGCTGATCCAGGAGGGCGTGGAGAAATACGGCCGCGTCGACGTCCTGGTGAACAACGTCGGCGCGGGCGAGCCCCGGGAGTCGTTCCTCGACGTCAGCGATGCCGACTGGCAGAAGATCTTCGACCTGACCTTCTTCAGCGCCGTACGGGTGAGCCGGGCGGCACTGCCCCACCTGGTCCAGGACGGCGGGGGGGCGATCGTGAACATCAGCTCGATCAACGCCCGGCTGCCCTTCCCCATGGTCGTGGACTACTCGGCGGCCAAGGCGGCGCTGTCCAACCTGAACAAGGCCCTGTCCGAGGAGTTCGCGCCGCGAGGCGTCCGCGTCAACGCGGTCTCCCCGGGCCCGGTCCGCACCCCCTTCTGGACCGCTCCGGGCGGCTTCGCCGACGCCACCGCCCAGGCCGCCGGAGTCACGGCGCAGGAGGCGCTCGACGTGGTCGTACCGCAGAACATGGGCATCACCTCGGGCCGGATCACCGAGGCGCACGAGGTCGCCGACCTCATCCTCTTCCTGGCGTCGCCGGTGGCGGGCAACATCACCGGATCCGAGATCATCATCGACGGCGGACAGGTCAAGACGCTCTGACTGGTCCTCACCGGTCTCCCGGCGGCCGGGTTCGCCCGGCCGCCGATGGCGTCCGTGGTGTCAGGTCCGATACGGAGGTCTGGGGGATGTGACAGGGGATCGAGTCCTTCTCACTGCCGGGAGAGGCGCTGTTGAGGGCGATCTGCGGCTGGGCCTCGGCCGAGGGTCGCCCGTCGCGGCGTAGACTGGGCCGCTGAGCGTGGGGCTGATTCACGATGTCGGTGTGGACGGACAGTACTTCGCCGCGGGGCTCGCTGTCCCCGTCGAGCAGTGGTTCGCCGTTCTCGTGTCGGCCGCGGGTTCCCGGGCGCCGCATGACGTGTGGTGTGGGCCGCCCAGGGACAAGTGGTCGGCCGTGAGCAGCCCTTCGGGGCGGCCGTGTTGCGGCTCGGGGACAGGCGGCTTCGGCGGCCGCCCGCATGCTGTGAGACGAGTCATGGGGAAGATGGGGAGCGGGCACCACGATGTCGTCCTGGTCGGCGGGTTCGGCGAGTCGTTCGCCAAGCTCTGCGTCACCAACCACGGGAGTGTCGGAACGTATGGACGGAACGGTGGACGACTCGTGGGCTGTCACGGGTCTGGATCCACTGGCCGGGCAGGTGCTTGAGCACCTGGTCGCCGTGCCGTCGGCGGACGTCACCGACATTGCGGGGGCGGTCGGGGTGTCCTCCGCCGAGGCCGAACGAGCACTGCGCATCCTTGCCGACTTCTCACTGGTGCTGCGGATCGACGGCACCGCACCGCGGTGGGCGGCCGGCCCCCCGCGGCCTGCGCTCGGCGCCCTGCTGGCCCGGCGGCGTGCCGAACTGGCCCGCGCCGAAGGGCTGGTGGAGCGGCTCCACGAGGTGTACGAGGAGATGTCCGGGCCGCGCGCCGCGCATCTGGTGGAGGTGCTGGAGCGCGAGGACGAGGTGTCCGCGCGCTACGGCCAGCTGCTGAAGGGGAGTTCGATCGAGGTCCTGCACCTGGCGAAGCCGCCGTATGTGACGCATTCGGAGGCGTCCGGCGGGGAGTTCGCGGTGGCGCACGGAGTGCGGATGCGATCGGTGTACGACACGGACGGCTTCACCGACGCACAGTCCCTCGACACGGCGCTGCGCGGGACGGACCAGGGCGGGGAACTGCGGCTGGCGTCCCGACTGCCGGTGAAGTTGGTGGTGTTCGACCGGGCGGCGGCTCTACTGCCGGTGCGCGGGGACCGTCCGGCGGCGGGTTCTTTGGTGGTGCACTCTCCCGCGCTGGTGGTGGCGCTGGTGGCGCTGTTCGAGAGCGTGTGGGAGCGCGCCGAGCCCGTGTCACTGGAGACCCGGCATGACGGTCCGGTGTGGAAGCGCGGCCTGATGGCCGTGGAGCCGGACCGGCGGACACGGGAAATACTGCATCTGATGGCGACCGGCATGAAGGACGAGACGATCGCCCGCGTGCTCAAGGTGAGCCGCCGTACCGTACAGAAACATGTCAGCGACGCGGGTACCCTGCTCGGCGCCCGGACCCGGTTCCAGATCGCGCTGCTGGCGGCGGAGCGCGGGTGGCTGAGTGACTGGGCCTGACGGTCGCGGCCGGGTGTGCCGGCGTGACGGTCTGCGATGACCGGGGCTCCCGCGGGCCTCGCGGCGCCGTTCGATCACGAGTCGTCACCGTGGCGTGGCACAGTGGAACGGCCTGTCGGCGCCTGCCGGCAGAGATGTGCCGACGGCCTGCCGAAGTCGTCCCTCGGCAGGCCGTCGCGTTGCGCTCACCTGACGGTCATTGCTCGGTGCAGACCGGATCGCCCGGTGTCGTACGGACCTTGGCCAGCAGGCCGCGAAGTGCCGTGATCTCCTCCGGGGACAGATCGGCGAAGAGACCCTGCTCGACCTCGGTCACGGCATCCTGCGCCTTGGTCAGCAGGCAACGGCCTTCATCGGTGATGGCCACGATGTGGCGCCGTCGGTCGGCGGTATCGCGACGACGCTCGACGAGCCCGGCGCTCTCCAGACCGTTCAGGATCCCGACGAGGACGCTCGGGTCGACCTCCAGAGCCGCCGCGAGGGCCTGCTGCCCCATGGACCCGGATGTGCCCAGGAGCATCAGTGTCGTGCCCTGGCGTGTGGCCAGCCCGCATGTCTCGAAGGCATGGTGAACGCGGCTGTTCGCGATGGCGCCGTGCCGAGCGAGCAGGAACCCGAGCCGCTGCAGCGGGTCGCTCTCGGCTGCCTGGGTCACGGTTTCGTTCACTGTCATAAGTCCATGCTATCAAGAACATAACCATTGACATCCATAAACTACCTATGGTCGACAACGGCTAGCGTGCTGTCCTGAGCAGGGGGCGAGTCACTCCGCTGCACAGGCCCCTGGCTGTGGCGGGTCGCGCTGGCCGATTCCCGCCACGGTCGGCGGCGCAGGCGGCTCGCAGAGTGCTCCAGTTGCCCCCGCCTGCCTCCACTTCTCCGGCCCGCCCCTCGCCGTACCTGGCACTGGCTATCCCAGGAACCGAATCCCAGGAAGAAGCCTCCCTGTATGCCGAGGCTCCCCGCCGTGAGGATCGGTGCACCAGAAGCCTTCGTGCGCACGAGGGCCGTCCCGGTCCCAGGTGATCGTCTGCTCGTTGGCCGTGGGTTGATTCCCGTCGACGGCAAGATTCAGGTGAGCCGATCGTCACATCTGAGAAATCATTGAGGCTTATCAATCATCTGCTAGCTTCAAGGGCGTGCGGCGGTGAGCGTCGCGGTGGTGAACCAGACCACCTTGGTCAACCACTCACCGCGCGTTCACGGCACACCTCGCTTCGCGGACCGGCCGCACACGTACGTTCCGTCGTTCCGCCGCCGAAGGCGGGCGCACAAGGAGACAGACATGAACAAGCTGATTCGCCGCATCGCCACCACCACTGCCTCGCTGGCGGCGGTCGGCGTCGCCCTCGTCGGCACGGCCGGCGCCGCATCCGCGACCTCTCTTCCCGCCAAGCCGGTGGGGCGGGTGGCCGTCGCAGCCCCCGCGGACCGTGACGGCGGGCATCACCACCACGACGGCAGGGGGCACTGGGGCAACGGGCACGACGGGAAGGACGGCTACTGGTACTGGGACAGCCACGACCATGGCCACCACTATCGCTACGACGGCCACCGTTGGTTCCGCTGGATCGACGGCAAGTGGGTCATCGTCCTGACAGGCCACCACAGCTATCAGGTCGACGCCTGGCACTGGTACGTCAACCAGGTCCTCGACAGCCAGAAGCAGAACGACCACAAGGCCTGAGAAGCGCCCCGGCGCCACCAGCAGAACCCGGAGTCCTCACGATGTTCATCTGTACCGTTTTCCTGGCCACCGACGACGTGTCGGGCGAGGTGAGTGCCGTTGGTACCGGCCGTCACCGGGGTCCGCGCGCCCACGAACAACTTGCTCCCCCGCAAGGCCCGGGGCACGGCAGACACCGTCGCGTGCTGGAGAGCGACGGCCGGCACGGCGCGGCGTGAGGACCGGATCCGAGGCATGCACCGATGGTCCTTGAGTGTGACGATCGGGCCATGACGACCCAGCACTCAGCTCTGCCCGCCAGATCCGGGCGACCTCGGCCGGTCTGCCCGCGCGCCCGCGCGCGGCGCCCCGCATGCACCTCGCGGACAAAACTCTGAAGGACACCCGCGCCGTCCAGGACATGGAGGTGGCGCAGGGAGGCCGCGCCCAAGGGACGGGGCGACGGCCACCGGACACGGCCCTCACGCCGTGTCTGTCGGGGCGGTACCCCCTCGCGCGTGGGAGCGGAGCGCACGGCGTGGGTACCGCCCGCTCTCCCGCAAGATCCGGGACGCGTCCAGCAGCGAGACCCGGGGCGCGCTCGTGAGGCGATGACGCGGGTGGAGGGGCGGCCGGGGGATCAATTGAGCGGTGCGGCGAGCGAGTCGGCTGCCCGAGCTAGGTTCGCGACCATGGACGTAGCCGACCTCGACGTTCAGCGCGGTGAGCCGCAGCAAGCCGTACCCCACGTCCGTGACCGACTCGACGGAACGAAGGCTCCGCGAAGGGAACAGATGCGACAGTCAACGTCCCATCCCGGTTCATGAGTGGACGGTACGTCAGGAGCAGCCTGTCTCCAGCGAGTGTCGTGTGACAAATCCAGAGCACCCGCCGTCATGCCCGCTCGCCCGGTGACTGACGTGACCATGCCGGTGTCCGTGATCCGTACGGCAGGCAGCACGTCCGTCGGATGGCCGACGCCCACTCCCACCGGCGGCATCGGCAGCATCGCCGCCGCCGGCAGCAGCCGCCCGAGGGCCACGGGGATGCCAGACCCGGTCGGGTGCGGCGCAGAGTCCGCGGCACCGCCCCCGGCCAGCGTCGACGGCCGGGAGAGGGGCCCGCTGTGCAAGGAGTCCCTACCTCCGTGATGCCGATCCAGTCGAGGACACCGCGGATGCAGGGGGCGTGGGAGTCCCTCGACGCAATGGTGGTTGTTCGAAGTCACGTACGGGATCGGCAGCCGGTCGCGGCCCTCGCGAGGGTGTTCCAGTCGGCCGAGTCCACCGAGGAGCGCCGGCGTGCGATCACCGGAGCCCATCTGATTGCCCTGGTCCGCTCCGACGCAAGATTCGAGAACGGCGCGCTGGTCGAGCGCGAAAAGCCCGCGGCACCCTTGTCAATCGCCACCCGCTTCGAGGATGCGCTCGTCGTTCCAGTCAGGAACCGTTGCGCTGCCAGAGAGCCAGTCACGTCGCAGAATCGCGTACGCGACGGCGTCATGCACCGTGCCGTCGGCTGCCGGCCACGCGTCGCGGTAGTGCGCCTCCTTGACGTAACCACACCTCCGAAAAGCGCGGCGCATCGCTACGTTGTCCTGACGCGTGGTGCCCTCGATCCTCTGGACCTCGGGGAACTCGGTGAACACGTACTTGGTGAGCCACGTCAGGGCCTGTCCTCCGAGGCCCCGCCCTCGGTGCTCGGAGCTGATCCGCAGATCGAACAGCGGCGTGTTGTCGGACAGGTCCATCAGCCGGACCAGGCCGGCTCGCTCACCGGCAACCGTGATCCAGAACGCCCGGTCGTCCCGGCCGTCATAGCGGCCATCCCCGATCCACTGCCGCGCTTGGGCCTGATCGACGACGTCCGAGCCGTGGAACGGCCACGTGTCGCCCGAGAGGAGGGCGACGAGTTCTTCTGCGTCGGTCGACTCGAAGCGTTCGTAGGTGATCTCCACGGCCGCACTCTATGGGTTGCCTGATCTTGGCGCGACGGTATTCGATCAGGACGGGATCCTGGGGAACTACGGGTGAGCTCCGCCGCCATGTGGCTCAGAGCACGACGGCCCGCAGGCGGGTCCATCCAGCGGCGGCACCCCCTGCTATGGTGCGCCGATGTCAGCGATCAAGAAGTTTCAAGTCACCTTCGACTGCGCGGAACCTGAACGTCTCGCTCGCTTCTGGTGCGAGGTGTTGGGGTACGTCGTACCGCCGCCTCCGGAGGGGTTTGCCACCTGGGACGAGTTCGAGCAGTCGCAGCCACCCCAGCAGCGGGATTCATGGTTCGCCTGCATAGATCCCTCAGGTGTGGGCCCGCGGCTGTACTTCCAGCGTGTCCCCGAGGGGAAGGCCGCCAAGAACCGGGTGCATCTCGATGTGCGGGTCGGCACCGGACTCGTGGGCGAAGAGCGCCTCGCCGCACTCGAGGCCGAATGCGCACGACTCGTCCCGCTGGGCGCGGTACACGTGCGAACACTGTATGACGGCAACGACTCGTGCATTCCGATGCTGGACATCGAGGGCAACGAGTTCTGTATCGACTGACGTCTCTGAGCCGGAGCCGTCAGGCAGCCGCTCCCCTTGAACCTCTCACGTCTTGCATGGGGCGGAAGTTGTCCCGCGGTCGCCCGCAACCGGCCCGCCGGCGGCGACAACGAGCCGGGTGTCGGCGTCGATGACGACCTGGTGGCTGGGCGAGTACCAATGGCTCTTCGACTGCTCGGCAACCGCATGATCCCGCATGGCGCCGAATGCGGTCGACCGAGTCATACCTCAGCAGAACTGCCGATGCGAAATCCGCATGATTCATCAGTCTCCCCTGCTATGGTCATCGCTATGCGCATGAGCCTCGACGAGCGGGTGCGGTCTTCTGTGGCCGCGCTCCTGCACGCGACCGGCGAGTCGCAGACCGACCTCGCCGCGTCCCTGGGAGTGAGCCAAGCCCAGGTGAGCCGCCGGCAGTCCGGCACAGCGGCATGGAGCCTGGCCGACTGCGACGCGGTCGCCGCGCACTACGGCATCGATGTCCTCGAACTCCTGGCGGGACCCACCCGCGCCTCGGAGGCGCTGCCCGAAGAGCGCCGTCGCGGTCAAGGGCGCCGCGTCGACACCGCCCGCGCTGCGGCCGTACGGAACGGGGGAGCCTGATGGCGGATTTCGAGGCGATCGACGCTCTGCTCGCCGCGGCCAAGAAGGAGGCCGCGCTGCCGTCCGCCGAGGAGCGGCGCGCCCTGCGTGAAGACCTGAGCCTTTCGCGCGCACAACTCGCGCAGGCCCTGAATGTCAGCCCGTCCACCATCGGGGGCTGGGAGTCCGGACGGGACCCGAGTGGTGACGTACGGGAGAAGTACGCGTACTTCCTCGAGGGCGCGCGGGCCAAATTGGCTGCCGCCGCGGTTGAGCAGGCCCCCGCCGAGGAAGCTGCGGACGACACCCAGGTCGAAGTCGTCACCACGGAGCAGGAGACCGGTCAGGACGACGGCGACGACGTCGAGGCGTTGTCCGTGCTCCAGCCCTGTGTGCTGTGCGGGCAGCCCGCCTCACACCAGGTCGCGGGATTCCCGCAGCACCTGAACCCTGCCGACTGCGGTTCGGGCGAGCGCACACGGACGCGCGAGCCCGCGCGGCCGTCCAGGCCCGCGCCGGACAGAGAGCCCCGTCGGCCGGCGCTCGGCGGGGGACAGGACCAGGCTGCGCGGGGGGTTGAGGTCGTGCCAGCCGGCCGCCGTCTGAAGACCGCCGACACCCCGGATGTGATCGGCTCCGCCGTCACGGCCGCCCTCGCGGCGCACTCCGGCGACGTCGAAGCGGCGACCGCGGCGCTGGTGAAGCGGGCCATCCCGGACGCGATGGCGCTGCTGGACGAGAGCCGCAAGGGCGGCCGGTACGACATCGTCGCCCACCCGTGGCTGCCCGACATTCTGCGCAAGCAGAGCGCGCGCGGCCCCGACCAGATCTGGGAGGCCCGGCCCAAGTGGTCGCGCTCCGAACTGCCGCCGGGCGAGCACGAGGTGACCGCACTCGACGTCAATGGCGCCTACCTGTCCGCTCTCAAGACGCACCTGCCGATCGGTCAGTTGGAGCACTCCACGGGCAATCACCACGACCGTCGCCGCGCCGGCGTCCACCTCATCACGCCGCCCGCCTGGGAGCACGACGCCTATCTGCCCAACCCGATCGGCAGCCGTGACGAACCCGGACCGCTGTGGGTGACCGAGCCGACCCTGCGCCTGCTGCTGCGTCTGGCAGGCCCGAAGTACGCGCTGTGCGACCCGCCGGAGATTCACGAGTCCTGGACGTCAGGGGCCACGGAGAGCTTGCTGGAGAAGTTCCGCATCGCACTGAAGGATGCCCGGGAGCGGGCCATCTTGGAGAACGACGAGGTGACACTGGAGTACGTGAAGGCGATGTACTCGAAGTTCGTCTCCACGATGGGGGAGTCGAACTACAACCGGGAGATCTACCGCACCGACTGGATGCACCTCATCCGCTCCCAGGCCTTCGTGAACCTGTGGTGGAAGGCGCACCGCGCGTACGACGAGGGCCTCATGGTCGTCCGCGCGATGGGCACCGACGAACTGCACGTGATCGGCGACTGGCGCGCGGTCTTCCCGGAGGGACGCGGCGTCACCGAGGTCAAGGTCAAGGACCTGTACACCGTCGGCACACCCGCGACAGCCTGAGGGCCGAGGAAGCCGTTCACGGCGTCGTTCGGGAGGGCGAGGCGGGACCTGCAGGCAGGCCCAGTCCCGGCTGCCGGGTAGGACTTGCGCACATCGCCCGGTATGGACAGCAAGATCGTCCCTGGCCCGCACTCGCTTGGCGCGGGGTTTCAAGAGCGCGGTGGTTGCGCACGGCGCCCACCCTGGGCATCGATGTCGAGATCGTCGAGCGCAACCCGGCAGAACGGGGCTTTGTGCCGCAGACGAAAAGATGGGTGGTCGAGCGCACGTACGGGATCTTGATGCTGCACCGGCGCACCCCCGCCGACGAACCCGACCCGCGGCCCGCTGTCCCGCAGCACCCCGCCTACCAGCAGGTCCTCGCCGCCTTCGCCGAGGCACGCAATCCGCTGCGGGCCCGTGACCTGTGCCAGGCCCTCGACCTCGACATCGTCCCGAAGAACATCGAGAGCACACGGCACAGGCTCAAGCGCCCGGTCAGTCGCGGCATTCTTACGGAGTCCGAGCCTGGCTTGTTCACCCTGCTCCGAACGTGACGGGTCCGAGATCGGAAGGCAGGAGGCTGGCAGCGATCGACACGGCCTCTGCCGCCGTCGTCGCCTCGGCGAGGCCCTCGTCCATCATGTCGGTGCTGACGGTGAATGGCTTCTGCCGATGAGCGGTCAGGCACAATCGGACAACGGTGAGGTGCGGACGGGTGCTGGTGGAGAACCGAAGGACCCAGTGGCTGGTGAAGGGGTAGAGCCTCCGCAGTGCCGGCTCGGCGTATGCCGCCTCGATCAGCGCGCGGTACTCGGGCCAATCCACCTCGCCGGCCTCGGTGAGCAGATGCTGCCACTCTGATTCGGTCAGTCGCTCCGGATCGTGGTCGGCCACCTCGAAGCGACCCGTGAGGTGCACGAACGGAGCGGCCTCCCGAATGGCGGTCAACTCGTTACCGTTGTGCCAGGCATGCGCGGCCCGCACGATTTGGGCCAGCTCGTCCGTGTCTCCTTCGACAAGCGCCATGTCCTGGAATGACTCGCACCCGCGGATCGACCAACGCCGTTCGACCGCCCAGGCGCTGATGGCCAGAGTGGTCCGGCGCGGAGCCATGCTCGCGACGGAAGCCGCTTGCAACGGGACCCTTTCGGAGACCGTGAACGACACGGAAAGGCCGTCCCTGTCGGCTACCGCCTGGAGTGCCGCGGCAAGGCTGCCCTCAGCCGCAACGTCGGGATACAGAGTGGCGGGATCTTGGGAGGCGGCCATGAGTCAAGATTGTGCCCCAGCCACGACCTGCGGCGTACTCCGATTCGAGGCATCGCCGCGACCTCACTACGCAGACTGGGAACGGCGAGCCGGGTCGCTTGCGCCCACAGACGCGGACGCGCCCCGGCCTCATCGCCCTCCCACAGGCCGCCTCGCCCAACGCCAAGCCCGAAACGGGTATTCACTCGCGAATCACCCTCTCAGGTAGCAAACTCGGCTGGGCGGGGGCGCAGTTGGCTGAGGAGGATCAGGGGAGGATGGAGTCGACGTAGCCGCCGTCGACGCGCAGGGCACCACCGGTGGTGGCGGAGGCGAGGGGCGAGGCGAGATATACGACCATGTTGGCGATCTCCTCGGGCTCGATGAGGCGCTGCAGCAGGGACTGGGGACGGTACTTGACCATGAACTCCCGTTGAGCGGTGTCCCAGGGCGTCTTGTTGCCGACGAGCTCGCGGACGAACTCCTCGACTCCACCGGTGTGGGTCGGTCCGGCGATGACGGAGTTCACAGTGACGCCTGTGCCGGCCGCGTCCTTGGCGAACCCGCGGCTGACGGCGAGCAGCGCGGTCTTCGTCATGCCGTAGTGGATCATCTCAGCGGGGATGACCACCGCCGAGTCGCTGGCGAGGTTGAGGATCCGTCCCCAGCCGCGTTCCTTCATGCCGGGCAGGTAGGCGCGGACGAGCCGGACGGCGGACAGGACGTTGACCTCGAAGTAGCGGCGCCATTCGGCGTCCTCGATCTCCAGCGGTGCGGCGGTGCCGAAGATGCCGAGGTTGTTGACGAGGATGTCAACCGTGGGCACCGCCTTCAGCACGGCGGCGGTACCCTGCTCGGTCGCGAGGTCGCCCACGGCACCGGTGACGTCGTCGCTGCCGGAGTCGGCACGCACGGTGCTGACTCCGCCGGCGACGCGCTCCTCGCCGCGCCCGTTGACGACGACGCGGGCGCCCGCACGGGCCAGAGCGGTGGCGATGGCCAGGCCGATGCCCTGGGTGGAGCCGGTGACCAGAGCGGTGCGGCCGGAGAGATCGATCTGCATGATGTGTTCTTCTCGTCGAGGCGGGTGGCGCTGCTGCGGCGTAAGTGGTGCTGTCCGTCTTGCCTGACGGGACCGGTGCTTTGAAGGTTTTCGGTGTCAGGTGAGGGCATCGTTCCGGGCCGGGATGCAGACCCGGTCAAGTCCGCGAGGACAGAACTGCGAAGCCGAAGGTTCTGCCGGATGCGGTCTGGGCGGCTGACTTGGGGGTCACGATGTTCTCAGCCCGCAGGTGGCGGCGCAGCCCGACCTGCGCCGGGGTTACTCCATGCGCCTGAGCGATGTCCCACGATCGCTTCGCTGCGGACGGCATCCTGGTGCCCACGCGCGGCCACCTCGTCGCCGAGGAGTCCAAGAACTACCGTGTACTCGACGAACCACCAGGTCGTCCATCTGCTCCGCCAACGCCTCCACCCATCTTTGCTGTCAGCAGCCGTCCTCGGCCCGGGCGGTCCTCTTGCTCCTCGCTGCCATGGTCTTGCGGATCTCCTCGGTGGCTGCCCGGAACGCGGGCGCCGCGTGTTCGAAGTAGTCGAAGAGCAGGTTGCGCTGCTCCGGGGTGTAGCGCGACGGCACCTCGGCGATGTGACGGCGGGCGGGGCCCACGACCTCCTCGATACGGGTGAGCGCGTCCGGGATCGGCTCCACGATGACGCGTCTGCGGTCCTCGGGGTCCGCGGCGCGCGTACCCGGGCCCGTTCAAGAAGGGCACCAAGCTTGCGAACGAGGTACTCGATGTCCTCTTCCTGGGACCGGACGTGGCCGTGGTGAACGGGCGCGGCGAAACCTTCAAGGGCAGTCGGCCACGAAAGCTCACCAAGATCCAGACGTACGGGTTGGTCCGGCAGAAGGACGGCGAGTGGCGCATCGCGGCCTTCCACAACACGAAGCGCAAGCCGCTGGCGGAGTCGATCTCCTACCGCTTCGCCCCGGCCTCGTCCCGGCCGCCGGAAGATGAATCCCGGCGTCGCCGTACACCGTCTCGTCCGGGACAGGCGATGACCCGACTTCAACTCACGTTGCCTATGGGATCCTTCCTCGCGTCGGGCTGGTCGAGGACGGCGATCAGGTGACCGAGGTCGCGGCGGTGGGAGTCGGCGTTCCATACGGCCCAAGTGCGCCGCACGATGGGATGGCCGGCCAGCGGGAACCAGGTGACGGTGTCGGGCAGGGGCTGAGACCAGCCCGGAGGCGCCAGCGCAAAGGCGTGACCGGCGCTGACGGAGGCGAGTTTCACCTCGGCGATCAGCGGTTGCCCTTCGGGGAGGGGCGGGCCGGGGTCGATGCCATGGCTGCGCAGGATCGCGGTGAGTTCGTCGTACCACGCGGGGCTGCCGTCGCGGGGGAAGCCCACCCAGTCCAGGTCGTTCAGCGCCTCGAGACGGATACCGTCGCCTCCGGCCAGCCCCGCGGCGCGTTCCGTTGCCAGCAGGACGCCGAGGTGTTCCCGGACGACCAGCATGGCGTCGAAGTCTCTGCCCGGCGGGCGTTCCCGCAGCAGGCCCAGGTCGAGGTCTCCGGTCCGCAACTGCGCGACTTGCGCGGCGGTGGACAGGTGCCGTGCCTGTACACGGGTGGCGGGATATTCAGCAGCCAGGTCCAGCAGCGCCCTGGACAGCAGATCGGCCGGCAGTTCCAAGGGGATGCCGATGCGCAAGGCGGTTTGGGAGCGTGTGGTGCGGGCGGCCATGACCGCCTGCGCCTGGTCGTAGCGCGCCAGGACGGCTCGGACCTCGGCGAGCAGCACCAGGCCGGTATCCGTGGGCCGCACGCCGGTGGAGGAGCGATCCAGCAGTCGCACCCCGTGCTCGCGCTCCAGCGCGCTCACCGTCTGGGACAGAGCGGACTGGCTGACATGCAGCCGCCGCGCCGCGGCGGACATGCCGCCCTCCTCCACCACCGCCACGAAAGCGCGCATCGCCCTGATCTCCATGCCCCCATCGCATCACAGGCGCCCGGCGGCCGGCCAAGCCGCTCCCCGCAAGGGAGGGGATGTCACCATCGATGACCGCATACCGCGGCCGCCCGGGCCCGAAGAGTGGTACAGACCTTCGCGGCCGTGCGCCACGGCGGATCGCGCGTGCTCGCGCACCGGGCGCGGGGCGCGGCGTACCGGCTCGGCGCCCGAGGCCATCACCGATGCTTATAGGGGCTTCGTCAACCGCGCTAGCCAGGCGCTGTGCGAATCGCCTGGGCAGGAGTCGAATAGAGGGCACCGGGCGGAACGACCGCCCGGACCGTTACCGAGGAGCCCTCTGTGTCCGACCAGAACCCGTCCTACTTCACCGCGTTCGAGAACCTCGCGATGAGCCGCACTGCCTCCGGCGTGCTCACGCTGCGTTTCCACACCGATGGGGGCCCGGCCACCTTCACCGGCACCACCCACACCGATTTCCCCCGCGCACTGTTCGAGATCGGCGAGGACCGCGACAACCGGGTCCTCATCCTCACCGGCACCGGCGACCGTTTCATGACCGACATCGACGGTGCGAGCCTGGGCGACATCACCAAGCCCGCCCAGTGGGACCGCACCCTCGCCGAGGGCCGCCGCGTACTCCAGCGTTTGGTCGACCTGGAGATGCCCATCATCGCCGCGGTCAACGGTCCGGCCTCCGTCCACAGCGAGTACGCCCTGCTCGCGGACATCGTGATCGCCGCCGACACCACCGTCTTCTCCGACTTCCCCCACCTGACCTTCGGCATCGTCCCCGGCGACGGCATCCAGATCGCCTGGGAGGAAGCCCTCGGCGTCAACCGAGCCCGCCACCTCACCCTCACCCAGGGCTCATTCACGGCCGAACAGGCCGAACGCTGGGGCGCTGTCGCCGAGGTCCACCCCCTGGAAAGGGTGCTGCCCCGCGCCCAGGAACTCGCCGAGACCCTGGCCGCCAAGCCGCAGCTGCTCACCCGCTACCTCGCCGTCACCCTGCGCCAGCGCATCAGCCGCCGCATGGCCGAAGGCCTCCAGGTCGGCATGGCCCTGGAAGGCCTCACCGCCGCCGACCTCGCCCACCAGAGCAGCTGAGGCAAAACATGACCGCCCGTACACCCATCGTCGACGAGCCCGGCACGCTCGACCCCTGGCTCCATGCCCTGCACGCCAGTTCCACGCGCCTGGCCGACACCGTCGCCTCCCTGTCCGAGCAGGACCTCAATCGGCCCTCGACGGCCGAGGGATGGAGCATCGCCCAGGTTCTGTCCCATCTCGGCAGCGCCGCCGAAATCTCCACCACCCTGCTTCGGCGCGGCATCGCGGGCGACACGAGGGGACCGAGCCGGCAGGAGGTGGAGCCGGTGTGGGAGCGGTGGAACGCCCTGTCCCCGCTCGCCCAGCGGGAGGCGTGGCAGACGGCCGACGCCCGCCACCTGGACCTGCTGGACTCCCTCGACACCCGACAGCAAAAGTCGGTGCGCGTGCCGTACTTCGCCGGACCGCTCAGCGTGCCCGTCTACGCCGGCTACCGGCTCTCGGAACACTCCGTCCACGCCTGGGACATCGAAGCCGCCCTCAGCCCGGAGGCGACGATTCCACACGCGGAGGTGGAGTTGCTGTGGGAGCGGCTGGACCTGGTCGCCACCCGCTTCCGGGACGCCGACACCCTCACCCGCCTCGCCCCCGCACAACTCGCACTTCACCTCACCGGCCCGGAGCGCACCGTGCTGCTGGACCTCGGGGCCGAGCTCCATCTGTATCCGTGCGAGCCGGCCGAACCAGCCGCCACCGTCACCGGCACCGCGGAGACCGTCCTCCGGCTCGTCTACGGCCGTACCCGGCCCACCGACAGCATCATGACCAGCGGAGCCGTCACCCGGGCCGACCTCGAAGCCCTCTTCCCCGGCTTCTGACCCGCGCACCACCGCCCACGGGTGCCGATGCCGTGCACGGCACTGGCACCCGCGCCCCGCCCGACCTGCGCATCGCAAACATCACCAGCTGGCCACCTTCGGCAAACCCGAGCGCACCGCTATGGAGCGACGCAAACACCGGCTGACCGTAACCTCATCCAAGGTCCGGCATCTGCGCACACGGGAAGACAGCGACTCTGCCTTGCGCGAGGTTGGCCAACTCCCAGTTCGAGACACGACGACGGTGCACACCTGCCAGGAGGTCCTCGAGTTTGAGGTCGTCGTGGCATCAGTGCAGGGGGCCTGGCTGTGTACGCACGTGGTGACGTCGTGGGCCGACGGGCCGAAGAGGCTGAGGACAGCGATGCCTTATGAGGCAAACGCCCTCTCCGCCGGATCTCAACTACGTCCTGCTCGTCGCTCCGCCCTGGGACGAACTATCAGGCGGAGGCGAGGGCGCCTTCATTCGTTTGGTTGGTGGCGACCCGACGAACATTCCATACGCTCGGGGCAAACAAGAGAACGAGAGTGGCCACGGTCATCAGGATGGCGCTTGTGATCAGAACGTAGGTGGTTCCAAGGGTGGTTGCAGTGACACCGACCAGGATGTAGCCAAGGGGCACTGCCGCGAGTTCGCCGATGGAACTGAACGAGCTGACGCGTCCGATCATTGCTTCGGGCAGCTGCTCCTGTATGGCGGTGTTCCAGCAGACGATGGCGATGTCGAGGCCGATACCCGCAAGAGAAGCCGAGACTGCCAGAACAAGGAGGTGCGCATGAACGGCCAGTGCAAGCAGAGGCAGCGCTAGGGGAAGGTTGGCGCAAACGCAGACGACCATGATTCTGGAGGGCTTCCACTTGAGGGACATGAGGCCACCTACAACCAGGCCGGCGGCAAAAGCTCCCTGAATGGTCCCCCATACGGCGGCACTACGGTGCTGATCGTGGATGGCCACCGGTCCGAGAAGCTGGTAGCCGCCCAGCCAGAGGGCAACGACGACTGTTCCGGAAAGAACGTAGGACCACAGCCAGGCGCGGCTTGCGAATTCTTTCCATCCATCCTTGAAATCGCGTACTACTGAAGTGCCGGCCTTGGGTGTCCCAGATATATTGAGGCGGCTGCACAGTGCTGCAGCTATGGCGAAGCTGGCCGCATCCCATGCCAAGGTCCATCCTGGACCGATAAGTGCGACAAGCGCTCCTCCGACAGCCGGAGCCACGATTCTGAGTACGTTCGTCGGGAGGCGGAGCAAGGAGTTCGCCTCCTGCAGTTGGGCAGGGGCGACAAGTTGAGGCAGGAGACCGTTCATGGCCGGCTGCATCATGGCCGACGCGCTGCCCGCGACGGCTGCGAGCACTGCGATTCGAGCGGTGTCCGCGGCGCCTGAGGCCACGAGCAGCGCAACTCCTGCCTGGGTTACGGCCAGCATGAGATTGCAGAGGACGATGAGCCGGAGTCGAGAGAATCTATCGGCCACCACGCCACCCACCAGCAAAAAGATCAGCTGAGGGACGGTGTTGCTGGCCAGAACGATCGCCAGAGAATTTGGTCGGCTATCGAACCCGAGCACGCTGAACGCCAAAGCGACAGGTGCCATTGCCGATCCGCTCATCGATACAATTCGGGCAAACGCGAAGATGCGGAACGGACGGTGCCTCAAAACAGCCAGCGATCCCTGAAGAGCCATAGTGGGCGCACACTACATCAGTTGCCCAGCTGCAGGTGTTCGCGGCTCGCGTGATGAATCACGCCGTGACGGCGAAGGATGCCGAACACTGCTACCCACCAAGAATGAGTGATGAGCGTCACGTTTGTCATCCGTGACGTCCGGATTGACACTCCTGGAGTTGCTTTTGCTGAATGTGCAGCGGTTTGATCTGCGGTCGCAGCTAAGTCCTTGACACGTCATTTATGTCTCCGCAGGGGTACGGACCGTGCTGCCCGCGCCCGGATACGCCTTTCCGCCCAGCGATGGACACCGGTCTCGGTGAGGGCGTCGGCGACGCCATGTTCGCAACGCGCGTGAGCATCGGTCTGTGGCAATGCTGTCGATCGGCAGGAGCGTGCCGTTGAGGAGGCATACCGTTGGTCGGGCTGGGTCTGGGGCTGTGTGGGTGGCCGGTCGGGTGGTTTCTGGGAAGTGTTTTTGGGGTTGGTGGGGTGCCTGTTCGGGTGTGGTGGGGTGGTCAGTGGTTCTGTGTCTGCAGGTCGGTGTGCAGGGGGTCGTGGTCGGAGTGTGGGGTGGGTTGTACGTGGTGCTCGATGGGGGTGATGCCGCGTAGGAAGATGTAGTCGAACTTGCTGTGCCAGTGGGTGGTCGGCTCGCAGGTGGTGTGGGACGGGGGGTGGCACCGGGCGGAGGTGTCTGTGGCCAGGGCCCAGATCGGGGTGAGTTCGGGGGCATCCGGTACGGCGTTGAAGTCGCCGAGCGCGATGGCGTGGTCGTGTCGGGTGATCGCGGCGGCGAGGACACGGGTCTGCTTCGCCCGTACGTGTTCCTGACGCCGTTCGGCGAGGTGGGTGTTGAAGACGCGGACGCGCTGCCCGCCCACTTGGGTGGTGACCGCCATGTATCCGCGGTCCTCCGAGCCCCCGTGGGGGTACTCCACGGTGACGGGGTCGGTCATGGGTGCCGCCGAGAGTACCGCCTGGCCGTATCCTCCCGGACTCCACGGCCATCCTCCGCACCGGCTCCAGCTGCGCAGGACCGGCCCGTGGGCGAGGTGGTAGCGCAGCCCGTAGAACTCCTCCAGGTGGTCCCGGATGCTCTTCACGTCACGTGTGCACGCCTCCTGCAGAGCGATGAGCTGGGGGGCGTGGGCGGCTATCTGTGCCGCCCGGTCGAGGTTGCGTGCGCCGCAGGGATTGCAGAGGTTCCATGTCATGACGCGGCCGGGCACGACAGCCGTGGCGGTGCCGGCGGGCAGCGCCCTGGCGGAGGGCTCCCCGCGGTGTGCGCTGGGGCCGATGAGCGCCAGGCACATCACGGCCACCACGCTGGGGCCCAGCCGTGTGCCTGCTCTGGACACGATCGCCTCCCCCGCACGGACACCGGCCTCTTTGATACGAGGGTAGGGGAGGGCGGCGCCCTTGTCCGGTTGCGTACCCGAGCGGGTGTCCGATTTGCGGGCGGAGCGTCAGTTCCATGCCCTCGGAGTTCTGTTCGGCTCGTGCCGCGGCGGCCGGCGTCCTGTTCGGCTCGTGCCGCGGCGCCCTTGTCCGGCTGCGTACCCGAGCGGGTGTCCGATTTGCGGGCGGAGCGTCAGTTCCATGCCCCTGGTGTCCTGTTCGGCTCGTGCCGCGGCGGCCGGCGTCCTGTTCGGCTCGTGCCGCGGCGCCCTTGTCCGGCTGCGTACCCGAGCGGGTGTCCGATTTGCGGGC